>SHBB01000346.1 GCA_004213565.1 Sandaracinaceae bacterium
CCGGGGCCGCCGCTTTTAATTTCCGGCCGGCTCAGTCCGACGAGTGCGTCGCGCCCGTCGCGGCCCGGACCCTTCGGCGCTCCCGCTCCCCGGCTCCGAGCGCGCGGATGTCGGACTTGCGCGGCCGCTCCTCCGTGAACGTGCTGGCCTCGAGCGCGTCCGAGAACGTCTTCATCGTCTCGAAGCGCCGCTCCGGGGACTTGCTCATCGCCCGCAGCAGGATGGCGTCGATGTCGGCCCCGAGCCCGGGCCGGTAGACGCTCGGCGGCACCGGCGGGTCGAACAGGATCGACTCGAACAGGAGCGCCGCGCTCTCCTCGAACGGCAGCCGCCCCGTGATCATCTCGTAGAGCGTCACGCCCATCCCGTAGACGTCCGTGCGCCCATCTATGCCGACGTGCGGCGTCAGCTGCTCCGGCGCCAGATACGCCGGCGTCCCGAGCACGTCGCCCGGGTGCGTCAGCCGGTCGTCGCGCGCCTCCACCGTGCTGACCCCGAAGTCGAGCAGCTTCGCCGTCCCGTCCTCCTCCAGGAACAGGTTCGCCGGCTTCAGATCCCGGTGCACGATCCCGTGCGCGTGGGCGAGCGAGAGCGCGTCCATCACCGGCTGCACCAGCGCGAACGCCTCGGGCGGATCCATCACCCCGTGCTCCACCAGATCGTCGTGCACGCTCCGGCCGTGCAGCCGCTCCATCACGAGGAACGGCCGGTCCTCGTCGAGCCACCCGATCGCGTGCACGTGCACCACGTTCGGGTGCGCGATCTTCTGCAGGATCTCCGCCTCCCGCTCCAGCCGCAGCCTCGAGATCGCGGCGGGGATCCGCCCCGTCGGGTGCGACAGCAGCTTGATGGCCACGTCCAGCTCCTCCTCGAGGTCCCGCGCCGCGTAGACCACCCCGTGCCCCCCGATGCCCAGCACCCGCTCGATCTCGTACTTCCCCCCGATGACCGCCCCCGGATCCAGCAGCACCGGTCCCGTGTTGCGGGGCTGCGTCGGGTGAGGCGTCGTGCCGAGGGCCTTCGGAGACTCGGGGCGCGTGTCGGGCGCGGGTTTTGGCGAGATACCCACCTGCGGGCAGGTACCACGCCCCATGCCAGCCCCCACCCCTGGCGTTCCAGCCCAAACGGAAGCGCAGGACTTGCGGACGGAGCCCCGACGCTGCGTGGGTGACGCCCGCCTGCCGTCCGTTACGCGTCGACCGTAACCTCGGACCCCCGCTGTTACGCTCCGGCCCTCGATCGTTACGCCGCCCGGCCCATCTTCCTGCGCGCCAGCCGCTGGCACGCCCCTTGTAATGGGGCCGCCACATGACGACGCAGCAGCACACCGCCTTCGCCTCCATCCTCACCCCGCCCAGCGCGGGCACCTGGAACGTGCTCCTCGAGCGGCGCGCGCTGGACGAGGACGACGACCGCACCGTCATCGACGCGCGCCCCCTCGGCCTGCGCGTGCCCCTCGTCGAGCCCGAGCGCCTCGAGCGTCACAGCCAGCCCTGCCGCCAGGCCCCTGCGGAGGCCTACCTCGAGGTCGCCCTCGCGCCCTACAGCGAGTCCAACCTCGTCGCCGACCTCGACGGCCGCGTCCAGGGCGTCTTCGTCGCCACCTACCGCGAGCTCGCCGTCGGCACCCCGGTGGAGGCCCAGCTCTGCCTCCCGGGCGGCGTCCAGCTCACCGCCCGCGCCACCGTCACCTGGAGCCGCGCCCAGCGCACCGGCCGCCCCGGCCTCGGCCTCCAGCTCGAGCGCCTCGACGCCACCGACGCCGACCTCCTGCAGACCTTCGCCGCCTACCGCGAGCCCGAGCTCTACGTCTGAGCCCCAGCTACTCGCCGACCTCGTAGAGCGGCCGCTCGAGCTTGAGCGCCTCGCCCTCCTTGACGAGCCGCCCGCGCACCGTGACGACCTCTCCGAGCACGTCGTCCGGCCACGCCTCCAGCTCCGCGCAGTCCACCTCGAACCCCTCGCCGCGCACGAGCGGCCCCGAGGGCCCCGCGGCGGCCTTGCCCTGCACGCGCGCATATCCTTCGAGAGCGTCCTCGACGTCCTCCACCGACTTCACGGGGAGGTACACGGCGTCGAGCTCGACGGTCTGGTCACCAGCCATGCGCGGACTCTACCGCAACCGAGCCCAGAGCGGGGCAAGAGGACGCTGGGGGAGGGGGAGCTCGGGGTCATCGCGCGCGCACAGTCATCGCATCGAACGAGAGAAGTCACGAGGCCGAGGGGTCGCCTCACGGGCCTGGGCGCGACAACATGCATGACATGTTCGTGGAGGCGCCCGATCCATGACCCGGCGCGAAGTCGGCGAGCTTCAATTGGCCCTCAGCGTGTTCGTCATCGCGTGCACGCCGGCGCGGTTCGATCGGTCCCGTCCATGCTTGACCGCGCCGATGTACGCCCTGCATCAGTCCGAGGTCTCCACGGCGACGATGGCGCTCGCGACCGACCTGCTCGAGCACGAGAGGGAGTGCGTGGTTAGTCCGCTCCGAGACGCGTGCTTCGCCAGGGGGATACCGACGTTCCCGACTGGCAGCGACCCGCGCCGCAGCTCGGATGTCTGCTGGCTCGTCAGCCTCGCAGACGGCTCGTGGTGCGCGCGGTCGGACGTCGAGAACGCCCTTCGCGACTGCACGATACGCGACTTGAATCAGCTCACTCTATGGACACTCTCCTGCTCACGGCTTGCGGCGGCGTTGCCACCATGGGTCGAAGTCGGGGAGGTGCTCGCGCTACAGGCTCCGACCCAGCGAGCCGAGCTGGCCAGACATCTGACGCTCATGTTCGCGGGTCACGGTATCGAGCCATCTGCCACCGACGTCCGGCTTCTCCACGAGGCCCGTGCTCGGGTCCCCCCGACCTACGCGGAGGCGCGGTGGCAGAACCTCGTCCTGACCTGTCAGGGCCGAGGCAACCCGCTCGTCGGTCGCCCAGTCGGTGGAGTCTCTCCAGATCTTCCCGAGGGGACGGTGCGCCGGGGAGGGCCGGCGACCGGCCCCGCAGGGTCGCCTACTACGCCAATGAGGATTCCGTAAATGCGCGAACTGGATTCTATCGGTCGACCTCGAGCAGTTGAGTGAAACACCGCCATACCCAGGCGGGAACGCTCGCAGCAGAAGGCACTGCTCCTTCGTAGTAGCGAACTTGCCTCAGCCCATCGATTCTGCCGTGCGTGTCTCCGCTGGAGAGAGCGGCAAAGAAGTCCGGACCAAGGACGCCATATCCGCACAGCGCGTTCTCACCGGTGGCTACCCTCTCCGTATGGATGCGAAGCGAATCGGCCGGGCTGGCCGTTGTCCCAGGGCGGTCGGGCCGGTGCAGAATCGGCACGCGTAGCCCAGTCGGACAATGCGGAAAGTGCGACGCTTGGACGAGCAGGGGACGGGGATGGTTCCCAACAGACAGCAGGGCTCCAATCAGGCCGTCCATCGCACCTGAAATCGGTTGGGTCGAGGCAGCGAGTAGGGGACAAGGGTCATGACCGTCCCGCAGGCCATCGTCGTCGGAGTCAGCATCGCGGGGAGAAGTCCCCAAGTGAACCTCGACTCCGTCCGCCCAACCGTCGCGGTCTTGGTCCGCACCGGAACAGAGGTGCGCAAGGCCCGAGGAGGCATCACAGGGCGTCCATCGTTCGGACTCGTATGCCTGAGTCCCCGCGGCCCAACTCTGAAGCTCGCGCGAACGGCCCCAGCGAACCAGGAGCTCCACCACGGCAGGAGCCAGACGCGACCGTGCGTCGATTCGTACGAGCTCCGCAACCAGCGCGTCAGAGCCGTGCTGTGGAAGAAGCAGCGGGAGAAGACCGATGTCGATCGCCTCGAAGTGCCGGTCGGCTGCGACTCTGGACAGGATGAGTTGTCCAATGGCGTGCCCCACGGACGCTGGAAGATCGGAATGTAGGACGAAACGCCCGAGCTGGTTGAGGTCGCTAGCGTCCAGAGCACTCGCCGTCTCCGCGAAGCGGTCGCCATCGACATCACACTCGCGCACTGCGCGAGCCACAGCGTCACCAAACAGCTCAACTCGTCGGGCAAACCTCATGCCGTCGGAGCGAGGCCCGAGCAGCTCGAGTGCATCCTCACAATCCAGCTGACTGGCCGGCGGATCGACGTCGCGAAGATCGAGCAGAACTAGCCGGTGACCCCCCACGCTGTATAGGGCATGGCTGCCGAAGAACATCAGTAATCGTGCCGACGCTGGTACAGGAGGTAGGACCGTCCGACTCCGCCAGCCGCCGTCCACCAACGTGAAGATGTGCGCAACGCCACTGGCGCCAACCGCGAGGACGCTCCTGCCAGACACGTGCAGTCCGTCGACTGGAAACTCATCGGGCGCTCCTCTGAAGGAGGCACGCCTGCCGTCATGTATCGAGAACAACTCGACGCCGTCGCCACCCGCACAAGCGATCGCATGCTCCGACGCAACCTGGTTCGACACGCAGCGCATGGTGGTGAGCGGCTCGCGAGACATCTGCGGCAAGAGCGACCACGTCTCCGGCACCTGGGATCGGCTCGCTCCGTCAGCGAGCCGGTACCAACGCCAGCCGCCAGAGCCGCTGTCGAGCACGGCTATCGATCTGACGCCATCGCGGGCAACGGCGCGTCCCGGCTTCGTCCACAGAGCACTCCCATCCCGGCCTGCAAATGCTCTCGTCGAGCAGCCTTCCGAGGCTCCACAGCCTGTGGCGACGACGACATCAGCCAACGTGTGCAGTGCCCCTGGTTCAGCGCCGAGCGGCTCACGCCACGCAACCCTCCCAGACGCTAGGTCGAGCGAGAGGAGCACGTTCGGCAGAGCGAGTACGATTCGATTCTGATCGAGGGAGGCCGAGGAGGCGGTGCGCAGCTCGCTCTCGACCAATTGCGCCGTCGACGAAACTACGGCGCCACCGTGAACGGAGCGAACTACGACTCGACCGTTTGCAAGCAGCGCATATCGCGTCCGGCTCGCTGCGAGATAGTCGCCCGCTCCTGTCCAGACTACCCGTGCGCGTCCCACGTCCTCCGGTGCGACGGCGGTGGGCGCTACGAGGGATGTTTCAGAACTCACAGAGACCAGCGGTGAGTGCATCGCGGCCGGGGTGGATGACGAACGGCACGCGATGCCGCAGAACAGCATCGTCAAGACGAGCACCGGGGGCCGACTCAGTTTCGTCGCCATCGCTTGGTCACACTGTCGCCCGCTCGAGCTCTAGCAGGTCGCGGATGGCTTAATCGACTTCGGCCCGGTGTTTTCGCTGAAGATCCGGTCGGGGCGCTCTTCTTCTTCGCGCCCTGCTGTGGCGTCGCATGGCCGATGTCCCCGGACGAGCGCCTGGACCAGGTCCTGACCCTGTCGGATTCGTGGTGGCCTCCATCGCTGTCAACGGGGCGTCACCGTGCCCTTGCTGGTGTCCGTCACGGTATGGCGCAGCACCAGGCCCGCCGGTCTCCCATCGCGGTCCGACTGCTCAAGGGTGTCGCCGCCGCCGGCCCGACCGGCCTCGACCGCTCGCTCATACTGCGAGCTCCTGGCGCTCTCCGAGATCGGCGGGTTGGCCCGACAAGGCGCCCCGGAGCGACGGCACGTGCTGCGCCTCATCCTCGACGACCATCCGCGCCTCGAGGCGCTCCACCACGGCCCGTGTGGGAGCATGCGCCCGTCGGCCATGTGACCTACCGCTCATTTCCGACGGTCCGCTCGCAGACATTGATCGTGCCCTCGTCGCGGCAGTTCAGGCCGCATTCGTAGGCGCCGGCGAGTCCCGCCTGCTCCCTGACCGCATCAAGACACCTGTTCAAGCTCCCGAAGGAGCCGACCACATCGTGACGGGTTAGATCCTGTCGGTCCGGATACACGTAGCCCATCCAGACCTCTTGCTCAGGTTCGGAGCAGCCAACTACCAGAACGATTAGCGCGAGGGCCGCGCCAGCCATTCTCGAGACAGTAGGCCGCGCCACGCTCAAGGACTGGAACTCCTGCGCGGACGCCGAAGCGGCGAACGCCAACGTGCCGATCTTCACCGTCAGCTGGAGCAGGGCATGCTTCATGTCATCAGCATCGAACAACTTGGTCTCTTCACGCAACCGCGCCCCCCCCTCGTTTCACGTGGGAGCCTTCCGGCCAAGCGATGGCAAGGTCGGAGACTACTCCGGCGTGCTCTCTCTCCGTGGCTACTCGAGGCTCGTCTCTTGCCTGGTCCGTGCAGACGACGACGAAGTGCTGCTGCTGCCGGAATGTACCGCGTGGCCGTGAACTGGGGCGCCTGGGGCGAGCCTCGGGGACGATCCTATTCATTCGTCAAACTCCGGCCGCGGGGTCAGCCGTCGTTCATCTGATCCATCCCCCTCGTCGCGCGGCAACCCGTGGGGGCCAGGGGAGCGGTCGCTTGGTCGCGTTTTCAGTACGCCCCCTCCGCTGCTACCGTGACCGAATGTCGCCGCGGTATGCGATGCTCGTGCTCTGTCTCGTCGGTTGCGGCGCCCCGCCCGATCTTCCCGACGCGGGGGACGCGGGCGAAGAGGACGCGTGCGTGGCGCTCACGTGCGCGCCGGACGAGTGCGGGACGCGAGAGGACGGCTGCGGCGGCGCCGTGGACTGCGGGGGGTGCGCGTCGGGAGGGCGCTGCGTCGCGAACCGCTGCGAGGCCGAGTGCAGCGCGGATCACGAGTGCGCGCCGGCGGAGGCCTGTGACCTCTCCGCCGGGCGATGCACCTCCGAATGCCGTCGAGGAGCCCGGGTCGTGCTGGACGTGCCCGCGCTGGAGGTGGAGATCGTGCTCCGGCTGGACGGCGCGCCTCTCCCCGAGACGTCTGCCACCGATGCGAGGCTCCAGCTCATCCGCGAAGGCGGGGACTTCGCGCTCGAGGGGCACGTCGCGCTCTACGAGGACGGCGCGCGCATCACGAGCCCTCGCGCGATCGTCTCGCCGGGGCGGTACCACGCCATCCTGGTGGAGGGCGCGCGCCACCTGGAGCTCGGGACGGTCGAGGTGGGGCCGGACGCCGAGCGGCTGGAGGTCACGGCCACGACGGTCGAGCCGCCTCTCGAGGTCCGCTTCGAGGGTGCGAGCGCGGCGTGGCTCGGCGGCGCCCTGCGGTTCGTGTCTCCTGCGCTCCACGAGCGCGCCGGAGTCCTCGTACCGCTCGGCGATCTCGTCGACGGCCGCGGGACGCTCCAGATCGTGCCCGGCGTCTACGACGTCTACTACGAGCCGAGCGGGACCCGGGACGAGCGCGTGGCCGCCCGCGCGGCGCGCTTGTTCGAGGGCTTGGCCGTCGACGGCTCGCCGCTCTCGCTCGAGCTGCCGCTGGCGCGCCTCCGCGGGACGGTGAGCCTCGGGGGGGCTGCCTTCCCCAGCGGAGAGGGGCTGACCCTCCAGGTCGCCTCGCCCGGGGCGTGGCCCGTGCCGGTCATGCACACCGACGGGGAGATCGATCTCGTCGTGCCCCGCGGCCCCGTCACCCTGGGCGTCACCCCCGCGGCGGCCTGCACGGTCACCCTCGACGCGGGCCCCGCCAGCGCGATCGACATCCCGTGTGTCCGCTCCGAGGTGCGCATCGCGCTGCGGCGCTGGCCCGGCCCTGACGCGTGCCCCCTCGCCTTCACCACGGACGAGGCGACGACGTGGGTGGGCCATCACGAGCTCGAGGACCGCGTCGGTGGGACCTCGCGCTGGACCCTGTGGGGCAGCCCGACGACGCACGTGCTCCGGGTGGCGAGCCACGAGTGCCCCCGCGACGTCGCGGTGCTGGGCTACGGCGCCTCGATCGGCGTGGTCGACCTCGCGAGCCCGGGCCCTCACGACGTGGAGAGTGAGCTCGTCCCGGTCGCCCTCCGGGCCACCTCGGGCGGGGCGCCGCTGGAGGGCGCGGTGGGCTGGTGGGGCTTCGAGCACCCGTTCGCCGAGGGCTACTACACCACCGCGCGAACCGACGCCGAGGTCTGGCTCGTCGGCAGTGAGCCGTACGCGCTCCACTACGAGCCGACGTGGCCCGAGGAAGCAGGAGACTGGCCGGCGACGCACCGCAGGCTGCGGGACGCGATCGAGCCGGGCGCGAGCGACGTGGAGCTCGAGCGGACCGAGGTCGAGGTCGTGACGACCTTGGCGGGCGAGCCCTTCGCGGCCGAGGCGGGGCTCTTCGGCCCGCGGATCGTGCTGCGCGCCGTGGAGGGGCCCTACGGGGGCACGCGGCTGTCCCTCGGAGCGACCCGCTTCCACGCCCTCCCGGGGCGCTACTCGGTGGCCTTCGAGCGAGGCGGGGCGACGTCCACGCCGCTCGACACGCTGCCGCCGTCCGGCATCGACCTCGGTTGCTGGGAGATCCCGTGAGTGGAGGGCTGCTCGCGCTCCTGCTCATGACCGGCTGCGGCGCCTCGCCCGATCTTCCCGACGCGGGGGACGCGGGCGAAGAAGACGCGTGCGTGGCGCTCACGTGCGCGCCGGGCATGTGCGGGGCGCACGACGACGGGTGCGGCGGCGCGCTCGACTGCGGGCCGTGCGAGGTCGTCTGCGAAGGGGATGCGGACTGCGAGACCGGCGAGGTGTGCGACCTCGGGAGCGGGGGCGTCTGCACCACCGGGTGCAGGACCGGACGTCGCGCGGTCATCGACATCCCCGCGCAACCGGTGGAGGTCCGGGTCACGCTCGACGGCCAGCCGTTCCCCGAGACCGTCACGGACCCCGTGACGCTGTACTTCGAGGGGGACCACCGGCTCCACGTGGCCAAAGTGCCGCTCTTCGTGGAGGGTCTCCCGCCTTACGCCGGGCGTCCGAGCGTGGTCGCACGCTTCGTGCCGGGGCGATACCGAGCGCGCATCGAGTGGAGCGCCCCGACGGGCACGCTGATCGAGGACATCGGTGTGGTCGAGATCGACGAGGACACCACGCGGCTCGACTTCGACCTCGAGCGCGTCACGAGCACCCTGCGCCTGGACCTCGCCCCGCAATGGGACGGGGTGCGGACCGTCATCGTACACTCCGCCGACTTCTCCACGCAGCAGTGGGCCCGGGTCGAGGATCCGAGCGAGCCGCTCACGCTGCTCCCGATGTCGCCCGGCCGGTACTTCGTGACCCTGAACGGTGCGCGTTCCGCGAGCGGCGCGCCGAACCGGGTGCTGCCCGAGACGATCGAGCTCGCCGAAGAGGTGGTGGTGGAGGCGCCCGCGGCCCCGGTGGATCTCGCGCTGACGCTCGCCGGCGGCGCCGCGCCGGACGCCGAGACGTGCCTGAGGCTCCAGCCACTCCCCGAAGAGAGTCCGCCGCGGACGAGCGGACCGGTGCTGTTCGTCATGGAGGGCCACGCCCGAGGCTGGGCGGTCCCGGGGCGCTACCGAGTCGAGCTCGAGTGCGCGGATCCCTCCTGGCCACGGCCGCCGCCGGCGCTGGGCGAGATCGTCGTGCCGCCGGAGGGTCTGACCGCCTCGCTCGACGTCCCCATGGTCGAGGTGGACGTCACGGTGGAGATCGAGGGCATGGATCCGGCGGAGCTCCCGCCGGGCTGCGTCGGCGAGGTCCGAGTGGGCGACCACCCGCTCCCCCTCGCCCTGACGCCGGGCGAGCACCGCCGCGTACGCGTCACGCCGGGCGAGCACCCGGTGACCTTGCGCGGCGTCTACGAAGGCTGCCCCGTGTTGCTCCCCGACGCGGAGCTGGGAGTCATCGTGGCGGATGGAGCGCCGCTCGGGATCTCGGTGCCGACGGTGCCCCTGGAGCTGCGGCCACCCCCCGACGGCGCGCTCGGTGCGGGCGCGAAGTGGCAGGTCGAGACGAGCGGTCGCGCGGTCGAGTGGGTGGGCGACACCGAGGCCGAGCTGCGCGTGGTGCCCGGCGTGGTGCGGGTCTACTACCTGCCGACCGACGACGACGAGGCCACCCCGCCCTGGCCGATGGGCGCCCGGGTCGTGTTCGACGGCGAGGTCCGGGAACCGACGACGCTCGACCTGTCGCTCGACGCGGAGGCCGTCGACGTGGTGTTCACGCTCGGCGGTGAGCCGATGCCCCCGCTGCCTCCGCCGCGGGGCGGTGAGCTTCCTCGGCCGTGGTCCTTCCTCGCCTTCGCGGGCGGGGTCTACTTCGAGGAGGAGGGCATCCGCCCGGTGGTCAGCTTGGGGGCCGAACGGCCGCGAGCGCTCGGGTCGTGGGGTCTCCACGATGAGTCCGGGGCGGTCGCGAGCCACGTGGGGTGGAGCCTGAGCCCGGGCCGCTACGTCCTGTCGTTCGAGAAGCGCGTCGACTCTCCCATGCGCGCAGACAGCCTCTTCCCCGTGGCCGGCGTCCCGCTGGGATGCTGGATCGTCGAGTAGGGCTCACTCGCCGCCCCCGCGCTTCTTCCCGGGCCGACGGAGCCCCAGGGAGCTGAGCAGGCGGCGGTCCTGGATCGCGAGGCGGGCGATGCTGCTCCACTCGATGTACCAGCGCCAGAGGTGCTGCTCGGCCGCGTCGCGGGTGCCGGGGGCGGCGACGGAGGTG
>SHBB01000347.1 GCA_004213565.1 Sandaracinaceae bacterium
GATGAATAGGATCGTCCCCGAAGCGCCGACGGGCCGAAGCGCTGACGCCGCAGACGAGTTTGTGTAGATGAATAGGATCGTCCCCGAAGCGCCGACGGTCGAGGACGGTCGAGGACGCCAGGCGGCCAGCGAGCGCGAAGCGCGAGCGCGAGCCGCGGGGGCCCCAGCGCCCCGCCGCTGGGGACGCGGCGCGAGCGGAGCGAGCGTCGGCGTAGTCGGGAGGGGGGCCCCATTGGCGCTTTGCCCAATGGGGGGAGGGCCTGCGTTCAGGCCCTCCAACGAGAAAACGCGGGCCCCATTGGCGCTCTGCCCAATGGGGGGAGGGCCTGCGTTCAGGCCCTCCTAAAAAAACAGCTCGCTGAGGGCGCGCACGCCCGAAGCGAGCGCCCAGACCCGGGCCGTGTCGCCGTCGTGATCGGCGCGATCGGGATCGGCGCCGCGCTCGAGCAGGTGGCGGACGATGGAGACGTCGAGCACGCCGGCGTAGTGGTGGCGGTCCACGGCCTCGTCCACCGCCAGCTGCAACACCGTCATTCCGTCGCTCGAGCCGGCGTTGATGTCTGCGCCAAAGGACAGGAGGGCGTCCACCGCCTCGCGCTGGTGATGCTCGACCGCCATGTGCAGCGGTGTCCAGCCGTGGTGACCGGGCGCGTCCACGTCGACCCCGAGCTGGGTCACCAGCTTGCGGATGATGTCGACCTCTCCGAGCGACGCGGCCTGATGAAGGAGCCTCGCGCGCTCGTTGCGCGACAGTCCGGGCTCCCTGAGCGCGGACGCTAGCGGTTCGGGGGGACTCTGCATGACGGCCTCGGCCGCGATGCCAGTTACGCACGAGCCCAACGCGGGCAAGCGACGGCCCTTTCAGCCGATGAGCGCGGCCTGCATCTCGGCGTGGGCTTCGCGGAGCTTGGGCCAGAGGGCCTCGAGCACGTCGCGGCTGATGTCGGCGTAGGAGGTCTCGCCGCGCTGGGCCAGCTCCGCGAGGAAGGCCTCGTCGAGCTCGGGGTCGGCCCGGAGGCGATAGTCGATCTGATCGGCGAGGCGGAGGAGGGCCACCGCGACCGCGATGTCGCCGCCCTCCGCGTAGGCGCGACCGGGGCGGTGGTGCCAGGCGATCGTCTTGACGACGTCGCGGTCGAAGCGCCAGCCCGCGAGCACGGTGGCGCCGAGCGCGGCGTGGTCGTACCCGGTGCGCATGCGCTCGATGCGATGCACGCAGTCGGGGCTGCTGAGGACCTTGGCCGGGAGATCCGCGTAGGCGACCTCGCCGACCTGGAGCGCGGCGAGCTTGCCGAGGTCGTGGAGCAGGCCGGAGAGGAAGAGGTCGCCGACGTGTCCCCCGCGCCACGTGCGGCCGAGCACGCCGATGACCGCCGCGACGCCCGCGCCGTGTGCGCGGAGCTGGTGTGCGACGTCGCCGTCGGCGGGGAACATGCCGAACGCGCTGATGCCGGCCACGATGGCGCGGACCTGGTCGAAGCCGAGCCGCAGGACCGCCTCGTCGATGCTGTTGACGGGCCGCCCGCGGGAGTAGGCGACCGAGTTCGCCACGCGCAGGAGCCGGCTCGCGAGCGACGCGTCCTGCTCGATGGGGCCGCGCAGGTCGCCGATCGTGATGTTCGGGTCCTCGAGCAGGCGCATGACGTGCTGGGCCACGGCCGGGAAGACCTTGAGGCCCACCGCCTGCGCGGCCGCGGCGGCCACCGACTGCGCGGCCCGACCCTCGATCTCGAGCAGATCGTCGCCGAACCAGGAGGCCTCCACCGCGTTGACCGAGCGCACGCCCCAGGAAAACGGGCGCCGGCCCGACTTCTTGAGCGCCATCGGGGGCCGACCGGCCCCCGATCCCTTGCCCCTGCCCTTGCCCCTGCCCTTGCCCGCGAAATTGCAGCGCGAAGGCCCGGGCGAGCGCTCGAGGGCGGGGGCGAGCGGGTCAGTCGCTCGAAGGCCGGGCGTCCCGCCCTACTCGATCGAGAACCGCACGATCTCGACCGCCTCACCGTCCGAGGTGTCAGGCGCCAGGGATCGGTTGAACGTGCCGAGCAGGCGCCCGGCCGCGGAGACGCTCACGCTCGCCGTCACCGGATCCTCGCCGCCGCAGGCGTCGGCGCGGCGCAGCCGGACGACGTACTCGCCCGCCACCGCGTGTCCCATCACGCGCCGCTCGAGCCGCTGGGGCGGCTCGGCGCAGGCGCCGCGCGCGTCCTCGGTCTCGCCGCTCGTGGAGGGGCCCTCGATCACCAGGTCGAGATCCGCGTCGCCGCTCCACGCGACGGCCACGTGGACCGCGCCCTCGGAGACGCCCTCGCAGCCCTCGTCGATCTGGCCGTCGCAGTCGGAGTCGAGCGCGTCGCAGACCTCGGGCGCCCCTTCGGCGCAGGTGTTCTCCATCGCCACCACGCCGTCCGCGAGGCGCGGCTCGCCAGCGCTGGGCAGCGCCTGCGGGGGGCTCTCGACCGGCTCGGTGGAGGCGCCGCAGCCGGCCAGGCAGGACGCCAGACAGAGCGCGAGGGGGAGGGCGGTTCGCATGGGAGAGGCCATACCGCGCATGGGGGGCCGAGCCAATGGGCGATTCCCCTCAAGCCCGGACGCTCCCGGCCGTTCTCTTCGTCGATGCGTCTGCCGGCCCTCACCCTCTGTCTCCTGCTCGGCTCCGTCGGAGCCGCCTCGGCCCAGGACGTCTCGGCGCAGGACGCTGCGGCGCAGGACGCTGCGGCCCGGGACGTGGGCGGCGAGGCGTCGGTCACGCCCGAGGCGGCGGCGGGGCTCACCCACCAGCCGGACCGCGAGTCCGAGGCGCGCCGACACTTCTTCGACGGCCGCAACGCGTGGGACGCCGAGCGCTACGCCGACGCGCTGGAGCTGTGGAACCGCGCGTACGCGCTCTCGCCGCGCCCGGTGCTGCTCATCAACATCGCCAACGCGTGGCTGCGCCTGGACCACCCGGTCGAGGCCGCGAGCGCCTATCGACGCTTCCTCACCGTCGCGCCGCACGACGCGCCCGAGCGCCCCGAGGTCGAGACCTGGGTCACGGCGCTCGAGGGGGCCGCGGCGCCCGATCTGACGGTGGCCGCGCCGCCCGCGCCCCGGTTCGATCCGCTCGCGGGGCGCTTCTGGACGTGGGTGACGCTCGGCGCGTCGGCGGTGACCGGGGCGCTCGCGACGGGCTTCTACTTCGACGCGGAGAGCCGCTTCGGCGCGATGGCCGGGGGCTGCGGCACGACGTACGCGGGTTGCCTGCAGGCGGACATCGACGCGATCGACCGCGGCGTGGTCGCCAGCCAGGTGCTGCTCGGGGTGGCGCTCAGCGCGCTGGTGACCTCGGTGGTGCTCTACTTCATCGAGGCGCCGTGACGCGCGGGCTGACGACGGCCCTCGCCGCGTGGCTCGTGCTCGCGGGCTGCGGCTTCGATCTCGAGTCGCTCCAGGGCGCGGATCCCACCACTCCGATCACGCTCGGTGACGCTTCGGCGCCGCCCGAGCCGGACGCGGGCACGGGGCACGTGGTCGAGCCGATCGAGCCGGTCTGCGGGCTGCCCGGGCAGGAGTGCTGCGCGGGCGCGCCGACGTGCGAGCTGGGCGCGTGTCTGCGTGGCATGTGCAGCTCCTTCTCGGGCGCGGTCGCGCGCGGCGAGGGCTGCTCGGATCCGTGCGTGGCCCGCAACCCGTTCACGGCCGGCTGCGGCTGCGCGCTCGGCTTCGAGACGCTCCCCACGGGGGCGCTCACCGGGACGTGCGGCGACGGACGCGCCACGACGGTCTCGCTCTCCTTCTGCGACGCGGGGGCGCGAAGCCTCCGCAGCGAGTGGGGCGGGGTGCACCTGCGAGTCGCGGCCGGGGAGAGCTGCGGCGGCGGCTGCGTCGCCCCGCACCCGGCCACCGGGGACTGCACGTGCCCGGAGGGGACCGAGGCGCTGCCCTTCACGGTCGGCCACCGCGGCGCGTGCGGAGAGGCCGAGGGCACGCTGACCCTCTGCGCGCCCCCGGAGATCGGCGGCGCCTTCGCCGGCGCCTACCAGACCGACGCGGCCGCGCCCGGCGGCTGCGCGACGCCGAACCCCTACACCGGCGCGTGCGCGTGCCCGGAAGAGAGCCACGCCCAGCGCGTGCCGTTGACTCGACCCGCCTCGGGCGGCGGGCTCGTCGCGGCGCCGATCACGATCTGCGTGTTCTGATCTCCGGGACGGCGGCCCGCATATAGCCTTGCCATCGCACGGCGCCGGCCCGGTCGATCATGCGCCAGACGACGTCGACCCGCCTCGGGCGGCGGGCTCGTCGCGGCGCCGATCACGATCTGCGTGTTCTGATCTCCGGGACGGCGGCACGCAGGTAGCCTTGCCATCGCACGGTGCCGGCGCGGTCGACCATGCGCCAGAGATGCGCGACGAAGGACTCGACCTCGCGCTGGCCGCCTGGCACGATCGTGACCTCCTCGCGCTCGCGGCCGTCGTAGCTGATCCAGCGGAGCGACATGGTCTCGTCGGTGTCGTTGAGGAAGGTGACGCGCACCGGCTCGCCGCCGTGCAGCGATCGCCAGGGGATGTCCGCCTCGGGCGGCAGGTCGTTCATCTCCGCGACCGCCGAGGCCAGCGCCGCGCGCGCCCGCTCGAGCCCGGCCCGCGCCTCGTCGCGCTCCTGGGTCAGCGCCTCGAGGTGTCGCTCGTGCGCCTCGATGTCGTCTCGGTAGGGCACGCGATCACGCGTTGACGGTGGGGCTCGTCGAGGCCCGCTCGGGGAGGCCGTCGCGCCACCGACGCGAGAGCGCGACCTCGTCCTGGTAGCGCGCGATCTCGCGCTGCTTCGTCTCGTCGTCCCAGCCGAGCAGCTTCGCCATTCGGTCCGCGATGACCGGCACGGCGCCGAGGCCCTGATCCGTGTCGCGGAAGAAGAGCTGCGTGCGGCGGATCAGCACGTCGCAGAGGGTGGCGGCCAGCTCGCGCTCCACCGCCCAGTCGACCTGCGCGAGGATCTCCGGCCGCGCCGGCACGAGCCGCTCGCCGAGCGATCGATCGGCGGCGACGCGCTTCGCGATGTCCAGCGCGCGCATGCCGTAGGTGTCTCCGAGGTTGCGCGCCACGTCGTCGGGCACGTGCGGATGGCCGGCCTTGCTGACGTCGTCCGCCACGGCCTCGTGGTCGTCGTCCGCGGGCCAGCCCCGGGCGCCGGGGAGCGGGTCCTTGTCGGTGCGCGGGGCGTCCATCTCGAGCGCCTCGCCCGACAGCTCGATCAGGCGTGACGCGGTGTCGACCACCTCCGCCGCCATGCGCCGATAGGTCGTGAGCTTGCCGCCCGCGATGGTGATCAGCCCGTCGTGGCCGACCAGGATCTGGTGCTCGCGGCTCACGGCGGACTCGCTCAGCTCGCCGCCCTCGTCCTGCGGCGCCATGAGGGGGCGGATGCCGGCCCAGGTGCTCAGGACGTCGTCGCGCACGAGCTGATGCGCCGGGAAGTAGTGGTTGGCCGCGTCGATCAGATAGTCGACGTCCTCGAGGGTGGCCGCGACGTCGCCGGGGTCGCCCTCGTAGTCGGTGTCGGTGGTCCCGATGTAGGTGCGGTCGCCCCACGGGATGGCGAAGAGCACGCGCGAATCGGTGGGATGGAAGCAGACGACGGCGTTGTGGATGGGGAGCTTCTCGCGCTCGACCACCACGTGCACGCCCTTGGTGGGGCGCAGGATCGATCCGCTCGAGAGCGAGCGGCTCATCGAGATGGTCTGGTCGGTCCAGGGCCCCGTCGCGTTGATCACCGCGCGGGCCGAGACCTCGCGCAGCTCGCCGCCGAGCTCGTCCTTGATGACCACGCCCGTGATGCGGCCCTTGTCGTCCTTGACGAAGCTCGTGACCTTGCCCCACGTCGCGATCACGGCGCCCTTCTCGGCCGCGTCGAGCGCGGTCTCGAGGGTCAGGCGCGCGTCGTCGGTGGCGCAGTCGTAGTAGAGCGGCGCGCCCTTGAGGTTGCCGCGGTCCAGGGCGGGCTCGACCTCGGCCACGTCGCTCGGCTTGAGCTTGCGGGGGCGCTTGGGGGAGCGGAAGAGGGCGAGCCCCTCGTAGAGCCGGATGCCGGTGTGGATCATCCAGAGCGGCTTGCGCGCGCCCTTGTAGACGGGGAAGAGGAACCCCATCGGGTTGACGAGGTGGGGCGCGATGTCCTGCAGGATGCGCCGCTCGCTCACCGACTCGAAGACGAGGCTGAACTCGTACTGCTCGAGGTAGCGCAGGCCGCCGTGGATGAGCTTGCTCGAGCGGGAGCTGGTGCCGTAGGCGAGGTCGTTCATCTCGGCCACGGCCACCCGGAGCCCGCGCCGCGCCGCGTCCCGCGCGATCCCGGCCCCGGTGATCCCGCCTCCGATGACCAAGAGGTCGAAGGTCCCTTCGAGCTGATCCCACATCGCGCGGCGTGTCGACATGTCGCCGATCTAGCGCAAGAGCGCCCGGTGAACCACGCGCGGCACAGTGTGTCTCGGCACAGTGAGTCTCGGCACAGTGTGTCTCACTGGCCGTTTCGGGCGCCCTCGATGTCACGAGGCTCGGCCGCCCAGCGCTCATCTCCACCCCATCCCGCGCTGGCACCGGCTTTGCCAAGCCGGGGACGGACGGCGATCCCGTCGCACCACGACCCCCCGAACGGAGCTCTGCCTCATGCGACCCGTCCTCCTCTTCCTCCTCCTCCTCGTCATCGCCACCGTCGGTTGCGGCGCGCGCTCCGAAGAGCCAGACGCGGCGGCGGCCTCGGACGCCGCCGCCGCAGAGTCCGACGCCGGGTCCGACGCCGGAGCGGCCCCCACCGCGTGCGAGCAGGTCGAGGCCATCGACCGGTCCTGCGCGTCGGACGACGACTGCGCCATCGGCCTCCACCAGACCGACTGCTGCGGCAGCGTCCTCGTCTTCGCCTACCGCGCGACCGAGCAGCCCATCTACGCCGCCCGCGAGTCCGAGTGTCAGGCCAGCTATCCCGCGTGCATGTGCGCGCCCATGTTCCCCGTCGCCGACTCCGGGGAGCCGGTCTCGGACTCGATGGACGCGCAGGCGGCGTGCGTGACGCGGGGCGGCGCGCGGCAGTGCCAGAGCTACGTGAGCATGCGGCCCGCCGACGAGCCGTGATCGTGCGCCCTCAGATCGGGGAGCGGCGCACGATGGTCTGCGAGCGATCGGGCCCGACGCTGATGAGATCGATGGCGACCCCGCTCGTGGACTCGATCATCTCGATGTACTTGCGCGCGTTCTCGGGCAGCTCGTCGTACTCGCGGCAGTCGCCGAGCGGCTCGTCCCAGCCCTTGACCATCTCGGTGAGCGGCTGCATGCGCGAGGAGCCCTCGAAGGGCGGCTCGTCCCGCACGTTGCCGTCGAGCTCGTAGCCGACGCAGATCGGGATCTCGTCGATCCCGGTGAGCACGTCGAGCTTGGTCAGCGCGACCGAGTCGAATCCGTTGACGCGCGCGGCGTAGCGCAGCACGGGCACGTCGAACATGCCGCAGCGGCGAGGGCGCGCGGTGACCGGGCTGAGCTCCCCGCCCACGTCCTGGAGCCGCTTCGCGAGCTCGCCCGTCAGCTCCGAGGGGAGCGGGCCGGAGCCGCTGCGCGTGACGTACGCCTTGGCCACGCCGATGACCTTGTCGATGGCCTTCGGGGGGATGCCGGTGCCCGTGCAGGCGCCGCCCGCGACCGTCGAGGCGCTGACCACGAACGGGTAGTAGCCGTGGTGCAGGTCGACCATGCTCCCGAGCGCGCCCTCGATGACCACGCGCCGCTCGTCGCGCGCGAGATCCATGATGAGCCGCCCGCCGTCGACGATGCGATGGCGCAGCTTCTCGCCGCACGACGCGAGCGCGTCGACGATCGGCTCCACCTCGGGCACCTCGGCGCCGAGCCCGAGCAGGACCACGCGGTTGGCCTCGAGGCTCGCCTTGACCTGCTGCAGCATGTAGCTCGGGTCGAGCAGGTCACCCACGCGCACGCCGCGGCGCGCGACGGCGTCGGAGTACGCGGGACCGACGCCTCGACGGGGCGCACCGGACGCGCCCTCGGCCTCGTCACGCAGTCGATCGATCTCGATGTGATGCGGCAGGACGACTTGTGCTCTCTGGTCGACCTTGAGCTCGCCCTTCAGGGCGCCGTGCGCTTCGAGCGAGGCGAGCTCCTCGAGCAGGAGGCGTGGGTCGAGCGCCATGCCCTGCGCGAGCAGGCACGTCCGCCCCATCTTCAGCGCGCCCGCGGGGAGCACGTGGAAGACCAGGCGCTCGGCGTCCGCCATGAGGCTCTGGCCAGGGTTGTATCCCCCGGCGTATTGCGCGACGAGCGCGGCCTCGGCGGCCAGATGCTCGACGATCTTCGACTTTCCTTCGTCGCCCCATTGGGCGCCGACCACGGCCACGACGGTCATGGGTACCTCCCGAGAGCGGCGAGAGTACCCAAGCCTGGGCCCGGGCGTCACGGCGCTCTCTCACTAAACTCGAGCTCAGTCTCGCCAGGCGACCTCGATCTGGCAGGCCGGATCGCCCCGCGTGCGGCAGCGGGTCTCTTCGGCGCGATCCATCTTCGCCCCGGTCAGGCTGCCCGCACCCTCGGCCCAGCCGGTGACGCTGAGGCAGTGCGCGGGGTGCGGGGTGTCGAGGTCGCGGATGGTCAGCCGCGCGCGGTGATCGCCCATCTCCACCTCGAGCGCTCCGCTGTCGTAGTGCACGCTCCAGAGCCGGGACGCCTTGCGGAGGATGAAGCCGACCGAGCCCAGGCGCAGGAAGATGCGATAGAGCGTGGGCAGGGTGACGGTCGCGCCGAAGCGGCCCATCTCGCGGCAGAGGCTCAGGTCGCCCGTGCCCAGCACCGCGTCCGCGTTCACGTTGAGGTCCACGAAGAGCTCGAACGGCACCCACGCGTGCGGGAGGATGCCCGTGTCCAGCAGCGCGCGATGCGCGGGGGCCAGCTGCTCCTTGATCGACTGATAGACGGCCTCGTCCGCGTGCTCGCGGATGTAGCGAACGCGCGACGTGACCGCGCTCCCTTTGACCTTGCCCACCTCGGCCGCCCCCGTCGCCAAGGTAGCGCAAGAGGCGGCCGGGATGCAGCCGGTCAGTCGCCGGGGCGCAGACCGTACGCGCCCGGATCCTGGAGGGGAGGCAGCGCGGTCTCGCGGATCTGGAGCGTGCGCACGGCCCACACGTCGTGGAACACGCGGTACTTCAGCGCCGTCTGGTCGAGGTACTCCACGCCCGCCGAGCCGCCCGTGCCGGTGCGGCGCCCGATCATGCGCTCGACCATGCGGGCGTGCCGCTGCCGGAAGATCACGAAGGCCTGCTCGAGCTCCACGATCGAGTCGACCACCTCGCGCGGCCACGCCAGGAGCGGCAGCTCGCGGTAGCCCTCGATCAGCACGAGCGCCGCGCGCACGCGGGCCCGGCGACGTCGCTCCTCCTCGGGGCGGTCTTCGGCCCGGAGGAACGCGGCCGCGGAGTCGGCGGTCTTGCGGTAGCGCTCGCCGAGGCGCTCTCGGTCGGCGGCGGTCAGGGCGTCGTGCTCGGCCAGCTGGCGCCCGCGCTCTGACTCCGCGCGGTGCGCTTCGAGGTACGCGTCGCGGAAGCGGGCCACGATGGCGTCGTCGTCGGGCTGCTCGGGGTGCGCGCCGTCGATGGGCGTGCGGTAGAGCCAGGCCTCGATGGCCTCCTTCAAGGAGGGGCGGTCCTCGAGCCGGGCCTCGACGCGTCGAGACGCGGGCGACTCGCTGCCGTCGGGGTAGCGCAGCGCCTGCATGTAGCTGTGCTCGTGGCCCAGCGGGATGCGATCGTCGTCGCCGAGGCCCATGAGGATCTCGATCTCCCGGAGCTGCGCCGACTGGAAGCCGCTCGCGGGGCTCAGCTTGTCGCGGAAGGCGAGGTAGTCGCGGGTGGTCATCGTCTCCATCAGCGCGAAGTGGCCCGCGATCTGATGGAAGAGCAGGGCCATGCGGCGGATGCCGCGCACGGCGGAGGCGAGGGACTGCTCCGGCACCCGCTCCTGCGCGAACAGGTCTCGCACCGTGACGAGCTCGCGCAGGGTCAGCTTGAACCAGAGCTCGTCGATCTGGTGGACGGTGATGAAGAGGACCTCGTCGTTCGAGAGGCCGGCGTCGTCTTCCTCGAGCCCGCCCTGGAGCGCGAGCATCTGCTCGACCCGGATGTAGTCCCAGTAGGTCGTCGGCGGCTTGGTCATCGGCCGGACTGTCGCGGGCTCCAGGCGACCGCGCAAGGAGCAGGCGGCCGAAGAACGCTCGCGTTCTTCAGCCCGCCTGTCCCTTGCCTTTGCCCTTGCCCGTGCCCCTGCCCGCGGGCCAGAGGAGGCTCGCCTCGTCGGCGTCGCGTAGCGATCGTCGGTGGCGATGCCGCTCTCGTGGGCGGTCACCGACGGGCGCTGATATCGGGCTTCTGGCGGTTGGCTCGCGGGCAAGGGCAGGGGCACGGGCAGGGGCAAGGG
>SHBB01000348.1 GCA_004213565.1 Sandaracinaceae bacterium
AGGAGCTCCTGGTGGAGGCGCACGGGCAGACGGCCTTCGATCAGGTCCGCAAGCTCGTGCTGGCGGGCAACGGTGAGCGCGCCGCGAAGCTCGTCCGGGCGTACGCCGAGCAGGGGTCCGGTGTCCCTCGACGCGCCCTGCTCTTCGTCGCGTTGCTCGCCTTCGTCGTCCTGGTGGCGCTCGGCGCGATGATGTTCGAGCTCTGAGCCGCTCGACGGTCCGCGCACAGCCTGCGTGCGTTCGATGGCGATGTGGGAGCGTCGCCTCAGAGCGTGCGCGCGGCGTCGGCGTCGCTGTACACCCGCCCGCTCTCCGGGTCGGTCACGAACACGCGCACCTCGTACGCGCCGGCGATGTCGGGCACGTCGAGCGTCGCGGTGGCGCGACCGTCGAGGCCGACCACCGCGGTGGCGGAGTCGGCGACGCGCGTGCCCACGAACAGGTCACCGTCGTAGCCGCGCGGCCAGTCGAAGTTGAAGCCGTCCGCGACCACCTCGACGGTGCCGTCGGTTCGGCGCACGAGCAGCTGCCCGAACGGCTCGCGCGTGTTGCCGCGCGTGTTCTGGTTGGTGAAGTACATCGCCCCGTCGAGCCCGAAGGCGACGCCGTGGATGCCGGTGTGGTCGGTGGTCGGCACGTCGGCGCGGATGCTGGCGAGGTCCTCCACCACCTCGGTGGTCAGGTCCGCGTTCACCCGGTAGACGAACCCGGCGGCGGGGTTGCTCGGGAACACGCCCACGTGGAGCCGCCCCGCGCGATCGAACGCCATGCCTTCGTTCCACGGGTTGTCCCCGCTGGTGAGCGCGAGCGGCGGCGCGGTCGCGTACGGCGTGCCGGTCCCGCCGCCCGGCGCGATCGAGAAGAGCGAGTCCCAGTGCTCGCCCACGATCAGCGAGCCGTCCGACGCGAAGGCGAGGCCGGTGAGGAAGGTCGAGCCCCAGCGCGCCACCCCGTCGGGGATGTCGCCGTAGCGGCTCACCGCGCCGGTGAAGAGATCGATGCGGTCGACGACGAGACCGCCGCTCACGTAGAGCCCACCGTCGGAGCCCACCGCGAGGCGAGAGCAGCCCGCGGGTCCCGGGCCGAGCGGATCGAACGTGCGCGCGCCCGGCGGCCCCACGACCCGGCCCACCTCGCACGTGTCGGAGCGCAGCACATAGAGCGCGCCGACGGGGTCGGTCACGAGCCCGAACACGAGCGGGAGGCCCATGATGTAGGCGGAGCGCGCGCCGGTCACGAGGTCGACCTCGAACACCGCGCCGTCGTTCCCCGCGCTCGTGTAGAGCGCCGTCTCGACGCGCACCTCGAACGTGACCGTCTGCCCGCACAGATCTTCGCCCGCCACCGTCGCGCCGACCGCGAGCCCGCCAGCGGCGCCGCGCGGCGCATCGGTGATCGGGTCGAGGGTCACCCCGCTGACGCTGCCGCCCGTCGCGCCGCAGTCGACGCCGCGGCACACGCCCACCGCGTCGCACGTGACCGAAGCGCAGGGCGCGACCGCGACGCACGCGCTCCCCTCGCACATGGTGCCGGGACCGCAGACGGGCGGGAACTCGGCGCCCCCGCACGCCACGAAGTCGCCTCCGGGGGTGCACTCCTCGCCGGGCTCCACGCAGGCCCCGCTCGCGTCGCTACACACCCTGTCTACCTCGCAAGGCGCCGCGTCGGCCCGACGGCAGTCGGCCACGCACGCGTCCACCTCGCACGCCTCGCCTGGACCGCACGCGGCGCACGGCCCCGCGTCGGCGCCCGGACCGGAGTCGACGTCTGGCGATCCCGCGTCGGTCTCGGGCGGGCCGGCGTCGGGCGCCGCCTCGCAGACCCCGTCGCGACACAGCTCGCCGCTCGCGCAGTCCCCGTCGGCGGTGCAGGCGTCGGTGGGCGCCTCGCCGCACGCACAGAAGAGCAACCCCAGCGCGAGCCAGCTTCGGTTCATGGGTAGAGAGTACCCCACGCCCCCGAGCGAGCGCGGGGCTCAGAAGCAGACGCGGAGCTCGTAGGTCGCGAAGTCGAAGCCGACCACGTCCACCCGCAGACCGCTCCCGTCGGACGTCAGCACGCACCCCTCCTCGCTCGTCGGGCCTTCGCTCGCGCAGCCACCGCTCGCGCCCTGCATCCAGGTGTAGAGGTCCGCGTCCCCCGCGCCGCGGGTGGTGATGGTGATGGTCCGCCCCGCCGGCACGTCCAGCGTGGGGTAGCGGTGCACTTCTCCCGGGATGAGCGCGCCCGAGCCCGTGCGGCACGCGCCGGTCGAGGGCTCCTCGGGAGGCGGCGCGGGCGGGCGCTCTTCGGGCGGCGTCTCCGCGCCGAAGGGGTCGATCCGCGGCGCCGGCCTCGCCGGCGACGGGATCGAGGGAGTGGCCCCCGGCGTCCCGGGGCCGGGCGCGGCGCCGGGCTCGCCGTAGACGAGGGCCGCGCCCTGCGCGTCGAGCGCGGTGATCTCGAGGCGCGAGCTCATGTTCCCGTTGCACTGTGGGTAGTGCATCACGGAGTCGCGGTCGTACGGCGTCAACGGACGGTGCGCGCTGTCCTCGAAGCAGGTCCCGGCCTCCGGGCGGGTGTGCTCGTGGCGGAAGCCGAGCACGTGACCCAGCTCGTGGCGCATGACGCCGAGCAGGTCGACGCCGCCGCCGCCCAGGGAGAAGGCGCTCACGTCGATGAGCACGTTCCGCTGGGCGCGGGACGAGCTGGGGAAGAAGGCGCGCGCCAGGTACTCCCCGTCCACGTCGACCGGGCGCACGTCGAAGACCACGCGCGGGTTGGACGCGTCGCACGCGGCGTCCTCGTCCGAGACGTGCACGAAGCCGACGTCCGCCACCGCCTCCCACGCGCGGGCCGCGTCCGCCATCACCCGCACCACCTCGTCGTAGCGGCCCCCGAACAGGCCCGCGCTGACGCAGTAGGTGAGCGCGCGCTGGTCCGTGGCCGACCAGCGGTCGTCGGCGCCGCCGACGGTGTTGAGGGTGAGCGCGCCGTCGGCCGGCGCGTCGCCGCTCCCGTAGCTCCGCTGTCGCGTCCCGATGCGCTCGTAGACCTCGCGCATGCCCTCGACCGTGGCGACGGGGGTGTCTCCGTTCACGATCCACTGGCCGCCTTCGAAGGGCTCGCGGTACGAGCCCTCGAGGAACTCCTCGAAGGTCATGTCGAGCGCGGCGCCGCGGGAGCGGACGTCCCCCCCGTCGGTGGGCGCGGCGCAGGCGACGAGCGCGAGGGCGGAGAGCGCGAGAGGCAGCGGGAGGCGCATGCCGACCACTTGTGCAAGGTTCGTGCTCCTCGTCCCGCCGGGGGCAGGACGGGGGCCGTGGAGCCTGCGCTGGCGCCCACGGGGCTCCAGCTGGGGTCGCGAGACTCCGCGCGTCCCTGCGCAGCGGAGGCTCGCGACCCAAGCCAGCCCGAAGCGAGAGGCCAACCATGCCAATGCTCGAGGAGACCGCCGACGACCCGGCGCAGCAAGCCGCCCTTCATGGGCGCTACCGGACCTGGAACCTGTGGGCGCTGATCGCCGTCGCGCTCGCCCTCGTCGTGGGCGTCGTGCTCCATGAGCCGCGGGCCTGGGGCGATGGCGAGCTGGCGACGCTCGCGCTGCACACCTCGCGCGCGACGTTGGTGGTCGCGGCGCTGGTGGCCTACGTGACCCGCGCCAGGATGGCCGAGCTGCGCGGCTTCTGCCTGGGCAGGTTCCGACGCTCTCCGAAAGAGATCCGCGGAGACGAGGCCGGAAGATAGGACGGGCCCCTCTCCGTCGCTGATGGCGCGCCAGACGATCAGGGGGCAGCGTCGATGATCCGCTCGATGACGATGGGCGAGGAGTGGGTCACGGGAGTCGGCTGCTCGACCGCGCCGCCCCGCGCAACCTCGACGGGTCGCCAGGCGCAGATTAGATCGGCGCCATGCGCACGCTCTACATCCGCCAGCTCCTCGTCGGCCGCGACGTCGGCCGGGGCAACCCCGCCGGCGCGCAGATGCAGAACTTCGTCTACCTCGTCGGCGACCGCGACGCGGGAGAGTGCGTGGTGGTCGATCCGGCGTGGGCCATCGGCGACATCGTGGAGCGCGCGGCCGAGGACGGCATGACGATCACCGGCGCGCTCGCGACGCACTACCACCCGGACCACGTCGGCGGGCACATCTTCGGCATCGACATCGAGGGCCTCGCTGAGCTGATGGCGCTCAACCCTTGCAAGGTGCACGCGCACGAGCTCGAGGTCGACGGCATCCGGAAGGTCACCGGCCTGAGCGAGAGCGACTTCGTCCGGCACGCCGCCAACGACAAGATCGAGGTCGGCGCGGTGGAGATCGAGCTGCTGCACACGCCCGGGCACACGCCGGGGTCGTCGTGCTTCCGGGTCCGTGACGCGCTCGTCGCAGGCGACACGCTGTTCCTGCAGGGCTGCGGTCGCGTCGATCTCCCGGGCGGTGACCCCGACGAGATGCGACGCACGCTCACGCAGCGGCTGGCCAGGCTGCCCGACGACATGGAGCTGTACCCGGGACACGCGTACGGCGGCGAGCACGCGTCGCTGGCGGTGGTCCGCCAGACCAACCCGCACTTCGGGCCCCAGGCGGGCTGATGCCTCGCCCACGTCCGGAGACACGCGCCGACCGTCTCGGTGGGGCTACCGAGCTCGAACTGCCTCGTCGGCGCCTCGGACTGGCCGCACCGAGCTCGAAGCCAGATCGCAGGCCTCCAACTGGGAGCGCTCAGCGAGATTGAGAGAGTGAATCAACTGGACTGGGCCCACCCAGTTCAGTTGATAGTGTCTCTCGAACTGACTGGGAATTCCCAGGGCAGATGAGAACGCAAATCAAACCTACTGGAATTTCCCAGTTCAGTCGATTTCCATTCTCAGATGAACTGGGATTTCCCAACCCAGCCGAGAACGACAATCAAACTGACTGAGATCTCCCAGTCCAGTCGAGATCGCATATCAATCTGACTGGGCGTACCCAGTTGCGAGGCTTCCGTTCTCAGTTTCAGCTGAGTTTTCTCGGTTGTGGGAGTATGGTCCGGCTCGATGAGTGAGGGAATGGCATGAGCGAGAAGACGGATCTCGTGCACGAGGTCGGCGGTATCCTCTTGCGCCGGGCGAATGCAGAGGGCGACGAGTGGGACTACGCCGGATGGGTGTTCGAACCCACCGACGGGCAGAGCTACGGTGGCGAGATCTTCCGCTACTACGGAAGGGAGCGCCGGCTCATCAGTCTCGGCACGGATCAGCGCACCGCCGCCCAGGCCTTCCTGCGCTTTCGAGCGCTGAGCACGGGGGAAGATGGTGAGCCGTGGATCAAGTGCCTGCTCGCCATCCGGAGGCGTGACAAGGCCTTGAAGATGTTCTTCGAGTTCGAGGACCCGAAGCGCTGGAAGCTGACCTCCGCGAACGTGGACCAGGGCCGAGAGATCTTGCTGGGTGAGGCCTTTCCGGAGGTGAAGGACGGATAGGTGACCCGTCCTCTTCGGTGACCATCACGTCGTGGACGTGGCTCTCCCGAGGGGCTGATTGCGCGGCGGGACGCTCGTCGCGCACCAAGAAGCTCGGCACGCGGCTCCGCTTCTCGACATCGAGCCCCTTCGTCCGCGGCCCCTGCCTCTCGTGCGTTCGCGGAGACGAGCGCGCCGCGCTCGTCGGCCGGAGGCTCAGCATCAACGGCGCGCTCGCGGGTGATGCGCCCCGCGGCGAAGCGCTCCCCGCCGACGCCCCTCTCGTGAGCACGGGTCGTGAGCACGGGCGAGACGACCTCGCGAGCCGCCCGCTGGTCGTCTCCGAGGCGCGCGCGCAGAGCGCCTCGGTCGTCGCGTGGGCGCGTTGTGGGGTCGACCACGAGGCAGCGAGACACCTCGGTCCGCGGGACAAGCGGGCGCGCGAGGGGGTACAACGCGGCAGGAGGATCGACGCCATGGGAACTCATCAGACCTTCGACCCCTTCCTCGAGGCGCCCGTGGCCGAGCGCGTGCGTCAGCTCTGCGCGCAGCGAGGCGCCTACGGTGTCTATGTCGAGGGCCCCGTGGAGCACGGCTTCGGCGCGGGCATGGTGCGCCGGCACGACGCGGCGATGAACCACCTGATGACGGGCGGGCGCTTCGGGCGGCACGAGGACCCGTCGAAGGTGATGAGCCGCATCAACCTCTTTCGCAGCGTCTTCTTCGAGCACTCCGAGGTGCAGCTGCCCGGCATCGAGCCGGTGCTCGAGTCGAGCGAGATCGCGAGCGCGGCCGCCGAGCTGACCGGGCGCCCGCTCGTGCGGCCGACGATGCTCTACGCGAACATCCTGCTGCCGGGGCAGGAGCTGCCGCTGCACACCGATACGCCGGAGTACCGCGGGCTCGACAAGTGGAAGGTGCCCGAGTGGTTCCTCGTCGTGATGCACCACTCGGGGCTCTTCGAGTCGCACCGCAAACACGTCACGGCCGGCGTCGCCTTCTTCAACGACTGCGAGGGCGGCGACTTCGTGTTCTACCCGGACGGCCCCGACGCCGCGCCGGCGACCGTCTCGCCGCGCTTCAACACCGCAATCCACCTCGACGTCGACGGGACGTTTCACGGCGTCGACCGCGTGGGCGGAGACGACGCGCCGCCGCCGCCCGTCGAGCCGGGGGCCACCCTGACCTTCTCCGACGCCGACGAGCGCTGGCACCTCGCGAAAGACGGCGAGGAGCTCGCGAGCTACGGCTGGCCCGAGGTTCGGCTCTCCGTGCAGTGGAAGGCCAACTGCTACCGCGACGAAGACGAGGTCGCGCTGGTCGCGTCGGGGGCGGACGCGCTGACGCAGGAGGCCGTGATCGACCGCCTCGTCGAGGACCTCCGCACCCGCGGGCGCATCGACGAGCGCCCTGACGACGACGCGCTCGCGCGCCTGCTCGTCGAGGCCTACGTGCGCTTCCCCGGCGCGTGACGTCGCCGTGTGGCGCGGGGCGCGTCGATCTCCGTCGCCTCGAGCTCCGGCGTGATCAAGTCGGGCGCGTCGCGATCAGTCGAGGCAACGCCTCGGGGACGCTCTTCGTCTTATCGTCATTCGGGAAAGCTCAATCAATCCAGCTGCTTCGAGCTATGACGATATGACGAAGAGCGTCCCTCCTCCCAGCACTGCGAACGACATGCACGACACGGTGACGACGACGCGGGAAGCAAGAAGCGGGGACGGAGAGCAAGAAGCGGGGGGGGTCACCACCCGGCGTCCCACGAAGCGGCGACGTTGACCCGCCCTCGCCGGCGCCTACCCAACCTCAGGGGGAGTGACATGGGGTTCGTGAGCGCGGACGAGAAGCGGCGACTCGCCGCGCTGGGTCAATACCAAATCCTGGACACCCCGCCCGAGCCGGTCTTCGACGACATCACGCGCCTCGCGGCGTGGACCTGCCAGGCGCCGGTCGCCCTGGTGAGCCTGGTGGCGAGCACCCGGCTGTGGTTCAAGTCGCGCTGCGGCCTGGAGGTCGAAGAGACCCCGCGGGACGCGTCGTTCTGTGCGCACGCGATCCTCGGACGCGAGCTCTTCGTCGTGCCCGACACGCACGAGGACCCGCGGTTCGCCGGCAACCCGCTGGTGGAGGAGCCGCCACACGTCCGGTTCTACGCGGGCGCCCCGCTCTGCACGCCGGAGGGTTACGCGCTCGGGACCCTCTGCGTGATCGACTACCGTCCCCGAACACTGACCTCCACGCAGGAGCGGTCGCTCGTGATCCTCAGCCATCAGGTCTCGCGCGAGCTCGAGCTACGTCGCTCCCTGCACCTGCTCGATCGTGAACGCGAGCGCTCCGATCGTTTGCTTCGCAACATCCTGCCCGCGGCGATCGTCAGCCGTCTGAAGTCGATGCCGGACGCCGTGATCGCCGACTCGATTCCCTCCGCGACGGTCGTCTTCGCCGACATCGTGGGCTTCACCCGACTCGTGGGGGAGCTGCCGCCGCACGAGGTGGTCGCGCTCCTCGACGGAGTCTTTCGCCGCTTCGACGAGCTCGCGACGCAACACGGCCTCGAGAAGATCAAGACGATCGGGGACGCCTACATGGCCGTGGCTGGAGTCCCGGAGGCCCGCCCAGGACACGTCGAGGCGGCGGCGGACCTCGCGCTCGACATGCTGGCGACGTCCGTCCTCGAGCACCGGCTTCAGCTGAGGGTCGGGCTCCACACCGGCCCGGTGGTCGCGGGCGTCATCGGGGCGCACAAGCTGAGCTACGACGTCTGGGGGGACACCGTGAACGTCGCGAGCCGGATGGAGTCGCAGGGGGAGCCCGGCTGCATCCAGGTGAGCCGGGCCGTCCATGATGCCCTCGGCGATCGCTTCGTTCTCGAAGAGCGCGAGCCGGTCGCGATCAAAGGCAAGGGCGCCATGACGACCTACTTCCTCCGCGGCCGTCGCTGAGCGCGAGGAGCCCTCCCCGTTCACCGCGGTGATGGGCGGCGCCGCGGACGGTTGAAGGAGGACTACGCCTCAGGGACGCTCTTCGTCTTATCGTCATTCGGGAAAGCTCAATCAATCCAGCTGCTTCGAGCTATGACGATATGACGAAGAGCGTCCCTCCCAGCACTGCGGCGATCATGAACGAGCGAAACGAGTGATCACGATTGCGCGAGACAGGTCATCAGATTCGACGAGATGCGCGTGGCGGGGGGAGGGGATGGTCGGCCGCGCCGTAGGGAGATCTGACGCGATGCGATGGGGGATCTTCTTCATGTCCACGTTGACGGCGTGCGCAGGCACGCCCTGGCCGCCGCCGGTCCCACGTGCCCTGCCGGAAGCGAGCGTGTCGCACGAATCCGTCGGGGAGGGGCAACGGGAGCGACCCGTGTTCGTCCTCGATGGGCAAGGCGTCCCTCGAGGCCTCGTGTTTCTCGGTGCCTACGGCGCCCGCCTCGGCGATGAGCAGCTGCGGCTGGGCGTGTGCCGACGAGATGCCTCTGGCGCATGGACCCAGGAATCCCACGAGGTGCTTCTGAGCGAGGTCGCCGACAGGGATCCGGAGCTGCGCTTGGACACCCTGCAGCCCGTCCGCGCGAGGAGCTACGACGACGTCTGGACCATCCACCTCCGCGCCAGCGCGACGCGACGGCTGGTGGTGGACATCGGTCCGGGGCAGGTCGTCGCTCGGCAGCTCTCCCCGCTCGATGTGCTCCTCGCTCTCGAAGAGGAGCGGGATGCGCCGCGGCTCATCCCCACCGCGACGGTTCGACGTCTCGACGCCAGCGAGGGTCGAGTGAGGCGGCATGTGCTCCCTGCCCGGATCGACCACCTCGATGAGGTGTTCCCCTTGTTCCCGCCTACACCCGGCGGTCAGATCGAGGGGAGGCTTCGAGCAGCCCTGGGAGAGCACCTCGTTGCGGCAGCCTTCCTCGCACGTCCGAGGTACTGCGACCCCGGCGACCGATGCGACGACATGGCCCTGTACGTCGCCGTGCACGAAGACGGGCTGCGAGTCGGTGAAGGCGGATGGTCGGCCGCCCGGATCGCTGGAGACGTGACGTACCCCGCATATTCTGCCCCCGCCGTCGTCGATGACGAGACCGTCCTCGTGGCCCACGTCAGCCGGGCGGGTCGCGTGACCGTCTCGACGGTGACGTTGCCCCCGGCGGCGCCGCGCGCGCGGTGAGCCTCAGGAGGGTCGAGGCGGCGTCAGTTCTACGCGGAGCTCTTCGCGCTTCGAGTGCGACGCTCGGCGAGGCGCGGCTGGGGTTGGGCGGCGAGAAGAACGTCGCGGTGGCTCACGTACGTCGAGGTCGAGAGCACCGCCGCTTGTCGCCGAACGATCCTCGAGCAAGGCGGCGAGCTCATCGCCCTCCCCTTCGAAGGCGCGCTGTGCGCACGCGATCGCCACGGCGCGGGGTTCGCTGCCGTGGCCGTGGAGCGTCAGGCCTTCGGAACCGAGTCCAGTAGGGGCTTCGATGCACACGACCGGCTCAGCAACGGCTGCTCATCCATCGTCCCCCGGCACGAGACACCCGGCGCGACGGGCGCCTTCGCACGCAGCACAAGCAGGACTGTCAGAGGCCCCGGTTGGGTCTTGCCCGCGAGCGCCTCGCCGGGCCCGCGAACTCGAAGGGGATCCGAACGGTGATCGCCCGCGCCCGGGTTGGGAAGCGCAGCCGCCGGAGCTTGGTGACCAGACAACGGTCGATCTCCGGGCGCCCGAGCGACGAACGGAGCGAGCGCGCGCGGCTCACGCGTCCGTCCGCTTCGATGGTCAGGAGGATGATGGTCGTTCCCCGGATTCGGGGCGCCGGGTCCACCATCCGCTCGTAGCACGCGCTGAGCGAGTGACTCGCGCGCCCGACCACCGCGAGCACCTCGCGTGGAGCACGTACCCCCGGAAGCTCGGCGTGCTCGCGGTCCTGGGCGTGGACGGCGGGCACCGACATCAGGGCGAGCGCGACCGCGAGCACCCATCGTCCCATGTTCTTCGACGCCACCCGAACAGAGTGCAGACGCAGCGCGCCAGGTCAAACGC
>SHBB01000349.1 GCA_004213565.1 Sandaracinaceae bacterium
CCATCGACCCGGTGGACGTGGTGGTGGAGGCGGCCATCGCGGCGGGACTCCGCGCCGACAACTTCTTCGGCGGCGTTCGCCTGCGCGCGATCTTCAGCCCGACCCTCGCGACCGAGACCTTCCAGACCTCGGCCGAGGGCTTCTTCCGCGTCACCGGCATGATCGCCGACTCGGTGGAGCTCTTCGGCGAGGCGCGCTTGAACGTGGCCCTCGACCCCAACCTCGGCTTCGGGTTCGCGGAGCTGGGCCACTGGGGCGCCTTCCTCTCCATCGGCGCCGCGGCCACCCCGGCCGAGATCGAGGACGGCCGCTACGGCGTCGAGAACCTCACCATCCACGGCGCCGAGCAGATGGACGCGGAGGCGATCGCGGCCTGCCTCGGGACCCGCGACCGGTCGACCTTCAACGTCGACATCGGTCTGCGCGGCGCGCCCTCGTGCGGCGAGCCGCCGTTCGACGGCAGCCACCTCATCGTCGACTTCTGGCACTGGCCCTGGACCGAGTGGCCGCTCTACGACGAGAGCGTGTTCGAGCGAGACCTCGAGCGCATCGAGCGCTGGTACCGGGCGCGGGGCTACCTCGACGCGCGCGTGGTCGACACCGAGGTCGATCCCCCGGCGGCGACGGGCACCGATCGCGACGTCGAGGGCTGCGGCGCGGGCGACGAGAGCGACTGCACCGTCGACGTCAGCGTGACGGTCGAGGAGGGTGAGCCGGTCCGCATCGCCCGCATGTCGATCCGGGGGATCGACGTGCTCCCCGAAGGCATGCGCGAGCAGCTGCGCGCCCAGCTGCGTTTCAGCCGCGACGACCGCTTCGACGAGGCGCTCTACGAGCTGACCAAGCGAGACATGCTCCGCGTGCTCGCCGACGCCGGGTACGCGCACGCGCGGGTCGACGGTGAGGTCAAGCTCAACCGGGGCCGCCGCGAGGCGTACATCGTCTTCATCGTCGACGCGGACCTGCCCAACGTGGTCGGCCGGGTCTGCGTGACCGGCTACGACAACCTCCCGCCCGACACGCTGCTCGCGGTCGCCGACCTCGCCCCTGGAGAGACCTTCAGCCTCGCCGCCCTCGAGGAGTCGCAGCGCGCGCTCTATGCCCTCGGCGCGTTCAGCAGCGTCGAGATTCGCCCCGAGGATCGAGAGGAGAACGAGGAGGTCGAGGGCGCGGGCGACGACGCCTCCAGCGAGCCGCCCGTGGTCGACGCCGAAGACGTGGACGTCCAGATCGGAGACACGGACCGCTTCTGCCAGGACGGCCCGGCGCAGGTCGAGGAGGGGCACGAGCCGGTCGACATCGAGATCCGCGTCGCGCCGGGTCGCGCCTTCCGATACGGCTTCGGCGGCGGCTTCCAGGCGGGTCAGGCCATCACCTTCGGCACGGCGACGAACTTCGCCGGGCAGCAGGACGCGGCCCAGTGGGACATCCACCTCAGCGCCACGCTCGAGCACCGCAACCTCTTCGACCGACTCATCCGCTGGCGCTTCGAGCTGCGGCCGCGCCTCATCTTCGAGATGCCGGTCTTCAACTTCACCCCGGCGCAGAACCCGCCCTTCGGTATCCAGGCCGTGACGAGCTTCCGGTGGCCCGCGTTCCTGGAGCCGCGCACCAATCTCCTGTTCCAGCTCCGCGAGGACCTCGGCCCGATGCCCTTCACGGGCTTCTTCCGCTCGGAGCTCGACGGAGTGCTCGGCCCGGAGCGCACCTGGCTCGACGGCCGCCTCTACACGGCGGCCTTCATCCACGGGAACTGGTTCTTCCCCACCGACGTGCAGCCGATCGACCCGACCCAGCGGCTGCCCGAGACCGGCTCGCTCTGGCTCGAGGAGGTGGTGCGCCTCGATCTGCGGGACGACCCGCGCAACCCGCGCGCCGGGGCCTACTTCGCCGTCACGTCGCAGCAGAGCGTCCAGCCGCTGAGCTCGTGGGACATGATCGCCGTCAACGCCGAAGCCCGAGGGTACGTGCCGCTCCCGTTCGGCATCGTGCTCGCGGGCCGCTTCGAGATCGGCGTGATGCACATCGAGAGCTACGACCAGAGCCTGCTCGCCGACAACGTCTACCAGCTCAACGTGCTCGGCCCGACCCTGCTCCACCTCCGGGGCGGCGGCGCCTCGAGCAACCGCGGCTACCTGCCCGGCCTCCTCGGCGACGCGGTGCAGCGCTACGTGAACACGCCGCGCTCGCGGGCCGATCTCGAGCGCGGGCTGGACATCCAGCAACGCCCCGTGCGCATCTCCGGCGGCACACGGAGCTGGGAGGCGTCGCTCGAGCTGCGCGTGCCGATCACGGCCGCCTTCGGCGTCGTGCTCTTCGGGGACGCGGGCGACGTCTCGCGCCCCCCGCTCGGCTCCACCAGCAGCGACGCGCCCTTCCGGTTCGACCACCCGCAGGTCTCGGTCGGGCTCGGGATCCGCTACCGCACCATCGTCGGCCCCCTGCGGCTGGATCTGGCGTGGGCCCCGCCCGAGCTGCGGAGCTTCGGCGGCGACAGCTCCCTGCCGCCGACGTGCACCGCGGACTCCGCCAACGAGTGCAACCCGCGCAACTACCTGTTCACCCGTGAGTTCCCGGCCGCCGTTCACATCACCATCGGCGAGGCGTTCTGAAGCGCGCGGCGAAACGCGCGGGGGCCACCGTCGGGTGGACGCTGGTGGGGCTGCTCGCGCTGCTGGCGAGCCTCGCCTATCACCTGCAGCTGCCGCTGGCCGGGGTGGTCGCGGTCGACGCGCTGACCTCGCTGCTGAACCGGACGATCGAGGGCGAGCTCGAGATCGGCGAGCTGCAGAACGTGAGCTGGGCGAAGCTCGTCGCGCGCGACGTGGTGGTGCGCGATCCCGACGGCCGTGAGGTGATCCGCGTCGGCCGCGTCGCGGCGTGGCCGGACTTCGCGGCCCTCTTCGACGGGGTGATCCGGATCGATCGCGCGCGGGCGCGGGACGGCGTGGTCACGCTCTACGTCTCGGGCGAGGACGAGGACACCGTGTCCCTGGTCGACGCCTTCCTGCCCGTCGACACCTCTCCCAGCAGCGGCACGCCGCCCCTCGTCGTCGTCGACGGGGTCGAGCTTCAGAACATCCTCGTCCAGGGCGACGCGCCCGGCTACGAGGGCATGCGCTTCGAGCAGGTGGCCATCGCGGGCCGCGTCGAGGCGCAGAGCGACGTGCGGTTCATCGTGCACGACGGCAACGCGCTCATGACGGGGCCCTACCCCGGCGTGACGGAGATCGAGCGCATCGTCGGTCACTTCGACTCGAACATGGCGGAGGGGCTCGACTTCTTCGCCCGGGCGCGCCGCGACGGGACGCGCGTCCGCGCCCGCATCGAGCTGGTGCGCCCCGACGACGAGGCGCCGCCGGTGATGGACCTGACGGCGTCGGCCGAGCCGGTCGAGATGGCCACGCTGGCGGAGATGGAGGTGGCGCCCGGGCTCGACTCGCTGCGGGGCACCTATCACGGGCACGCCCGGCTCTGGGGTCCGACGGATGACCTCGAGCTGCGGGCGGAGCTGCGCGGCGAGCCCGGCCACTTCTACGTGCACGGGCAGCTGCCGAGCGAGGGCTCCCTGGTCCTCGAGGCCTGGACGGACGGTGAGCTGGCGCTCTCCGAGCTGGTCGACGGCGCGCCCGCCCTCGACATCGGCGGGCGGGTGCGGCTGGAGATCGAGCCCGAGGATCCGCCCGACTCGGGCGAGCGGGTGCAGCGCGTGCACGCCGAGGTGCGGCCGCTGACGATCGAGGGCTACCAGATCCCCGCCTTCACCCTCGACGGGCTCCTCCAGGAGGACCAGCTCGCGCTGACGCGCCTGCACGCCGACCTCGTCGACGGCGGCGCCGACATCAACGGCGAGATCGGCTTCGACGGGCGCGTGGACGTGCACGTCACGGCGCGGATCGCGAACCTCCAGGACGAGCCCAACCTGCGGCGGCTCGCCCCCGACGCGCGCGGCTCCGCCTTCGCGGTGCTCGACGTGCGCGCCGACCCGGGCTTCGAGAACCTGCGCTTCGACGGCCGGCTGCGGCTCCGGGGCGCGCGCTACGGGAACGTGAGGGCGGAGACGCTCGACGTCAGCGGTCAGTTCGCGCCCGGGAGCGGGCCGGCGCCCGTCATCCACGCAGAGGGGACCGCGAGCGGGCTGCGCATCGGGGAGGTCTCCCTCGGCGACGCCGAGGTCTCGATCCACGGCGGAGCGGGCGGCTACGAGGTGAGCGCGCGCGCCGCCGACGCCCAGGCCGGCACGCTGGTGCTCGTGCAGGGCCGCGCGACGTCCACCGCGGGCGGGCTGACCCTGGACGCGCCGACCCTCGCCATCGACCTCGGAGACGGCGCGCCGATGCGTGGGCGGGTGAGCCTGCGCTTCCGCCCGGGGCAGTCGGTGACGGTCGATCCGCTGGTGCTCGAGCGCGCGGACGAGCGCGTCGTGGCGAGCGGGACGTACCGCTTCAACGGCGACGACGACATCGACATCCAGCTGCTGAACGTCGACCTCGCCCAGATCGCGCCGCTCGCCCCGGAGGCGCTCGAGGGGCTCGGCGGGCGCGTCGACGGGAGAGCTCAGATCCGCGGCGACCTCGACCGGCGTCCGCAAGGAGAGCTGACCGCGCGGATCCGCGACGGCTCGTTCCGCAACGTCGACGAGATCAATGGCACGGTGCAGCTCTCGCTCGAGGACACGACGCTCGACACCAACGTGCGGCTCGAGCTCGGAGACCAGGGCTCGATCGGGCTCGAGGGGCCGATCGAGGTCACCGAGCGCGCGCTCCGCGACCCTTCGCGCCTGCTCGACGAGGCGACGCTGGACGGGCTCCGCGTCGAGGCGGGCAACCTGGACCTCCGCCTCCTCGCGCGGCTCGGCGTGCTCGAGGAGATCCCGGTGCTCGGGCGGATCACCACGACCATCGAGCTCGAGGGGAGCGCGCGCACGCCGGGCCTGCGCGACGCGGTGGTCGTCCTTGATCGCATCGGATTGCCCGGCTGGGATCCGCTCCGCGGCAAGGTGCGGCTGAGCTATGGCGCGGACCGCGTCCGGGTGCGCCACCTCTGGGTCGCGGACACGCAAGGGGAGCTGCTCGAGGCCGAGGCCTCCCTGCCCTTCGCCATCGACGACGTCCCCAGCAGCTTCCAGCAGTTCTGGGCCCAGCTCTCGGCGGCGGAGTGGAGCGCGTCCGTGCGCGTCCCGCGGCGCCGCCTCGACGCCTACCCGCGCCCGCTGCGCGACTACGTCCCCCCGGGCCTCAGCGCGTCGCTCAGCCTGACCGCGTCGGGTGGCCCCGACGGGCCGCACGCGGACTTCGCCGCGGTGGGGCGTTACGTGGAGGCGGCGACCGACGATCCCTGCGCGGCGGAGCTCCGGCCCCTGACCACCGTGCGCGGCACGCTCGACGGCGAGATCGCGGAGGCGCGGATCTACGGCTTCTTCGGGGGGACCCGGCCCGCGATCGACGCGACGGCCATCGCGGTCCTGCCGCTCGACCAGTGGGTGCAGCGCGGGGAGGTGCCGGAGTTCCCCTCGACCGAGCTGACCGCGAGCGTGCGCGGCGTGACGTTCCAGCAGGTCCCGTGGCTGTGCGGCTTCGGCTCCGGTCCCATCCAGGCCTCGGTGACCGCGAAGGATCTCTTGACCGACACCCCGGTGGTCGGCGCGGTCGTCGACCTCCCACACCTGCGGATCTGGGAGGTGGGGGGCGAGCGCGGGCAGGCGCGGCTCAGCACCGACTATCGCGTGCACGTGCGGGTGGGCAGCACCCCGGAGCGAGACGCGGTCACCGCGTGCACGATCCTCGGGTTGGCGGGCGAGCCGGGCACGGAGGGCGCGCGCTGCCGAGAGGTCGACTCCGCGGCCGCGAACGAGATGGTCAGCCGGCTGCGCGTGCCCGTGCGCTGGGCGGCGGGGCAGCTCCTGCCGGCCTACGTGGAGGGCGGCGAGATCGTCAGCTGGAGCGACTTCGAGTCGGTCCGCATGGAGCCGGCGCTGACGTTCATCCCGGGGATCGTCTCGGGGGACGCGCGCATGGACGGCAACGTGGAGGTGATCGGCCCGTGGGAGAACCTGCGGCTGAGCGGCGCGCTCGACATCAGCGATGGGCACCTGCAGATCGAGGGCCTGGGGCAGCACCTGCACGACATCTCCGGCCGCGTGGAGCTGCACGGGGACGAGGCGCTCTTCCCCGCGGACCAACCGCTCCGCGCCTTCGACTCGGGCGGGCGCGCGGTGGCGAGCGGCCGGATCGGCTTCGAGGGGCTGGTGCCGCGGGAGGTCGATCTCTCCGTGGCGACCGACCGCTTCCCCATCCGCCAGGAGGGCATGGTGCTCGCCTGGCTGAGCGGCAGCGCGCTGATCGGCGGGCAGATCACCGACGAGCGCACGGAGACACGGATCCGCACCCGCGGCTTCACCGTCCGGCTGCCGGCGCAGCAGGCGGGGAGCCTTCAGTCGCTCGAGCCGCATCACGAGGTGCTGGTCGTGGGCGGTGAGCGCCCGGTGGGCGGCGCGATCGCGGCGCGAGAGAGCTACACGCTCGACGTCACCATCGACGCGAGCGACCCGTTCTGGATCCGCCGCGACGACTTCACGGCGGAGGTGCGCGCCGAGCTCGAGGCCATCTATCGCGACCCGGAGCTCCGCGTGAGCGGCGTCGCGACGCTCCAGCGCGGCACGTTCGAGATCTTCGGCAAGCGCTTCGAGCTGCAGGACGGAGGCACGCTGAGCTTCGGGGGCGAGGCGGACCTCAACCCGCGCGTGAACATCACCGCCATCTACGAGGTGCCCGGGCGCAGCACGACGGTGACCGTGCACGTCACCGGCACGCTGACGGATCCGCAGGTGCGCTTCGAGTCGAGCGACGGCGGGGACCGGGCCGAGGTCATCGCGCTCCTCGTCAGCGGCGGCCGGCAGCAGGGCGGCACGTCGGAGCTGGACGCGAGCCAGGAGGCCGCGAGCTTCCTCGCGGGCCTGACCGCCGGCATCCTCACCCTGGGCCTGCGTCAGGAGTTCGGCGACGTGATCCCGGTGCTCGCGATCGAATCCCAGGGCCTCGGCGGCACGCGCATCCGCGCGGGCTTCAACGCCAACGAGCTCATCCCGGACTTCCTGCGCGACTTCGTCACGGGCATGTACATCGAGGGCTTCCTCAGCGCGGCCGCGGACGGCACCAACGCGGCCGGCTCCTCGAGCGGCTCGGGCGGCGTCGGCGGCGGCGTGAACGTCGAGCTCACCCTCCCCGAGAGCTTCATCCTCCGCGGCAGCTACGTCCCCGTCGACAACGGCTCCCTCGACGTGCTCTGGGAGCCCTGAGGCGAAGGCGCGTCGAGATCTGCGGTAGCCTCTGCGCGATGAAGACCGCCCCGCTCGCCGCCCTCGTCCTCTGCCTCGCGTGCGGATCCTCGGACCCGAGCGAGCCCGCGCGCGCCGCGGTCGAGACCGCACCTGAGGAGACCGCGCCTGAAGAGACCGCGCCCGAAGCGAGCGCGCCAGAGGAGGCGGCACCCGACGAGACCGCGCCCGATCCTGCCGCGCCGCTGCCCACCCCCGTCCAGCCCGTGCACGGAGCGACCGCGTGGGGCGTCTACCTGGCCGCGGCGCCGGATGGCCGTGATCCCGCCGTCACCGGCGCGCTCGAGCGGCTCCGCGCGCGCGGGATCGAGGGCGGCGGCTCGGGGGACCTCGGCTGCGACGACGGCGCGGCCCAGGCCCTCGGCCTCCCTCCCTCGCACATCGCCGCGTCGGTCGCGTTCGGCTCCCGCGAGGACGCCGACCGATTCGTCGCGGCCTGGCCCGAGCCCGTGCTGGGCGTCGCCGAGTTCACCGCCTACTGCCGCGACTGAGCGTCAGCAGGAGTCCGGGCTCGGGGCGCAGATGAAGAACTCGAGCTCCGCGGGCTCGATGCAGCAGTGGTCGCACTCGCCGTCGACGTTGCAGATCCGCGCGCACTCCCCCTGGTACCGGGCTTCGCCGGACGGGCAAGGGTCTTCGCAAACCGTACTGACACCGCGATCCCGCAAGAAGGCCTCGTCGACGCACACCCCGCGCCCGGCGCGGAGCTGACAGCTGAAGCCCTCCTCGCAGTCGGCGCACGCGGCGCACGGCTCGCCGCAGTAGGTCTCGTCGCCGTAGCTGCGCGACCGCTCGGTGGGGCAATCCTGACCACAGGCGACGACGAGGGAGGCGAGACACAGCAGCCAGGCGCGCATGCGCGGACCGTACACCGTGAGGGAGCGAGTTGCCGAGCGATGCGCGTTCGGGTAGCACGCCTGCGATGGCCAGGAAGCTCTTCGGCACGGACGGAATCCGCGGGTTGGCGAACGAGGGGAACATGACCCCCGAGATCGCGTTCCGCATAGGCGCGGCGGTCACCTACCAGCTTCGCCGCCTGAACTCGCATCAACCGCGCGTGGTGATCGGTAAGGACACCCGGCAGAGCGGCTACCTCTTCGAGCAGGCGCTCAGCGCCGGCGTCTGCAGCCAGGGGGGCCGCGTGATGCTCTCGGGGCCGCTGCCCACGCCCGCCATCGCGCACCTGACGACGAGCATGCGCGCCGACGCGGGCATCGTGATCAGCGCGAGCCACAACCCGTACGAAGACAACGGCATCAAGATCTTCGGGGGCGACGGCTTCAAGCTGCCCGACGCGAAGGAGGAGGAGCTCGAGCGGCTCATCGAGTCGAGCGAGATCGACCAGAAACGCCCCACGGGCCGGAGGGTCGGCACGGCGGTGCGCCTCGACGACGCGCCCGGCCGCTACGTCGCGTTCGTCAAGCAGAGCTTCCCCAGCCAGCTGACGCTCGAGGGCCTCCGCATCGTCGTCGACGCCGCCCACGGCGCCGCCTACAAGGTCGCCCCCGCCGTCTTCTACGAGCTCGGCGCGGAGGTCGCGACCATCGGCGTCCGCCCCGACGGTCGCAACATCAACAAGAAGGTCGGCGCCGTGCACCCGCAGGCGTGCGCGCGCGAGGTCCTGAAGAAGAAGGCCGACCTCGGCATCGCGCTCGATGGGGACGCGGACCGCGTGATCGTCATCGACGAGAAGGGCGAGAAGGTCGACGGGGACGTGGTCATGGCGCTCTGCGCGACCCGCATGCTCAACCAGCGGACGCTGCGCAAGAAGACCCTCGTCGCCACCGTGATGAGCAACCTCGGCCTCGAGCGCGCGGTGTCGAAGGCGGGCGGCAAGCTCGTCCGCACCGCGGTCGGCGACCGCTACGTCGTCGAGGCGATGCGCAACAAGGGCTACAACTTCGGCGGCGAGCAGTCGGGCCACATGATCTTCCTCGACCACGCCTCGACCGGCGACGGCCTCGTCGCGGCGCTGCAGCTCCTGAGCATCGTGCTCCGCGAGGAGCGCCCGCTGAGCGAGCTCGCGGCGGAGTGCATGCAGCGGGTGCCGCAGATCCTCGTCAACGCGAAGCTCTCCGAGCGCCGCCCGCTGTCCGAGATGCCGAAGACGAGCAGGGCGGTCAAGAGCGTGGAGAAGAAGCTCGGCAAGAACGGCCGGGTCGTCGTGCGCTGGAGCGGCACCGAGGCGAAGCTGCGCGTCATGGTCGAGGGTGAGGATCCGCGCGAGATCGAGGAGCTCGCCCACTCCATCACCAGCGCCGCCGTCGCCGAGCTCGCCTGACCTGCGGGTCGCGCATGAGGTAGACTCGCTGCCTCGATGAAACACGCCTTCCTTCCCCTCGCCGCGCTCTCGCTCTCCCTCCTCGGGTGTGGCGCGCGCGCCCCGCTGAGCCGCTTCTCCGCGGAGTTCAACTGTCCCCAGAGCTCCGTGGAGATGACCGACCTCGGCGCGCACACGTACCGGGTCCGGGGGTGCGGGAACCAGGTCGTCTACGTCTGCACCGGCAACCTCTGCGTGACGGACCGAGATGAGGGGAGTCGACACCGGCGCGCGGCCGTGGCCCGACGTCAGCGCTCGCGGTCGCGGGTTCGGCTCGGGGAGGCGCGCGGGAGCCGAGCGCTCCGCTACACGCTCGACGCCGCGCGAGATCTGGAGCTGCTCTACTCGCCCGCGAACGACGCGCGACACGTCTACGCGCGCGTGTCGCCGGCCCGCGGGGCGGCCTGCGAAGCGCTGAGCCTCGAGGGGGAGCGCGCGGACGTGACCTTCGAGGCGGCCCGGTCCCCCAGCCACCCGATCCGGATCTCCCTGGACAGCCTCGACGGTCTTCGCCCCGTGCGCTTCCGAGCCTGCGACCAGCTGCTTCCCCTGGCCGCCGCGGACGCGCGCGCGCTGGCGGAGTTCGTGCGACGCGCCGAGCACATGCGGGGCCAGACCCGCGTCTCCAGGACGCCGGCTCCCGCGACAGAGCCCACCTCGCCCACGGCGAGCGAAGGTGAGGCCGCCCTGCGCGCCTGGCTCGAGTCACATCGCGAGGTGATCCTGGCGTGCGCACAGGCGGAGCTCGTCGTCGTC
>SHBB01000035.1 GCA_004213565.1 Sandaracinaceae bacterium
GACGGGCCCGGCGTCTCCTCCGTCGACGACGCGCCAGCCCTCCTCGTCGAGCGCCGGATAGGCGACGCGATCGCCGGCCACGGCGGGCACGCCGACCGCCTCGTAGGCGGGGCCGAGCGCGCGCCCGACGCCGACACGCCAGCCCGCCTCGTCGCGCACCGCGTAGACCGGCTCTCCGGACGCCGTCCACGCGAGCGCCTCGAGCCCCACCGCCTCCCACCGCCCGAGCACCTCACCGTCGAGCACCAGGCGCTGCGCGTCGCCCACCTCCTCCACGCGCAGCTCGCGCGCGCGGTCCGGGCCCCGCCCGTGCCAGACGAGGGTCGGGGCGCAGCCCGAGAGGAGCAGGCAGGCGAGCGCGACGCGGATCACGTTGGAAACGCGTCGGGGAGCGCGCTGGTGATCGCGCCGCGCGCGACGGGGCGCCCCTCCACCGTCGCCTCGACCTGGAACCGGCGCGCGCTGCCGAGGGCGCGCTCGAGGGTGACCCGATAGCGCAGCGTGCAGCCCGCGAAGACGGGCTCGGCGAGCTTCACGTCGATCGCGCCCGCGAGCCCCACCCGCGCGGTGGGATCGGCGAGCTGCGCGACCAGCCTCGCCTCGACCTCGGAGGGCGCGCGCCGCCCGAGGCGGTGCCGGGCGTCGATGCCGCGGAGCGCGTCGAGCGCGTCGGCCTCCGTCAGCCCCCGCCGCTCGAAGCCCTCGACGATCGCGAGCAGCACGAGCAGCGCGTTGACGGCCTGTCCCATGCCCTCGACCGTGTAGACCCCGGGCCAGAGGCTCAGGCCGGGGAAGTGCCCCTCGAACACGGGCTCGTTGGCGGAGACCTGCTTGTGCCCCTCGAGCGTCGGCTTGGGGCCGCGCACGAAGCTGTCCACGCCGTCGAGGAAGAGGAACGGGCGCCGGTGCGGGATGAGCCGCATCACCGTGTCGGCGCCGAGCTCGAGCCGCCGCGTCACGAAGAGAGCCCTCCGTCGACCACGAGGCTCTGCCCGGTGACGTAGCTCGCGTCGTCCGAGGCGAGGAAGGCCACCGCCGACGCGAGCTCCTCCGCCGCGCCGGGGCGACCGAGCGGGATGCGCTCGACCATGGCCGCCTTGCGATCCGCCGGCAGCCGCGCGGCCATGCCCGCGTCGAAGAGGCCGGGCACCACCGCGTTGACCCGCACGCCCTTGCCCCCGACCTCGGCCGCGAGGGTCTTGACGAGCGCCAGCACCGCGCCCTTGGACGCCGCGTAGTTCGCCTGGCCCGGGCTCGCGCGCAGGCCCGCCACCGAGCCCACGGCGACGACGCTCCCGCGCCCCGCCGCGATCATCGGCCGCAGCACGGCCCGCACACACCGCATCGTCCCGTCGACGTTGGTCCGCAAGACATCTCCCCACGCGTCGTCGCTCATCATCGCCAGGAACCCGTCGTGGTGCACGGCGGCCGCGCAGACCAGCACGTCGACCCGGCGGTGGCGCGCGAGGACCGCGCGGAACGCCGCGTCCACCGAGGGCTGCTCGCGCACGTCTAGCTGCAGCGGCGTTGCGTTCGCCCCGCAGGTCGCGACCACGCGCTGCGCGTCCTCTTCCCGGCGTCGGTAGCCGACGTGCACGGAGGCGCCCTCGGCCGCGAGGCGCGCGCAGATGGCCGCCCCGAGCCCCCGCGAGCCGCCCGTGACCACGGCGACGCGGCCCTCGAGCCTCACGCGCGCGCTCCGAACCGCGAGAGCGGAGGGAAGGCGATCTCGTCGCGCGTGGCGAACACGTGGCGGCGCGGGTCCACGTGCAGGCTCCGGTTCTCCACGAGCGGAGGCGCGACGACGCGGGCCCCCTCGTCGAGCATCACGCCGCCGTGCGCGATCTCCACGTCGAGGAGCGCGCTGGCGACCTCCGCGTCGATCGACTCGGATCGCGCGCGACGCACCACCTCGCCCACCGCGTGCCCGTTCAGGTGCAGCGTGCCCTCGAGCGGGGTCTCCGCGCGGACGTACATCAGCCGTCGCCGGACGCCGTCTGCGAGCCGCGCCTCGATCGCCGCCTTGCCCACCCAGTCGCGCTCGAGGTCGAGCCGCCAGCCGAGCTGCAGCTCGAGCGGCGTGACCCCGACCGGCACGTGCGCCGGGTCGAAGAACCCGTTCTCGAAGCGACACAGCGAGACCGCCTCGAGGGACACCGCCTCGCCGTCGAGGGCTTCGCCGTGGCGCTCGATGTCGGCCATCAGCGCGTCGGTCGCGTCGCGCTCCACCACGAGGTCGTAGCCGAACTCGCCGGTCTTGCCCGCGCGGACGCAGAGGCCGTGGTCGACGCGGAAGAAGTTGAGGTAGGGGAGCGCCATCATGTCGTCCCCGAGCACCTTCGAGACGTGCTCCCAGGCCCACGGGCCATGCACGGAGACGACGACGTGGGTCTCGCCCATGTCTTCGAGCGTGGGCGCGCAGCCCGGCGGCAGGTGCGCCTCCACGTGCGCGCGCAGCGCCGCGGGAGAGAGGCCCTCGACCAGCAGCAGGTAGTCCTCGTCGTCCGCGCACACGAGCACGTCCGCGATCGGCCGCCCCGCGTCATCGAGCAAGAGCGACTCCTTGACCTGCGCATCCCGGAGGAAGAGGCGCGAGGGGCAGAGGTGCAGGAGCGCGTCCCGCGCGTCGTCGCCCCGCAGGGCGAGCAGCGCGAGCTCGGGCGCGCGGCGCCACCCCACCGCTTCGCGGATCGCGGTCACGTCCGGGCTCATCCCGCCTCCGCTTCTTCGATGGGCGAGTCGCTGGGCTCCACCCGCGTGATCCCCTCGGGCGGGTCCAGCACGAGCTCCACCACGGAGTGCACGGTGCGGAACGCCGACGGCCCCACCGCGCCCTCCGAGAACTGCAGCGAGAACTCCGTCTCGATCGCCACGACGAGCTCGACCGCGTCGACGGAGTCGAGCGCGAGGCCGGTGCCGAAGAGCGGCGCGTCCAGATCGATGCGCTCGGGAGGCAGAGGCACGCGCAGCCGCTCCACGAGCATGTGCCGGACCCGGGTCAGCGCCTCCTCGCGTCGGGCGAGGTGCGCGCGCAAGCTGTCGTCCATCTCCATCACACGGACACCAGTACCACCGCGCAGCTGGCGTGGGGGGACGAACCGACGATCAAGCGAGCGCGTCCGGGCGGGAGCGAGGCGGCGAGCAGGGGCGCGAGGCTCTCCACGCAGCCGTCTGGCGCGACGACCGTCTCGACCGGCTCGGACAGCTCGGCCGTGGCGAGCGCGCGCGCCGCGGTGTCGGTCGCGTCGTCGGGCCCGCCGAAGGCGACGCCCGCCACGCGCTGGCTCGCGGGTCCGCGGGGCTCGGGCTCGAGCACGAGCGCGCTCGCGCCTTCGGCCTCGTCGTCGGCCCTGCGCTCCCGCCACCCGCAGGCCACCATCACGTCCGCGTCCCGCCGCCGCGCGAGGTGGTCGGACGCGTAGCCGAAGGCGAGCAGCCCGCCGAGCCCCGGATCGCAGAGGGTGGTGGTCGGGCCGCGGAGGGCGAGGAGGCGGGAGACGGCGCCGCCCGGGGCGTGCAGCACCAGCCGGGCGAACGCCGGCGCGCTCGCCCGGGCCAGCCCGCCTCGCTCCACGCTCTCGCGAAACCGCTCCGCGGACTCCGGCGAGACGAAGGCGGCGCCGCAGAAGATCCCCGCGCGCTCGCGCAGCGCGCCGCGGATCCTGACCCCGGCGTCTTCGAGCGCGGCGCGCGTGGCGGCGAGCGCGAGGCGCGTCGCCGGATCGCTCTGGCGGAGATCGACGTCCGCCTCGAGCGCGGACTCGTCGCGGGGCGCGCCGGCGCCGAAGCCGACGTGGGCGCGCCCGGTCAGGTAGATCGGTCGCGAGGGCGTGTCCGCCGCGCGAGGCTCGGGCCCGAAGGCGAGCACCGCGTTGGCGCCGCCGAAGGCCGAGCTGCTCGCGAGCGCGTGACGCACGGCGTGCGGCCGGGGTCGCTCGCCGCGGACCGGATCGGCGGGCCCGCCCGGGCGCCCGCCGCCCACGCGCAGGGTCGGCGGCACGGCGCCCTCGCGCACGCAGACGAGCGAGGCGAAGAGCTCCAGCACCCCGGCCGCGCCCTGGGCGTGCCCGAGCTGCGACTTGCTCCCGCTGATCGGTACGGCGTCGACGCGCGCGCCCAGTGCGGCGCGCAGCCCTCGGTGCTCCGCGTCGTCGTTCGCCGCGGTGCCGGTGGCGTGCGCGCTGACGTGGTCGATGTCGTCCGCGTCGAGCGCCGCGTCGGAGAGGGCGCCCCGGACCGCGCGCGCGATGCCGGCCCCGCGCGGCTCGGGGGAGGTCTCGTGCCAGGCGTCGCTCGCGAGCCCGTAGCCATGGATGCGCGCGCGCGCCCCTTCGCGCTCCCGTTCCAGCACCACGAAGCCGGCCCCCTCGCCGAGCGTGGTCCCGCGCGTGTCGCCGAAGGGCGCGCAGGGAGCCTCCGCGAGCACGCCCAGCCGATGAAAGCCGGCGTACATCTCCGCGAAGAGCTGCTCGGCGCCGCCCGCGACCACCACGTCCGCGTCTCCCCGCGCGAGCAGATCGCGTCCGAGCCCGATCGCGTTCGCGCTCGACGTGCACGCGGTCGAGACCGTGAGCCGGGGCCCCTCCGCGCCGAGCGCCGCCGCGACGACGCGCGCCACGCCGACGATGTCGTGCGCCTCGCCCTCGGTCGTGCCCGCCACGACCGCGAGGCGGCGCGGCGAGACGTCCGGGCGGCCCGCGTCCTCCCACGCCTCGCGGGCCGCGGCGAGAGCCCAGTCGAAGCACGTGCCCGGCGCCTCGACGCAGCCGCCGAGGTGCACTGGCGCAAAAGGCGTGACATCGAAGCGGGTGACGGGCCGGATGCCGTGCCGTCCCGCGAAGATGGCGGCGCGCAGGGCCGGGACGCCCACGCCGAGCGCGCTCACCGCGCCGAGGCCGGTGACGACGACGCTCACGCGTTCTGCGCCAGCCCCACGATGAGCACGATGAGCCCGACGATGACAAGCGTGCCGCCCGGCGTCGCGCCGACGAGCGCCCCGATCGCCGCGCTCTCGGTCGCGATGCCGACGGCGAGCGTGAGGATCCCGAACACGACGACCCCCGAGCCCATCATGACGGCGCCCACCGCGATCTCGGGATCGCCGGGCCCGCCTACCTCTTCGACGGTGAGCGGCGCCTCGGACTCGGGCGGCGGGGGCGGGGTGGCGCCGCGCGGCTCACCGCTGGGGGCGTCCAGCCCGCGTCCCCCCGCGCTCGGCGGCACGCCGTCGCCCTCGAGGGCCTGCCACACCGACGCGAGCATCGCGCTCGCCGTCGCCTCCCGCGCGAAGGCGACGGGGCCGCCCTTCTGCGCGACGATCCGCTCGACCTTGCCCACCGTGTCGTCGATGACCGCGCCCATCGACTGACGACGCGTCTTGGTCGCGACCTGGTGCGCCAGCTGCCGGAGCTTGACCCGGCTCGCGCGGTCGATCCCGGTCGCCTGCGCGTCGATCCACTCGGCCACCTGCATCGCCGCGTCCGGGCGCTCGCGGGTGGCTCGCTCCACGGACCTCCGCGCGCCCATCGGCATCCCGCCGAGGAGCGCGCCGAACTGGGCCACGCACTCGTCGAGGACGGGCAGCGCGTCGGCGAGCGCGCCCGCGAGCGGCCCGGGCAGCTCCGCGTCGCGGGGGATCGAGCGCGCGACGTCCGCCACGACGAGCGCCTCGAGCCCGAGCCGGGTCATGCGGTCGAGGTGCGGATCGGTCGCGTCTCCGTAGAGGCTCGGCCCGGTGCGCACGCGCTGGCGGCCTCGCTCGAGCCGGTCGAGGAGCGAGGACGCGTCGGCCTGACTCAGCGGCACGCGGGCGCCGCCGCAGCCCCCCACCGTCATCCCCGCGAGCACTCCCAGGGTCGTTCCCGCGACGAACTCTCGGCGTTGCATGCGCCGACGCTACCCCCGGTTCGAGGGCCGCTCAATGCCCCTCACGCCGAGAGCCACCCCAACGCCAGCCGCTCGATGACCTCCATCGACGCCAGCAGATCGTGCCCGTCCCGCACCTCCGTGAGGGTCACGTTCGCGTGCGCGGCGGCCCAGCTCCGCGAGCCCTCGACGGGCACCTGCGTGTCTTCGGTCCCGTGCACGACGCGCGTCGGGCAGCGCACGGTCGGGAACGCCGGGTGCGCCGCGGCCTCCTCGTAGAAGGCGTAGTGCAGCGCGGTGGGCACCCCGGCGCCGTCCGGCACCTCGAGCGCGCCGTCCGCGGCCCAGCGCTCCATCGCCCCGTCGGGCAGGATGGTCTTCCAGCGCTCGACGAGATCGAACGCGGGACAGAGCAGCAGCAGCCGATCCACGCGCTCCGGTCGACGCGCGGCCCACGCCGCCGCGAGCCAGCCGCCGAGGCTGGAGCCGATGAAGCGCCACGGCGAGCCTTCGTCGTCGAGGGCATCGAGCCGCTCGAGCATGGCGCCAAGGCTCAGCTTCGCGAAGGAGGGCGCGTTCAGATCCGGCAGCGCCAGCTCCCGGCCCTCCGCGCGAAACACCTCCGCCAGCCGCTGCCCCTTCCGGGACTTCGGGCCGCTCGCGAAGCCGTGGAGGTAGGCGTACCTCATCCTTCTCGGTTCGCCGCGTCGGGCTGGAAGGCCGGCATGCACACCGCAAAATACTCGGACTCCTGCTCGTAGGGGTTCGAGTAGCGGACGCGCACACCTGGCTCGACCCAGAACGCCTGCCCGGCGAGCAGCTCCACCAGCTCGGGCTCGTCGCCGACCTCGATCTGCATGCGCCCCCGCACCATCACCGTCAGCTCGCCGAAGTCGGGGCGCTGCGCGGGCTCTCCCCACTGCGGCGGCGCGACCATGTGCGCGAGGCTGAAGCCCTCGGTCTGGGTGCTCACCTTTCCGAAGAGCTCCTCGATGAGCTTGCCCCCCGGCGCCGGGATGCGCACCGGCTTCTCCACCAGCTTCCAACCTGCCATGGCATGGACCTACCAGTCCCCCGGCTTTCTGGCGAGCGGCCGCGGGGGTCCTCCATACTGGGACCGTGCAGGATCCCCTCGCGCAGCAGATCGCGCTCTTCGTCCGCTACCTGGAGACGGAGCGACGCAGCTCGCCGCGCACCGTGGACACCTACCGGCGCACGCTCGACCAGCTGCGCACCTGGGCCGCCGCCGAGGGCATGCCGCTCGACGCGGGCAAGCTCAGCGTGGTCGCCCTGCGCGGGTTCTTGGCCTCGCTCTTCGACACCAACGCGAGCAGCACGCTGTCCAAGAAGATCGCGACCCTGCGCACCTTCTACCGCTTCCTCGTGCGCCGGAAGATCACCAAGCAGAACCCGGCCGCCGTGCTGCGCTCGCCCAAGAGCAAGAAGACGCTGCCGCGCTTCCTCACCGTCGACGACGCGGTGCGTGTGGTCGAGGCGCCGAGCGAAGACCAGGGCCGCGACCCCCGGCTCGCGGCCCGCGACCGCGCGATGCTCGAGCTGCTCTGGGGTGCGGGCCTCCGCGTGAGCGAGCTGGCCGGGCTCACGCTCGCGCGGGTGGAGCGCAACCGGCGCACGCTGCGTGTCCTGGGCAAGGGTCGCAAGGAGCGCGTCGTGCCCTACGGGAAGCCCGCGGAGAGCGCGCTCGAGGCGTACCTCGCCGTGCGCGACGAGCTGCGCAACCCGAAGACGGGCGAGCAGCACCCGGAGGCGCTCTTCCTCGGGATCCGCGGAACCCGCCTGAGCGCGCGGCAGGTGCAGAACATCGTGCACCGCTACGGCGCCCTCGGGATGGGCCGCGGCGACCTGCACCCTCACACCCTGCGCCACACCTGCGCCACGCACCTGCTCGACGCGGGAGCCGACCTCCGCTCCATCCAGGAGCTCCTCGGCCACGCGAGCCTCTCGACCACGCAGCGCTACACGCACGTCACCGTCGACCGGCTGATGGAGGTCTACGACCGCGCGTTCCCGCTCGCGCACGACCCCCACCCGCACGACGAGGAGTGAGAGACTACTGCCAGCCCGCGTCGGGCGGCGGCTCGTTGAAGACGCGGAGATCCTGGCCCGGGTTGTCGATCTCGATCCGGACCAGCCCGTCCCGCAGCGTCGCCGTCCACGTGTAGCCCTGGTAGAGCGACTGCTCGAGCCGGCGCAGGGCCATGGGGCGGGGCTCCTCGCCGCGACGCAGCAGCACCCAGCGGTGCTCCTCCACGCCCTCCTGGCAGACGCGCGCGTCCTCTCGAACGCGCACACCGTCCGCGACCTGCCGCGTCTCGCGCTCCTCGTACGGGCAGGTCGCCTCGTCGAAGGCCATCTCGCTCCGGGCCATCAGGATCATCGACCCGATCAGCACGACGGCCGGCGCGAGCGCGAGCGTCACGAGGAGCGGCTTCTTCCAGGCGCGCTTCACGCCATCAGCCCCGACGGAGCGATCGCGGCCGCGCTCCCCTCGACCTGCGCGCGCACCAGCCGGGCGCCGGTGGCGTCGAGCCAGCCCTCGAGCGCGTCGAGGGAGCGCGCCACCATGATGTCGCGGCGCTCGCGCTTGCCGAGCTTCTTGCGTCCCTCGGGGGTCGGCACGGGCGGGAACATGCCCCAGATCACGTTCGACGGCGCGAAGGTGGGCTTCTCCTCGTCCCGCAGATGGCGGACCAGGGCTCCGAGCGCGGTGGTCTCGGGCGGGTAGCCTTCCCCCGTCGCGAGCATCACGCCGAGCACGAGCCCGCATGCGGCGCTCTCGACGTAGCCCTCGACCCCGCTGACCTGCCCCGCGAGGTGCACGCCGGGGCGCGCCTTCAGCGAGAGGTCCTCGGTGAGCGCGCGCGGCGAGTCGACGTAGGTGTTGCGGTGCACGGTGCCGAGCCGCTCGAACTCCGCGTTCTCGAGGCCGGGGATCATGCGGAAGACCCGCTTCTGATCCGGCCACTTCATGCGCGTCTGGAAGCCGACCAGGTTGTAGGCGGTGGCGTGCTTGTTCTCCTGACGGAGCTGCACGACCGCGTGCGGCCAGCGGCCCGTCTTCGGGTCGGTCAGCCCCACCGGCTTCATCGGCCCGAACGAGAGCGTGCGCGGCCCGCGCTCCGCCATCACCTCGACGGGGAGGCAGCCCTCGAAGTAGCGCGCGTCCTCGAAGGCGTGCGCCTCGACCTTGCCCGCCTCGACGATCGCGGCGACGAACGCCTCGTACTCGTCCTTCGTGAACGGGCAGTTGACGTAGTCGTCGCCGTCGCCCTTGTCCCAGCGGCTCGCCTTGAAGACCTTGTCCCAGTCGATCGAGTCGGCCGCGACCACGGGCGCGATGGCGTCGTAGTAGGCGAGGTGCTCGGCGCCCACGGCGTCGGCGATGTCCCTCGCGAGCGCGTCGCCCGTGAGCGGCCCCGTCGCGATGACCACGGGGCGCGCGTCCGGGATGCGCTCGACCACGCGGTGCTCGATGGTGATCCGCGAATGGGCCTCGACCCGGCGCGTGACCTCGGCGCTGAAGACCTCGCGGTCGACCGCGAAGGCGCCGCCCGCGGGGACCTGCGCGACCGCGCCCGCGGCCATGATGAGCGAGCCGGCGCGCCGCATCTCTTCCTTCAGCAGGCCGACCGCGTTGTGGAGCGCGGCGCCGCGGAAGGAGTTCGAGCACACCAGCTCGGCCAGGCCGTCGCCCTGCTGGGCCGCGGTGCGCTGCTCCGGCTTCTGCTCGACGAGGGTGACCTCGACCCCGCGCTCCGCGAGCTGCCAGGCGCACTCGCAGCCGGCGAGGCCTCCGCCGACGATGGTGACGCGTTCCTTCATGCCCCCGTTCGTAGCGCGGGGCCCTCACCCGCGCATGCACCATCCGGCGCCCTCCGGCCGCGCGAGGCCCTTGGCGGCGAGCCGCACCAGCGCCACCTGGACCTCGGGCGCGGACAGCCCCGTGGCCGCGGCGAGCACGTCGAGGTGGCGCGGGGTGGACTCGAGCGCGTCGTAGACGACGCCGAGCGCGCCCGTCAGAGGGGGCGGCGGCAAGGGCAGCGCGGCCTGCGGCGCGTCGCGGCCGAGCGCCTCCAGCAGGTCGGCCGCGCTCAGGCACGGGCTGGCGGCGCCCTTCGCGAGCAGCCGCGTCGTGCCCTGGGCGCGGAGATCCCAGGGCGAGGCCGGCACGGCGTAGAGGGGCCGGCCGAGGCTGACCGCGTGGCGCGCCGTGCTCAGGCTGCCGGAGCGGGCGGGGGCCTGCACGACGAGCACGAGGTCGGCGAGCGCCGCGATGATCCGGTTGCGCTCGAGGAAGCGCGATTTGTAGGGCGGCTGCCCCGGCGGGGTCTCGCTCAGCCAGCCGCCGCCCGCCTCGACGATCTCGTCGAAGAGCCGCCGGCTGCGCGAGGGATAGGGCGCGTCGAGCCCCGCGGCCTGCACCACCCAGGTGGCGCCCTCTCCTCTCAGGGCGCCGCGGTGGGCCGCCGCGTCGACTCCATCCGCGCCCCCGCTCACCACGCCGACGCCCGCGCGCGCGAGCTCCTCGGCCAGGCCTTCGGTGAAGCGGAGCGCCTCCGGGTTCGCCCGCCGGGTCCCGACCACGGCCACGCTCGGCCCGGCGGGGAGGGAGCCGACGGCCCAGAGCTTGGCGGGAGGTTTGGACAGCGCGGCGAGCGAGGCGGGGTGCTCGGCGGCGTCGAGGAGGCGGGGTCTCGGCTTCATGCCGCGGCTCATCGGCGCGACGCGGCCGAGGTTTCGCGCCAACGTCGCGATGGGCTATGTCACCCGCGATGACGACGCTGGAGGCGAACTTCGACGGGCTGGTCGGCCCGACGCACAACTACGCGGGCCTGAGCTACGGCAACGTGGCCAGCACCTCGCACGCAGGCGCGGTCGCGTCTCCCGCTCGCGCGGCGCTGCAGGGGCTGTCGAAGATGAAGGCGCTCGCCGCGCTCGGCCTGCCGCAAGGTGTCCTGCCTCCCCAGGAGCGCCCGGACGTGCGGCTGCTGCACCGCCTCGGCTTCCGCGGGAGCGACGCCGAGATGATCGAGGCCGCGGCGAAGGCCGACCCGACGCTCCTGGCGGTGGCGAGCAGCGCGTCGGCGATGTGGACGGCCAACGCCGCGACGGTGGCGCCGAGCCTCGACGCCGAGGACGGCCGCGTGCACTTCACCCCCGCCAACCTCATCGAGAAGGTGCACCGCGCGATCGAGCCCGAGACGACGGCGCGGGTGCTCTCGGCGATCTTCGCCGACCGGGAGCGCTTCGTGGTCCACGCCCCGCTGCCCGCCGCGTCGAGCTTCGGCGACGAGGGCGCGGCCAACCACACGAGGCTGACCCCCGAGGTCGGTGAGCCGGGCGTGCACCTCTTCGTCTACGGCCGCGAGGGCCTGCGCGGCGACCGGCCCGCGCCCCGGCGCTACCCCGCGCGACAGACGCTCGAAGCGAGCCGGGCCGTGGCGCGCTTGCATCGCCTCCCCGAGGCGCGCGCGGTCTTCGCCCAGCAGACCCCGGCCGTGATCGATCAGGGCGTCTTCCACAACGACGTCATCGCGGTGGGGCACGAGCGAGTGCTCTTCTTCCACGAGGAGGCCTTCCTCGACGAGGCGGCGCTGCTCGAGACGCTGAGCGAGTGCGTGGAGGGCTTCACCCCCGTGCGGGTCCCCGCCGCCGAGGTGTCCGTGCAGGACGCCGTGCGATCCTACCTCTTCAACTCGCAGCTCGTGCGCCCGCCGGGGTGGGAGCGCCCGCTCCTGGTCGCGCCCGAGGAGTGCCGCGAGAACGACGCGGTGCGCGCGTGGATCGAGGCGAACGTCGGCGAGGGCCAGCCGATCGGCGAGGCGCGCTTCTTCGATCTGCGCGAGAGCATGCAGAACGGCGGCGGCCCCGCGTGCCTGCGCCTGCGCGTGGTGTTGACGGCGGAGGAGCGCGCGGCCGTCTCCCCCTGGATCGACGACGTGCACGACGCGCTGGTGGCCTGGGTGAAGCGTCACTACCGCGACCGGCTGAGCGCCGACGATCTGGCCGACCCGCAGCTGCTCGACGAGAGCCGGACCGCGCTCGACGCGCTCACGCAGCTCCTCGGGCTCGGCAGCGTCTATCCGTTCCAGCAGAATCGTTGACGCCGCGCGTCGGCGCTGATCCCATGTCGGCGTGGACTGGCAGCCCGTCGCCCTGCTCGCGCTCGCCGGGCTCGCGCTCGTCCAGACCCTACGCCTCTGGTGGGTGCGCGCGGGCGATCGGCGCCGCCGCGTCTTCCGGGCCAGGCGCGCCCAGGCAGGAGAGCGCGACGCGGCGCGCCTCTTGAAGCGGCTCGGCTATCGCGTGCTCGAGCGCCAGGTGCAGGCCGAGGTCGTCTACACCCTCGACGGAGCGCCAGAGGCGTTCGCGCTGCGCGGCGACCTGCTCGTGACGCGGAGCGGGGAGACGTTCCTGGTCGAGGTGAAGACGGGCGAGCGCGAGCCGAGCCTGCGCTCCTCGGCCACGCGCCGACAGCTGCTCGAGTACGCGCACGCCTTCGACGTCGACGGCCTGCTCCTCGTCGACGCCACGACCGGCGCCGTGCACGAGGTGCGAACCCCCGCCGCACGCGCCGCTCGCCCGCGCGCGGGGCTCGGGTGGGTCTTCGCGATCGTCGCGTTGGGCGCGCTCGGCGCCTGGCTCGTGACCCGCGCGGGCTGACTACATGCAGCGGCCGTAGGTCGTCGTGCCGATGGTGAGCCCGAAGGCGCAGGTCTCGCGGTCGCCGCAGTCTCCGTCGCTGCGGCACCACGCCGTGCACTGCCTCGGCCCACCCCCCGAGCTGGGCGGGCAGCTGTTGCCGCCGACGCAGTCGGGCTCGGTGCCGCAGACGTCGCCGGTGGCCGCCGTACCCTCGGGCCGGCAGTTCGTGAAGTAGTCGCCGCTGCCGCGCGCCGTCTCGAGGATGGTGCAGCCGGCGCCCGAGGGGCAGCCGGTGTTCGCGACGGGATCGCAGGCCGTGGTGCACGCGCGCGCGACGCCGAAGTCGATGAGGCAGCGGGAGCCCTCGCCGCCGACGCAGTCCAGGTCGTCCTCACAGAAGCGCAGGCAGACGTCGAAGTCGGGGCCCTCGCCGCAGACGAAGCCGGCCGCGCACGCGTCGACCGAGCAGTCGCCGCCCTCCCCGCCCGCGCCGCTCGGGAGGCAGACCCGCTCCGAGCTGTCGTTCAGCGTGCAGCCCTCGCCCGCCGCGCACCCGCACTGCGGCGAGACGAGCCGGCACGGCGTGTCCTCGCAGACCCCCGAGTCGGGCGGGCCCGCGTCGGGGAGGCCGGTGTCGGGAGTGGTGGCGTCCATCGGCGTCCCCGAGTCCTCCATGCCCGCGTCCATGGGATCGGTGATCCCCGAGTCGGCGAGACCCGAATCGATCCGGCCGCCGTCGGTGTCGGTCACACCCCCGTCGGTCCGCGTGTCGGAGTCGCACGCCACCCAGGTCAGCGCGCACATCAAGCAAAGGCCCCGGGCCCACGTCTTCGTCATGGGCGCTTGATTACCATCCCGGGGCGACGCCCATCCAGCGCTCCGCGAGCGACTCGAGGTCTCGCGCGTTCCCAGGCGGTCGGCGCGCGAGAAGCCACCTCAACGGCGCGAAGCGGTGCAGCAGCAAGTAACGCAGCAGGCTGCGCGCCAGCGCCACGCCTCTCGGACCGTCCCACGCGTAGCCGTCGAGGAAGGCGCCGAGCGCGTCGCCGTCGCCGCGCGTGATGAAGAAGGCGACCGCGGCGAAGTCGTACTCGGGAACGCCGACCATCGCGTCGACGAAGTCGATGAGCCCCCTCAGCGAGCCGTCGGGCGCCGCGAGCGCGTGCCCCGGGCCGAGCTCGGTGTGGAGCAGCGCGGGGCGGCGCGCGCCACGCGGGACCGAGCGCACGAACGCGTCGACCCGGTCGAGCCACTCGCGGGGGGCGCCGCGCGCCTCCTCGATCGCGACCACGTCGCGGACCTGGGAGTCGAGGAAGGCGTCGAAGTCCGGCACCGCGAAGGGCACGGCCGGCGGCGGGGTGTCGTGCAGCGCGCGGACGGCCCGACCGAGCCCGCGCAGCGCCGCGTGCCGCGCTCCGGGAGCGAGGCCCTCGACCACCTGCTCGAGCGGCCGCCCCTCGACCCGCGTCTGCACGAGATGGAACCACCCGTCGCGCTCCCCGTCTCCGAGCACCGCCGGGCCTGCGCTCCCCACGCACCCGAGGAGCCCGCGCTCCACCTCGAAGTCCGCGCTGCGATCGAGCGCCCCGTCCGCGCGCCAGAGCCGATCGGGCGCGTAGAGCTTCACCACGCAGTCCGGGTAGGCGAACACGGGCAGCGTCCCGTCCGCGACCGGACGAGGCGCGCCGCGCAGGCCGTGCCGCGAGGCGATGTGATCGAGCATCGGAGTCCAGACCGCCAGCTCTCCGCGCGCCGCGTCGAGCGCGTCCGGATCGGACGGGAGGCTCATCGAAACGCGCGCCAGGTCAGGCTGATGCGCGGCCCCGCGTGGCGCTGCCGCTTGATGGCGTGCACCCACTCCTCCTGCACGTCGTGCAGCATGTAGAGGAGCGAGCCGGGCGCGAGCTCCTTGGCCCAGCGGGTGTTCTCGTCGTCCTTGCGGCGGAAGGTGATCTTGCGGGCCGCGCCGAGCGAGACGATCCCGACGCCGGACTCCGGACGCAGATCGGTCGTGTCGTCGGCGTGGAAGCCCATCTTGCTGCGCCCGTCGAGGTAGTAGTTGAGCAGGCAGTTGTTGAAGCGGACCCCGAGCTTCGCCTCGAGCCGGTCCACGACCGGCGCCAGCGCCTCGTGCATCGGCGCCTCCGGGTAGACCATCTGCCGGTAGTTGTAGGGCCGACCGAACGAGGCCGTGAGCCGGGCCGACATGCTCCGGTCCCAGTCGATGGTGTCCCGCAGCGTCTCGAAGAGCGCGGCGTGCTCCGGCAGGAAGCCCTCGAAGACCTCGACGCGCGGTTCCATGTGCGCGCTCACCAGCGGTTGCGGAGTTCGCGGAGCTTCAGGAAGACCGTCTTGGCGTCCGGGTGCTCGGGCAGGTCGTCGAACGCCTCGCGCAGCTTCGCGATCACCGTCGGGCTCTGGAGCCGGAAGAAGGTGTTGATCTCCTTCTCGAGCCCCATGGTCGAGACGAGCGCCTCGTGCGGATCCTGGCCCTCGACGTCGCCGAGGAGCGCCTTCGCGCGCGCGTTGTCGGGCTCGCGGTCGAGCGTGAAGCCGAGGTTGTTCGCGATGTAGTCGTGCCCCGGGTAGATGCGCGTCTCGTCGGGGAGCTTCGCGAGCTGCTCCGCGAACGTGCCGTAGAGCGCCTCGGGGTGGCCGCCGTTGTGGCAGTTGCCCGCGCCCGCGTTGAAGAGCGTGTCCCCGCAGAAGAGCGCCGGCGTGTCGGTCTTCGACAGCAGGCAGACGTGGCTCATCGTGTGGCCGGGGGTGTCGAGCGCCTCGAGCGCGACGGTCTTGCCCACCTTCACCACGTCCCCCGCGCCGAGCCCGACGTCCATCTCCCGGATGCGGTCCTTGGCGTTGGCGTGCGCGAGCACCTTGGCGCCCGTCGCCTTCACCATCGCCGCGTTGCCGCCCGTGTGATCCGGGTGCTCGTGCGTGTTGAGGATCTGGGTGATGGTCCAGCCGCGATCTTCGGCGCGCGCGAGGCACCTGACGTGATCGAGCGGATCGACGGCCAGCGCCTCCCCCGTCTCCGGGCACGCGATCAGGTAGTTGAAGTTCCGCCAGGGGTTCTCGGTCCAGATCTGCTCGACGATCATGGCTCGACCGTAGCGCGGTCGGCGCCTACCGTCTCGCGGTGAGCGACGACGTCCAGCTGATCGACGCCGCGCTGCTCGACCGCGTCCTCGCGCGGGCCGAGGCGAGCCCGCGGCGACGCACGAACCACAACTTCCACGCCGGGCCCGAGGACAACCCGCACCGCTTCCTCAACGTGATGATGCGCGACACCTACGTGCCGCCGCACCGCCACGTCACCCCCCCGAAGCCGGAGGCGTTCCTCGTCCTGCGCGGCGTCGCGACGGTGATCGTCTGGACCGAAGAGGGCCGGGTCCGGGAGCGGCACCGGCTCGGCGACGGTGGACCGCTCGGCATCGATCTCGCGGCCGGCCTCTGGCACTCGGTGCTGATCGAGAGCGACCACGCGGTGATCTACGAGGTCAAGCCGGGCCCCTGGGATCCGTCGACGGACAAGGACTTCGCCCCCTGGGCGCCGCGCGAGGGCGACCCCGAGGCGGTGGCGTTCATGGAGCGCCTCCGTCGGGGAGATGCCGACTTTTCCGATGCGGAGTAAGCTGATCCTCTTTCTGACCGGTCGCCTCTGACCCCACGTCTGGATCGTCATGTCCCCCGAAGCCTGGAGCCCGGAGTCCTGGAAGCGGCGCGAAGCCGCGCAGGCCACCCACTACGCAGATCCGCGCAGCCTCGACGCCGTCATCGAGAAGCTCCGCTCCCTCCCCCCGCTGGTGACGTCCTGGGAGATCGAGCGCCTCAAGGAGCAGCTCGCGGAGGCCCAGGAGGGCAAGCGCTTCGTGCTCCAGGGCGGCGACTGCGCGGAGACCCTCGCGGACTGCCGGCCGGACGTCATCAGCAACAAGCTGAAGATCCTCCTGCAGATGTCGCTCGTGCTCGTGCACGGCACGATGAAGCCGGTCGTGCGCGTGGGTCGCTTCGCGGGGCAGTACGCCAAGCCTCGCAGCCGACGCATGGAGACCCGCACGAGCGGGCTCGGCGAGGAGATCTCGCTGCCGAGCTACTTCGGCGACCTCATCAACCGCTCGGAGTTCACGCCCGAGGCGCGCACGCCCGACCCGAAGCTCCTGCTCGAGGCGTACGAGCACGCGGCGATGACCCTCAACTTCATCCGCTCGCTCAGCGCGGGCGGCTTCGCGGACCTGCACCACCCGGAGCAGTGGGACCTCTCGTTCTTCGAGCACGCGGATCTCCCGGCGGACATCCGCGCCGAGTACGAGCAGACCAGCCAGCAGCTCTCGGAGGCGCTTCGCTTCATGGAGGCGCTCGGCGAGATCTCGGTGGACGAGCTGTCGCGGGTGACCTTCTTCACCAGCCACGAGGGCCTCAACCTCCACTACGAGTCGGCGCAGACGCGGCGCGTCCCGAGGCGTCAGGGCTACTACGACCTGACCGCGCACCTGCCGTGGGTGGGCGAGCGCACCCGTCAGCTCGAGGGCGCGCACCTCGAGTTCTTCCGCGGCATCCGCAACCCGGTCGGCGTGAAGATCGGCTCGGGCTGCGACCCGGACGAGCTGCTCCGCACCATCGACGTGCTCAACCCCGCCGACGAGCCGGGCAAGCTCGTGCTCATCGCGCGCATGGGCGCCTCGAAGGTGGGCGACGTGCTGCCCGGGCTCGTGCGCCGCGTGAAGGCGGAGGGCCGCCGCGTGCTTTGGATCAGCGATCCGATGCACGGCAACACGCGCAGCACCGACGGCGGCATCAAGACCCGCTCGTTCGACGACATCATCGCGGAGCTCGAGACCGGCATCGACGTGCACGCGGCCGAGGGCACGGTGTTCGGCGGCGTGCACTTCGAGCTGACGGGCGACGACGTGACGGAGTGCGTCGGCGGCGCGGCCGGCGTGACGGAGGCGGATCTGTCGACGAACTACGCCTCGCTCTGCGACCCCCGCCTCAACTACCGCCAGTCCCTCGAGATGGCGTTCCGCATCGCCCGCCGCCTCCGCGGCGCGAGGTAGCGACCGAGTGTTCTAGCGACAAAGTATTCTAGCGACAAAGTATTTTCCCGATTCCGTCAGTTCACCCTCCGGCGCTCCGTCGGTCCTGCACCCCGCGCGGTGCGGGGCCACTCGAGAGGGGGGAACATGAGGAACGGGGAAGATGGCGCCGCCTGCCGCGAGGGACGGCGCAGGGCCAATCGCAGGGCCAATCGCAGGGCCAATCGCAGGGCCAATCGCAGGGCCAATCGCAGGGCCAATCGCAGGGCCAATCGCAAGGGCCGCAGCGAGATGGAGGCGCGGCCGCTAAGGCCAGAGAGCGCGAAGGGGCTGGTCGCCTGCATCACCGAGCAGATGGAGCGGCTGGTGGGGCCGGCGCAGTACGTCCTCCACGACCGGAGGCCCGCCGACGTTCACCCGGACATTCACCTGGATATTCACCTGGACATTCATGTGGTCCCGGCCAACCCGAAGCGGCCGTACACCACGCTCTACACCACCGGGCTCAGCCAGAAGCGCATGAAGGTGCCCCCCTGCGGGTGCGGTGGAGACGGCTACGCGGAGCTGATGATCACCCTGCCCGAGAGCTGGCCCATCGAGCCCGACACGCGCGGCGAGCACCTCACCTGGCCCGTCGCGTGGCTCCGGGATCTCGCCCTGTATCCCCACCGGGCCGGCACCTGGCTCGGGTGGGGTCACACCCTCCCGAACGGCGATCCGCCCGCGCCGCTGGCCGAGAACACGGCGCTGTCGGGCGTGCTGCTCCTCCCGCCGCCGAGCTTCGAGCGGCCGCAGCTGACGCACCCGAACGGCGCGCCGATCGATCTGCTCGCGCTCATCCCGCTGCACCGGGCCGAGCTGGACTTGAAGCTCGAGGAGGGCATCGACGCGCTCGTCTCCCGCCTCGCGCTCTACAACATGACCGAGGTGGTCGACGTCGACCGCCTCGACGTCACGCGGATGCCGTAGCTAGCGCTCGCGGATCCAGGCGGCGCAGGCGTCCCAGAGAGGGCGGGCGCGCGGGTCGGTGACGAGCCCCATGTGGGAGAGGTCGTCGACGACCCGGTGCTCGACGTCCGCGGCGGAGAGCGCGAGGAAGCGCTCGACCGCGGCGGGGTGCGCGAGCAGGCGGTCGGCGCGGCTGGAGTACGCGAGCACGGGCAGCGTGGCGCGGGCGAGCGCGTCCTCGTAGCCGAGCCGGTCGGCTCGCCACATCTCGACGAACTGGCGCACGTACGGCTCGGCCTCCGCGTCGGTCCCCTGGCCGAGGCCGGGCGCGTCCCAGTAGCCGCGCAGCCGCGTGGCCGCGTGCCAGATCCGCAAGGTCGCGCCCTTCGCGCAGCGAGCGAGCAGGCGGGGCTCGAGCGACGGCGTCCAGAGGTTCGGCGCGAGCGCGACGAGGGCGTCGGGCGGGTCGCTCAGCCCGGCCGCGATCAGCGCGGCGTGGCTCACCAGGCTGTGGCCGAGCACGATGACCGGCCTGCCCGCGGCGAGCTCGCGCCCGCGACGCACCATGGCCGGGACGTCGAAGCGGACGATGTCGTCGTAGCGCCAGCGGCCGCCCTCGTCCGCGCTCGGGCCGCTCGCTCCGTGGCCCCGGACGTCGAACGCGACGACGTCGAGCCCGGCCGCGGCGAGCGCGCTGAGCAGGCCCCCGCCACGAGGGCGGTCGAGGGTGCGCCGGTCGACCATCATCGCGTGCCCGCAGACGACCACCGGGCCGTCCCCGGGGTGGCGTACGCCTTGGAGCCGCCAGCCGTCCTCGGCGCGGACGCTGATGGACTCCGTCACGCGCGCGGATCCAGGAGCGGCACCCCCTCGGGCGCCGCGTCCGTCAAGATCTCGAACGCCGCGCGGTGGGCGCTGGTCAGCGTGCGCGTCTGGCCTCCCGTCGTGACCGTGAGCGCGCACTCGGCGATCTTGCTGTTCAGGCAGATCTTCACCCCGCCGGGCGGGTTCAGGTACGGCAGCGCGATGAAGGCCTCGCGCGGGGCGTGGATCCAGCCGTCGATCGACACGTCGCGGTCCCTCGCCCCGAAGCGCCACTCGAAGGGCGCGTAGCGACCGCGGGTGCGGCGCAGCGCCTTGCCGATCGTGTCGAAGCGGTGCTCCCGGCCGTCGAGACGCAGGCAGAGCACGGTGCTGCGGGGCGTGTGGACCGGGCCGAGCTTCACCTGCGCGGTGGCGACCTCCAGGAAGGCCTCGGGGTCCTCGTCGAAGCCGGCGACCTGCCCCCACGCGTAGCGGTCGGTGTGCTGGCTGCCCCAGTTGTGATTCTGGCTCCCGACCCAGTCGTCGATCTCCCAGCGCTCTCCGTCCACGTCGAGCGTCCCACGGAAATGGGCCAGCGGCGCCCCCACGAGCGCCTTCGCCTTGGGGAAGGAGGCGCCGTAGAGCCTGGGATCGAGCAGCAGCAGCGGCGGCTCGGCGCTCTCGTAGGCCAGCGTCCACGCGATCGCGTGATCCCCGCCGCGCGCTCCCCCCTCGAGCCGGCCCTCTTCGAGCTGCGCGTCGGCGATCGTCACGGCGAGCGCGCTGGGGTCGAAGGCGCAGCGCTCGATCGGGTGCTCCTCCTTCACCGCGACCACCCGGTCCCGCTCGCCGTCGAAGGTGATCGCCCAGAGCTCTCCGATGGGCCGGGCGCTGCTCGACTCCGGAGCTCGGGGCGCGAAGAGGGTGTAACGGATCCAGAACGCGAGCGGGCGCGTAGGGTGATTGGCTCGCTGGAACCACGACTCGTAGTGGCCGCGAGCGTCGGCTTGGTCCCAGCGTGCTCCATTCCAGCGATCGCGCTCGCGCATGAGGGCCGTGTACGGTCCGCGCTGGGGCACGGCAAGGGCTGGCAAAGCTCGCCTCGGGGCTACCTGCCCCACCTCGACATGGGAGACACATGAATTTCGATACGATCTGGACCAACGCGCAGGAGAAGATCGGCGCGTTCGCGGGCGAGTACGGCTTCGACCTGCTCGGCGCCCTCCTCATCCTCGTGGTCGGCTGGATGCTCGCCGCCTTCCTCTCGGGGCGCGTGCGCAAGCTCGCCGAACGATCGGGCAAGATCGACGCGACCCTCATCCCGGTGCTGTCCAAGATGGTCCGCCTCGGCCTGCTCGCGCTGGTGTTCGTCGCCACGCTCGACAAGCTCGGCGTGGACACGGCCAGCCTCTTCGCGCTGGTGGGCGCGGCCGGCCTCGCGATCGGCCTCGCGCTCAAGGACACCGCGGCCGACGTCGCGGCGGGCATCGCGCTGTTGATCTTGCGGCCCTTCAACCTGGGCGAGGCGGTCGAGATCGGCTCCTCCAGCGGCACCGTCGAGGAGATCGGCATCTTCCAGACGCGGCTGACGAGCTTCGACGGCGTCCCCATCACCCTCAACAACAGCGGCGTGCGCACGAGCGAGATCAAGAACTACTCGCGCTCCGCCACCCGGCGCATCGAGTGGACGGTCGGCATCGACTACGGCGCGGACATCGACGCCGCGATGAAGATCCTCCTCGAGACGGTGAGCGCCGAGGCCCGCGTGCTCGCCGAGCCGGCGCCGCTCATCGACGTGACCAACCTCGGCGACAGCTCGGTCGACATCCTCGTGCGCGTGTGGTGCAACGCCCCGGACTTCTTCCCGACGAAGCTGGCGCTCGGCCGTCAGATGAAGCAGGCGCTCGACGCGGCCGGGATCGGGATCCCCTATCCGCAGCGCGAGATCCGCATCCTGAAGGACGAAGCCGCGGCCTGATCGCCGCCCCATCCACCGTCACCTGGGGGGGAGGCGCGCGCTGGCCCCCCCCCTGCGCCGGTGCTACGCCGTTCGTTTCGAATGAGCCGGCCGGACGAGATCGAGGCGCATTTCGCCACGCTGAAGACCTTCTTCCTGGAGAAGATCCCCTTCAACCGTGTGCTCGGCATCGAGATCGTTGAGCTTTCACCCGGTCGCGTGGTGCTCTCCATCCCGTTTCGGGACTCGCTGATCGGCGACCCGGTGCGTCCCGCGCTCCACGGCGGCGTCATCAGCGCGCTCGCCGACACCTGCGGCGGCTGCGCCGTCTGGTCGGTCCTGAGCGACGAGGACCGCGTCTCCACCATCGACCTGCGCGTGGACTACCTCCGCCCCGGCCGCCTCGAGGCGCTCCACTGCCTCGGCGAAGTTCAGAGGGTTGGCAATCGGGTCGGCGTGGCACAGATCTCCCTATTCCACCCTTCGGATCCCGGCGAGGCGGTGGCCGAGGCGAAGGGCGTCTACAGCGTGAAGCGGGCTTAGGTACACCGTGAGCGGACTCAGCGAAGAGCACTCCCCCTCCCCCGCCCCTCCGGGCGACGACGAGCTCCAGCGCATCAGCGCCGAGGAGGAGCGCGTGCTCGCCCGTGTCCAGAAGCACCTGGCGGCGCGCGAGATGCGCCCGGCCAACGAGGGGCTCGACTACGACGCCGAGCTGATCGCGCTCCGCGACCAGATCAACGAGGCGCGCCTCGAGGACATCCCGCCCCTGATCGAGGAGATGGAGCGCCTGACCGAGGTCGCCTCGCGCCGCGCGAAGGTCACCGAGGGCTTCGTCGACCCGCGCTCGCCGTACTTCGGCCGGATGGTCCTCGAGGAGAACGACCGCAAGCGCGAAGTCCTCATCGGCCGCTCGACGTACCTGCACGGCAAGACCGGCATCCGCATCGTCGACTGGCGAGACGCGCCGGTCAGCCGCCTCTACTACCGCTACGAAGAGGGCGACGAGTACGAGGAGGAGTTCGGCGGCCGCTACGTCGAGGGGGAGATCCTCACGCGCCGCAGCCTCGCGATCAACGGGGGCGAGCTCCGCCGCATCGGCGCGCCGCAAGGCACGTTCCTTCGGCGCAAGGACGGCACCTGGCTCCGCGCGGGCGAGAGCGCGCGACGGCTCGCGGGCGGTCAGGGCGCGGCGATGCGCGCCGAGGGCCACCACCAGCCGGGCAAGCTCGGCATCGGGCGGGACGACGATGGGCGCGAGGATCGCTACCTCCCCGAGATCACCGCGCTCATCGACCCGCGCCAGTTCGACCTCATCACCGCCAAGGACAGCGGCCTCGTGGTGATCCAGGGCGGCGCGGGCAGCGGCAAGACGACCATCGGGCTCCACCGGCTCGCCTACCTGAACTTCCAGGATCGCAAGCGCTTCCGGCCGGACAAGATGCTCGTGATGGTCTTCAACCAGGCCCTCAAGCGCTACATCTCGCGCGTCCTGCCCGCGCTCGGCGTCAACGGCGTGCCGGTGCAGACCTACGAGCGCTGGGCGGAGAAGCTCCGTCAACAGCACGTGCGCGGTCTGCCGCGTGAGTACGACGAGCTGACGCCGTCGACGGTGACCCGGCTCAAGAAGCACCCGCAGATGCTGATCGCGATCGATCAGCACGTGGCGAAGATCAGCGCCCGGGTCGCGGAGATGCTCGACCAGTCGCTCTCGGGCATCGAGGGCGGCGACGGCGCGCTCCGCGTCTGGAAGAAGCACACGGGCCAGCCCCTCGCGCAGCGCCTCGACGCCCTCGGGCGCTGGGCGCAGCCGGTGCGGGATCGCGACGGCGTCATCGACGACTCGCGCACGCGCCCACTCGCGCTGCGGCACGCGGTCGAGCGCGTCGTGCAGCGCGGCAAGTCGATGGCGCACGACGTCCCCACCGCGTGGGCGGAGCTGCTGACCGATCTCCCCGCCCTGAAGCGGGTCTTCGAGGGCACCGGCCTGTCCGACGAGGAGATCGAGAGCGCGCATCGCTGGTGCACCCGCAAGTGCCCGATGGTGCTCGCGAGCATCGACGAGAACCTCGCCAAGGAGCGCCACGGCCGGCAGCAGCGGCGCGGCAAGCGCCCGCCCGAGGACTTCGACCAGCGCGCCCGGCGCGACGACCGCACCATGGGCATCGACGGCGAAGAGGAGCAGGAGGCCGCGCTCCTCGACCGCGAGGACGACACGCTGTTGCTCCGCTTCGTGCAGCGCCTGTGGGGCCCCCTCGTGCGCGGCAAGGAGCGGCTGGCGTACGAGCACGTGCTCGTCGACGAGGCGCAGGATCTCTCCCCGGTGGAGCTGGCCGTGGTCGTCGAGACCGCGAGCCGTCACCAGAGCATCACCCTCGCCGGCGACGTCGCGCAGCGCCTGATGATGGACAACGGCTTCACCGGCTGGAAGGACGTGCTCGGCCGGCTCGGGCTCGACCACGTCGCCGTCGAGCCGCTCCGGATCACCTACCGCTCGACCGCGCAGATCATCGAGTTCGCGCGCGACGTGCTCGGTCCGCTTCGGAGCGAAGAGGAGAACGACGCGCCCCGCCAGGGCGTGCCGGTCGAGCACTTCGAGTTCGGCCACGGCGGCGAGGCGGTCGCGTTCCTGGGCGAGGCGCTGCGCGACCTGATGGGGGCCGAGCCGCGCTGCTCGGTCGCGGTCATCGCCCGCTACCCGGAGCAGGCGGACCTCTACTATCAGGGCCTCGTCAACGCGGAGGTCCCGTTCATCCGGCGCATCGCGCGGCAGGACTTCCCCTTCAAGCCGGGCATCGACGTCACCGACGTGCGCCAGGTGAAGGGCCTCGAGTTCGACTACGTCGTGCTCCTCGAGGTCAGCGCCGCGAGCTACCCGGAGGACGACGAGGCGCGACACCTCCTCCACATCGCGGCCACGCGCGCGGCGCACCAGCTCTGGGTCGCGTCGACCGGCCAGCCCTCCCCGCTGCTGCCCGACACGCTCCTCGACCGCTGAGAGCCACTCCGGGTCACGTGAGCACGTCTGGTGAGCACGTCTTGTGAGCACGTCTGGTGAGCACAGGGTGAGCGCGAGAGGGAGCACCGCGCTGACCGAGGCGCGGCGGCGGCGCTTCCCGGCGCTGGATCCCGCGCGCATCCTCTACGAAGACGACGCGGTGATCGCCCTCGACGCGCCCGAGGGCGTGCCGAGCCAGTCCGCGGACCCGGCGCACCCCGACGATCTCGTGCACCGCCTGAAGGTCTTCCTCCGCGATCGGGACGGGAGCGAGCCCTACCTCGGGAGCCACCAGCGGCTCGACCAGGACACCTCCGGGGTGATCCTCTACGCGTTGGACAAGCGGGCGAACAAGAGCCTCGCGGCGCAGTTCGAGGGCCGCGCGGTCGACAAGCGCTACGTCGCGGTCGTCGAAGGGTGGAGCGGCGGCGGGAGGCGGCTCGAGCACCAGCTCGTGCGGGGGAGGGACGGCAACACCGTCGTGGCCGGCCCCCGCGATCGTCGCGCGAAGCGCGCCGTCACCCACGTCGAGGTGCTCGAGCGCGCCGGCGGCCGCGCGCTGCTCGCGCTCCGGATCGAGACGGGCCGGACGCACCAGATCCGCGCCCAGCTGGCCGCCTCGGGCGCGCCGATCCTCGGCGACCGTCTCTACGGCGGCGCACGGGCTCCGCGGCTCATGCTGCACGCCGCGCGTCTGTCTCTCCGCCACCCGCTCGAGGACACCCCGCTCGCGATCGACGCGCCGACGCCGCCGAGCTTCCTCCGGGCCCTTCGAGGCGAGGAGCGCGAGCCCGTGTCCGACGCCCTCGCGCGCGCGAAGGAGCGGCGCTGGGGCCTCGCCCACCGCGCCGACACCACGGCGTTCCGGCTGGTCAACGAAGGCGGTGACGGCCTGCCCGGCCTCGCCGTGGACGTCTACGACGACTGGGCCGTGGTGCACGTCTACCGCGACGACGCGCCCCTCGAGCCCCTGCTCGACGCGCTCGACTTCCGCGGCGTCTACCTGAAGCAGCGCCCGAAGCAGGCCAACGTGATCGTCGACGGCAGAGACGAGCGATACGCGCCGAGCGAGCCCGTGCGCGGCGCGCCCGCGCCCGACCCCCTCGTCATCCACGAGCACGGGGTCCCCTACCGCGTGCGCCTCGGTGAGGGCCTGAGCACGGGCATCTTCCTCGACCAGCGCGACAACCGCGCGCGCGTCCGTGAGCTCGCCGCGGGCCGGCGCGTGCTCAACCTCTTCAGCTACACCTGCCCCTTCTCGATCGCCGCCGCGTCCGGAGGCGCCGCGTCGACCCTGAGCGTCGACGCCTCGGCGCGCCTGCTCGAGTGGGGCGAAGAGGGCCTCACGCTCGCGGGGCTCGCGGGCTCACAGCACGCCTTCTTGCAAGCGGACTGCTTCGAGGCCCTCGAAGGCATGGCCGCGCGCGGCGAACGCTTCGACCTCATCTGCTGCGACCCGCCGACGTACAGCCGCACCAAGGCAAGCCGATGGACGAGCGGCACCGACTGGGTCGCCCTCGCCGCCGCGTGCCTGCGCGTCCTGTCGCCGGGCGGCCACCTGCTCGCGTGCAGCAACGACCGCCGCATGCCTCACAACAAGTTCCGTCGCTATCTCCACGAAGGCGCGCGGGAGGCGGGCGTGAGCCTCGCGCAGCTCAAGGACCTCCCGTGCCCGAGCGACTTCCCGCCTCCACTGGGACGGGAGCCGCACCTGAAGTCGCTCCTCGCCCGCGTAGGCTGACCAGCGGTCCCCTCAGTCCGGGCCCGAGACGCACCGCCCCCGCACGCAGTAGAGCGGCGAGCAGCAGTCCGCGTCGTTTCGGCAGTCGCCACACGCGCCACCGATGCACGCTTGATTGTCGCAGTCTCGACACGAGCCGCAGCCGCCGGGTCCGCCGCCGTCCGGGACGCCGGCATCGGGCGAGGGCCCCGGCGTGGTGGGGCAGTCGTCGGCGAGTCGCGTCGCCTGGAGGTCGTAGTGGATCGTGGTGTCGCTGCTCGCGTCGTAGGAGTAGGCGAAGATCGCGCCGTACATCTCGAGGGGGGCGCTCACCTCGACCGGACCGTTGGGCGCGTAGAAGAGCCCGTTCATGTCGGCCCGCACGGAGAGGCGCACGGCAGGGTCCGGAGGACGGGCCGGATCGGGCCCGCAGACGCCGCCCGAGCAGGTCCCGCCACAACACTCCGCCCCGTCGACGCAGGCCGCGCCCTCGTGATGGCAGGGTCCGTCGACGTAGAACCGCGTGGCCGCGGGGTACGCGGGGCTACCGATCGACAGACTGCCGCTGTCGGTGAGCTGACCTCCCACGAACACGTCCAGGGTCGCCCCGGGGTCGACCGCCAGCAGCAGAGCCGCGCTGACGTCCACGTCTCCGCCGATGAACAGCGCGGCGTTGCCGTGAACCGCGATGGTGACCGGCCGTGACGCGCGGATGGCGCTCAGATAGTAGCGCCCGCACGGAAGGTCCAGGCGTGCGGGTCCCGCGGGGGCGGCCAGCGCGTCGGGATCGAGGCCGATCAGCGCGTCATCGTTCGCCGCCGGATCCGCGTAGTGGTCGATCATGGCGCCGATGGGGAGGATGTCCGCGGGCGCGCACGCACACGGAGGCGGCACGGAGACCGGCCCTTCGATGCACGACGCGGCCACGACGTCGGCCGGGACCGCGGCGCAGGAGGGCGTGTACAGGTCGCCCCCGAAGGTCGCGCCGCCGCGATCGAAGGGTCCGCCGATGTAGCCGTCTCCGTCGACGACGGTGTTCCCGCGGCCCTCGAAGGCGGACGCGACGCGGAGCGCCTGCGCGATCGCGTAGCGCCCCGAGCCGGCCTGGAACCCGGACGCCCCCGCGACGCGGAGATCGCCTGTCGCGGTGAAGCGACTGCTCGAGCCGACCGTCCCGTTCGCACCCACGCTGCCGCCCGGGAGGCCAGGGACGTAGGGCCCGCGCGTGCTGTCGAAGGCGTCGAAGAGCGCCGGCGCGCTCAACCCACCGACGTCGTGACACGCACAGAGCGCGTGGGTGAAGGAGAGCGCCGCGATGCGCCCGCTGCAGCGCGCGCCGTCCGGGGTGAAGAGCTCGAGCGGTCGACCGTCCGCGCAATCCGTCGGCCCGGGCCCGACCGGGATCACGTCGACGCAGCGACCGTCGCTGCAGCCGGTGCCGGAGGCGCAGGGCGAGTCGCAGGCGTCGCAGTGCGCGCTGTCGCTTCGGAGGTCCACGCAGCGATCGCCACACAGGGTGAGGGGTGGCGGGCAAGTGTCGGTACATCCGCTCGAGACGCACGCCTCGCCAGCCGCGCAGGCCACGCCGCAGCCCCCGCAGTTGCGCGGGTCAGCGGCCGTGAAGATGCAGGCCCCGCCGCAGAGAGAGAAACCGCGCCGGCACGCCGGACCCGCGTCGGTGACCCGAGCGTCGGCGCCGCCGTCGGTGGGTGTCACGTCCGCGTCGGTCGGGCCCCCGTCGAAGGGGCGCGCCGCGTCCATCCCGTCCACCCCGGCGTCGGGGCGCGGCGTCGCGGCGTCGTCCACCTCGCCGACGACGTCGGAGCAGGAGCACCCCGCGGCCAGCGCGAAGCACAGGTTCACCGCGAAGATCATGGTGCACGTCGAACGCATCGGGTCTCCTTCTCTCATCCAGATCGGGTCGCAGCCCAGCCGGCCTCCGTTCCATGTCCGGGGTCGCAAAAAGCTTCACGAGAACGTCGCCGGGTCGCGATCCGGGGCCAGCGAGTCCCTCCACCGAGGGTGCCAGGGGGCCACGTGACCGCGGCGGGCGTAGCGCGCGTCCTCTCGCCGCCACCAGAGCTCAGCACCTCGTCCTGTATCCACCTCGCGGCGACGGCAGCGGCGACGACAACCGCGCCCGCTTCCGCTTCCGCGCCCGCAACCGCGCCCCGGCGTGGGGGCGGCGGCGTGGGGACGCTCTTCGTCTTATCGTCATTCGCGAAACCCATCGGGATCATGGGGGTTATCCCGATGACGATATGACGATCAGCGTCCCCCCTCTTCGGGGCACGCTTCGATCCGCCGGAGGACGCTTCCTCGGCGTGCTCGAAGCGAACGTGGGGCTGCTGATGGCGGGAGGGCTCTACCTCGCGTGGCGCTCCCGTTCGCGTTCGTAGGGCGCGACGTCGACCTCCATCGGAGGGTTTGACGAACGAATAGGATCGTCCCCGACGCTCCGAGCGCTGGCTCTACCTCGCGTGGCGCTCCCGTTCGCGTTCGTAGGGCGCGACGCCGACCTCCCTCCATCGGAGGGTTTGACGAACGAATAGGATCGTCCCCGACGCTCCGAGCGCTGGCTCTGTCCCCGACGCTCCGAGCGCTGGCTGCAACGCGAACGGCAACGCGAACGGCAACGCGAACGGCAACGCGAACGGCAACGCGAACGGCAACGCGAACGGCAACGCGAACGGGAACGCGAACAACGGCAACGCGAACAACGGGAACGCGAACAACGGGAACGCGAACAACGGGAACGCGAACAACGGGAACGCGAACAACGGGAACGCGAACAACGGGAACGCGAACAACGGGAACG
>SHBB01000350.1 GCA_004213565.1 Sandaracinaceae bacterium
GGACCGTGCTCGGCGTGTCCGCGACCTTCTCGATGATGTTGTAGACCTCGGCCATCGGCGGCGACTGGCCGATCAACCGGTAGCGCCCCGGCTCGCTCGGCTCGGGCGCCACCTCGCGCTGGGTCAGCTCGCGCGTCCTGGCCGCCTTGCCGACCACGTTGCGCAGCTCGCTCTGCTCGAACGGCTTGGTGATGTAGTCGAACGCGCCGAGCTTGAGCGCCTCGACCGCCGTGTCGACGGTGCCGTGCGCGGTGATGATGATCACCGGGATGTCGGGCAGCTCGCGCACCACCTGCTTGAGGAGGGTCATGCCGTCCACCTTCGGCATGCGGAGATCGCTGATGATCACGTCGACGTGGTGCTCCTCGAGCGCGTCGAGGGCCTGCTGGCCGTCCTCGACCGCGATGACGTCGTAGCCGTCGCGCTTCAGCTGCGCCTCGAGCACACGTCGGAGGTTGAGCTCGTCGTCGGCGACCAGGATCTGCTTCTTGTCGTCGCTCAAAGGGTCTCCCAGGCGCCGCCGTTCATCGGGGCTGACAGCGCTCGCCCGAGGTCGTAGCAGGATCGTCGCCGTCGAGCCCGGAGCAGAGGAACACGTAGGCCGCGTCGCGCCCCGGCGCGCCGGCCGCGACCTCGAAGCGCGGCGCCACCCCGGGCACGGGGACCGAGGGCGCGAGCGCGAGCGACCAGCCGAGGCCGTCTCCGGTGTTCGGCCGCGGGTGACGCAGCACGACCACGTCGTCGGTCAGGTCGGTCAGGGCCGCCGCCCCGCGAAAGACCCAGATGGCCCCCGCGCCGCCGACGCCGTCCACGTCCGCCCCGCGCGCGCCGACGACCAGCTCGCCGCGTCCGTCGCCGTCGAGATCGCCCACGTCCATCGCCGCGCCGAAGACCGAAGCGTCGTCGCACGTGGCGCCGCGCTGCTCGCTCGGGCAGCTCAGCTCCACCGCCACCGGCCACGAGCCGTCGCAGGTGCCGGCCGCGGGCATCGCCGCGCCGTCGTACACGCGGACCGCGCTCAGGCGCGCGCCGGCAGAGCCGCTCGTGATGGGCCCGCTCGAGATCGCCACGTCGAGCGCGCCGTCGCCGTTCAGATCCCCGATCGCGAGCGACTCGCCCCACGCCTGCGCGCTGTCGTCGAGGCAGTCGCGCACGCTGACCACGGGCGCCCCGCCGCTCGTGTCGACCGTCGCGACGACCACCCGCTTGGTCCCGCCCGCCGACGCGGTCGCGGCGACCAGGACCGTGTCGGCGTCGATCGCGCGGACCGCGACCGCCCGGCCGAGCTCGGCCCCCGCGCCCGCGCCGCCCGAGAGATCCAGCTCCACCGGCCCGCCCGTCTCCGGGAGCCGATAGACCGCGCCCATGCCGCCGCTCGCGCCGGGCGCGCCGATCACCGCCACCCCGAAGGCGTGGGGCGCGCGGAGCGACGCGGCCGAGAAGCCGAAGCGCTGCCCGCCGGGCCCCGTCACGAGGCTGGACAGCGTCGCGTCGTCCTCGCAGCGCAGCGCGATCTCCCCGGACTCGGGCGCGATCGCGCCCACGCAGAGCTCGCGCCCCCCGTAGCGCGGGAGCCCGAGCAGGGTCACCCCGGCGCCCGCGCTGCACGGCGCGTCCTCGTCGCAGCCGTCGAGGATGGCCCCGTCCAGGCGGAGCTCCTCGCCGATGAAGACCGGAAAGCTCGTGAACGGGCTGTCCGGCCCCGCGCTCGCCGCCACGCGCGAGCCGAAGGTGCCGGCGCGCGTCCCACCGAAGGCGACGACCTCCTCGCCGAAGCCCGCCTTGGGGTAGTCGCCGGCGGGCGCGAGCGCGACGACCTGCGCCTCGCCGCGCAGGTCCTCGAACTCGGTCGGGATGCAGCCGTACGCCGCGAGGGCGAAGAGGCTCACGATGGCCAGCCTGCGCATCAGAACCTCCCCACGAAGCCGAGGCTCGCGCCGCCGTTGACCGGGTCGACCATCGGGGCGAAGGCCCAGTCCCGCGCCTCTCGCACCGAGCCCTCGCTCGGAGGCAGGGGGTCGTGCACGAAGTAGTAGAGCGCGAGCCCGCCGAGGATCACGCTCAGCCCGAAGGCGACGTCGGCGCCGATGTAGAGGAAGAGCCCCTGGTCGATGCGCGGGTCGTCGCTGGTCAGCCGCCCCGCGTCTTGCTCCGCGCGCAGGCCGCTCATGAAGTCGTTCCCGATCAGGGCGAGCGTCACCCCGCCGCCGATGAAGAGCGCGGTGAAGACGGTGGTGACCCACGCGCTGCCGCGATCGACCCCGGGCCGGAGCCGCACGCGCATCGGCGTCAGCTGCCCGTTCCGGATCGTCACCTGTTGCTCGAACGCCTTCATTCCGTCCGACTCCACGCGCACGCGGTGCGGGCCCGCGGAGACCTGCCCCTCGAAGGGCACGACGCCGACCTGCACGTCGTCGACGATCACGCGCGCGCCCTCGATGTTGGCCACCACCCGCAGCCGCCCGAAGTCGACCCGCGTCAGATCGAGGCGCACCGTGAGGTCCTCGCCGATGCCGACCTCGACCTCGCTCTGCTCCATCTGGTAGCCGGGCCGCTCGACCCAGATCTGGTGGGTGCCGATGGGGATGGGCGTCTCGAACGGCGTCTGGCCGCGCGGGCCCTGCTCGCGGTCGTCGAGGAAGACCTGGGCGCCCGCCACGTTGCTCTGCACCCGGAGGTAGCCGAGGAACTGCCCCTGGCTCATCTCCACGATCACCACGTAGACCTTGCCCGGGTCGATGCGCACGTCTTGCTCGACCGTCTGGAAGTCGGGGTGCTCGACGATGACGTGGTAGCGGCCCTCGTCCAGCGTCTGCGCGAAGGGCGTGGGCCCGCTCGCCACCTCGCGGTCGCCGTCCATCACGCGGATGGTCGCGCCGGCCGGGTTGGTCCGGACGGAGAGCAGGGACTTGAAGTCCTCGAGCGACTCGGGAGGGGCTGTCTCGGGAGGGGCTGCCTCGGGTTGGGCTGCCTCGGGCTGGGCGACTTCCGGCTGGGCGCCTTCGGGCTGGGCAGGCCCCTCGGCCGTCGCCTCGCCTTCGGGCGGCGTGCCCTCTCCCTCGGGCGGGGCCTGCGCGGCCGCCTCGCTCGCCGCGGCCGCCGCGCGCAGCTCCGCGATCCGCGCCCGGACCGCGTCGGCGTCCGCGCTGCTCGGATCGGTCGAGAGGTAGCGCTCGAAGTAGCTCGCGGCGCGCGCCGGCTGGCCCGCCCGCTCGAGCGCGACCCCCGCGTTGTAGAGGAACGCGCTGAAGGGCTGCGCGTCGTAGGCGGCGTCGAACTCCGCCGCCGCCTCCTCGAAGCGCGCTTGCAGGTAGAGGGCCTGGCCCCGCTCCATGTGCTGGCGCGCCAGCTCGATGGCCGAGCCGGCTTCGTCGGACTGGGCCCACGCAGGCGACGCCAGGAGCAGCGCCCCGAAGACCACGATCAAGCCTCGCATCGCGTCTCTCCCCTCCCCCCGACTCTATCGCAAAGCCGGGAGCGAGCGGGGATCGACGGTCGCTCAGTAGACGAACGGCACGATGCGGTGCGGGACGCGCCGGCAGTACTCGTCCCAGTCGTCGCCGTACTTCTCCTTGCAGAGCTGATGGTCCCGGCGCTCGCGGTTGATGAGCAGGGGCGCGAAGTAGATGAAGTAGAAGTAGGGCACCACGCTGCCGAAGCCGCAGGCGAGGCACCACGCGAGCGCCATCATCAGGTCGCCCAGGTAGTTGGTGTGCCGCGCCAGGCCCCACCAGCCGCTGACGAGGAGCGACGTGCCGCGCTTGGTCTCGAGCACCTTCGGCGGCTTGCCCCACACGTTCTGGCTGGGGTCCCGGCGGAAGCGCTGCTTCTGCAGGTTCGAGTCCCGGAAGATCACGTAGCCGGCGAAGTTCAGGGCCAGCAGCCCGACGATGGCCCAGACCGGCAGGTCGCTCGGCTGCGCGAGCAAGTACTGTTGCTGGAGCGTGAAGTTGAAGGGGATCCACACGAGGAACGCGTGGGTGAGCATGAACCCGTAGTTCTCGTAGATGATGTCGAGCATCGAGAGCAGGTTCGACTCGAAGACGAAGAAGTCGGTGATGTAGAGCAGCTGGCAGACCGTCACCACGATCATCGCGCTCGAGATGGCGCCGGTCCGCTCGAGCTCCGCGGCGGGCATCAGCACCGCGAGCGCGCCCCACGAGCCCATGCCCACGTGCGACTCGAAGAAGAACTTCAGGTCGAACAGGCCGAAGCGCGGGTTGAGCACCGTGCCCATGTAGAAGTCGTAGACGACGTTCCCGCTCGAGCGCTCGAGCGGCCCGCGCTGACGGCCCCAGACGTAGAACCACACCGCCAGCGCCACCGCGCCGAGGGTCGCGAGGGTCAGCAGCGCGCCGAGCTCCGCCAGCACCGAGCTCGCCGAGAGCACCCCGGTCGCGAGCAGCCCGACGAGGAGCGCGATGGACACCACGAACGACGAGAGCCCGTTCAGCTTGTACTGGAGCCGCTCGCCGTTGGGCAGGAGCGCGCCCGTCACGACCTTGCCGGGGCAGACGAGCTGCAAGACGACGTGCAGGGCGAGCCAGGCGCCGAGCATGCCCGCCGCGCGCCAGGTCGGCGCGGGCACCATCGCCCCGAGCTCGGCCAGCGAGGTGGGCAGCCAGAGCGAGCCCTCGTGCAGGCTCACGCACGACCAGAGGTAGAAGGACACGACCGGCATCACCACGGTCAGCGCGAGGGCGCCGACGGGGCCGCCGAAGTGGTCCGCGGGGACGCGCTCCAGGGTCTGGTTCGCGAGGGGCTCGGTGCTGCTCTGGGTCGTCACGGCGCGGCACCATAGCGGCCACCTCCTGCGCTGACCATCGATTCGAGCCTCGGGCGTGGTCTCAGAAAGGCCTCTCCATGCTGCCTCGGCACTTCGGGCACTTCCCCCATCGCGGCCGACCGATGAAGTCGCAGGACGTACAGGTCTCGTCGCGCCCTCGGAGGAGCACCCAGACGGAGCCGAGCAGATCCCGCGCCCAGAGCCACACCGCGCCGAGGGCGAAGAGGGCGACGAGCAGGATCAGGCCCGCGCCATCCCCCTCGGGCAGCTGGATCCAGGATCCCTCCTCCGAGGAGGAGCCGCCCGTGTCCGATGGCGCCGCGGGCGCGTCGAAGCGCGCGCCTCCGTAGCTGCCGCCGGTCTCCTGCGCGCTCGCGCCGTCGGTCGACCCGAAGAGGAGCCCGACGGTCACGACCCACGGCGCCAGGAAGCGCCAGCCCTCGCGCGGGCTCACGGCCGCACGCTCACGGCCGCAGGGTGACGGTCGAGCCGCTGTTCGAGTAGCCGGCCGCGCCGCAGCCGCCGCCGACCTCGCGCGTCGTGTGGTAGCGCAGCGTGTAGGTCGGGCCGCTGACGGCGGGGAAGGTGAAGCTCCGCGTGATGTTCATCGTGCCGCCGGGAATCGAGAAGCTGCCCACCGCCACCCCGTTGAGGCGCAGCTCCACGTCCTGCGTGTCGCAGGTCAGCCCGTTGTGGTCGAGGCTCAGCGAGATGTCGGCCGAGCTCGCCGAGGGCAGGCTCGTGCTGCGGGTGCCCTCCACGTAGTCGCCCGCGCGCCAGAAGTAGGCGCCGCCGCCCGCGCCCACCCGGGTGTCGCCCGCGCTCGGGAAGTCGACCGTGACCTCCGCGCAGGGCCCGGTCGTGATCCGCGTGCCCGCGCAGCTGCCTCCGCCGCACGCGTCGCCGTTCGTGCACATGTCGCCGTCGTCGCAGCTCGTTCCGTCCGCCACGGGCATCGCGGCGCAGCGGCCGGAGGCGTCACAGAAGCCGACGTTGCACGCGTCGGTGAGCCCGGAGCAGTCGACCGGCGTGGCCGCGCAGGTCCCGCCCGCGCACGCGTCGCCGCTCGTGCACGGATCGCCGTCGTCGCAGGCCGTTCCATCGGCCACGGGCACCATCGTGCACATCCCGGTGGCGGGATCACAGGAGCCCGCGTTGCAGCCCCCGCTCGACGCGCTGCAGTCGACGGGGGTCGAGATGCAGGCGCCGCCGATGCAGGTGTCGCCCTGGGTGCAGAGGTCACCGTCGTCGCAGCGATCGCCGTCCCCGAGCACCGTCGCCTCGCACGCGCCCGTGGCGGGGTTGCAGACGCCCACCTCGCAGGGCGCGTCCATGGCCGAGCAGTCGAGCGGAGCCCCCGCGCAGGTCCCGGCCGCGCACGCGTCGTCCATCGTGCACGCGTCGCCGTCATCGCACGCCGTGCCGTCCGCGCGGGGCGTCGGCGCGCAGGCGCCCGTGGCCGGATCGCAGGCGCCGACGGTGCAGACGTCGTCCAGATGAGCACAGTCCACGCCGAGGCAGCGCTCGCCGGGGCCCGCGTCAGCCGTGGCGTCGATCGCCCCGTCGGTGGGCCCTGGCCCGGTCCCCGCGTCGCCGATCGTCCCTCCGCTCGCGCACGCCGTGAGGCAGAGCGCGAGCAGTCCCCATGCCCTCGAAGTCATGAAGCCACCCTACGCGGCGCCCCTGCGAGGCACAACGCCGCTGCTTTTCACCGTAACGGCTCCCGGTCTGGCCTCTACGCGCTACACCGAGGAGAGATGAGCGAACCGTCCACATGGCGCCGAAGTCTGCGCGCCGCCTGGCCCTGGCTGCTCGTGGCCGGCGCGATCGGCCTGTGGACCTTCGGCGGCTCTGGCGGCCCGGCCATCGACGAGGGAGCGCCCGCCCCGCCGCTCACCGCGCCCTGGACCGCCGAGGGGCAGTTCGACCTCGGCGCGCGCGAGGGCCAGGTCACGGTGCTCGCCTTCTGGGCCACGTGGTGCGGCGCCTGCCGCCACGAGGGACCCACCCTCTCCCGGGTGCACGAGCGCCTCGCGCCCCACGGCGACGCGGTGGTCGGGGTCTCGGTCGACGAGCTGCCCCTCGAGGCCGTACACGCGCGCGCTCGGCGCTACGGGATGGACTACCCCATCGCGCTGGCCACCCGCGCCGACAGCGAGCGCTTCCGCGTGGCGCTGCTCCCGACGATCTACGTGGTCGGCCCCGACGGGCGGATCGCCGCCTCGTTCACGGGGGCGGTCGGCGAGCGACGCATCATGGAGGCGGTCGAGCGCGCCCGGCGGCGCGACGCGAAGTAGCGGACCTCAGGCGATCAGCTTGCCCGGGTTCATGATGCCCTCGGGGTCGAGCGCCGCCTTGGTGGCCGTGAGCACCGTCATGCCCAGCTCCCCCTTCTCGGCCGGGAGCCAGTCCGCGTGGTCGACCCCGACGCCGTGGTGGTGGCTGATCGTGCCGCCGTTCTCGCTGATGGCGCGGCTCGCCGCCTCCTTGATGCGCCGCCACTGCCCGATCTCGTCGTCGAGGTCGCGGCTGAAGAGGAACGTGAAGTAGAGGCTCGTGCCCGAGAGGTACGTGTGGCTGATGTGGGCGAGCACCTGGCCGCGGTGGCCGCCGTCGGTGATCGCGCCGAGGATGGCGCCGCGCACCGCCCCGTAGAGGCGCGGCACGTTCGCCCACGTGGTCGACGTCTCGAGCGTGTCGATGCCCACCCCGTGGTCGAGGAGCGGGTCGCGGAAGTACGGCATCGAGAAGCGGTTCTCGTACCAGCTGTTGCCCGGCCCGCGCCCGACGAAGAGCCCGCCGCGGCGGGTGGCGATGGCGAACGCGTGCCGCCAGCTCATGCGCACGATGGACGCGGGGCCCTCGAAGCCGACCATCAGCACGCAGGGCGCGTCGAAGCCGACCTTGCCGAGCGCGCTCAGCGCGAGGTCCTGCGCCTTCGACGGCTTGAGCACCGCCTTGAACTGCCCGTAGAAGTGGGTCTCGGCCACGTCGCTCAGCCGGAGGGTCGAGACCGGCAGCTCCGCTTGCGTGATCGCGCGCACGGCCTCGCTGCCGCTCTCCCAGTCGCGGAAGAGGAACGAGACGAAGTCGCGCGCCTCGGCCTGCTCGTGGATCTTGACCGTGGCCTCGGTGATGACGCCGAGCGCGCCCTCGGAGCCGGCGATGACCTGGTTGAGGTCCGGGCCCGCCGCCGACGCGGGGAACGGCTTGGTCTTCCACTCGCCCTTCGGCGTGGCGACGCGCGCCGCCACGAGCTGCTTGGCCGCCCCGCCGTAGCGGTTGGACTGCTGCCCGGCGCCTCGCGCCGCGATCCAGCCGCCGAGGGTGGAGAACTCGAAGGACTGCGGGAAGTGCCCGAGCGTGTAGCCGCGCGCGCCGAGGATCTCCTCGAGCTCGGGGCCGTAGATGCCCGCCTCGAAGGTCGCGGTGAGGCTCTTCTCGTCGAGATCGAGCAGGCGGTGCATGCGCGTCGTGTCGAGGGTCAGGACGCCCGCCTGGCCGCCGTCCTTGCGGGCCTCCACGCCGCCCACCACGCTCGAGCCGCCGCCGAAGGGCACCACCGCCACGCGCTGCTCGGCGCAGTAGGCGAGGATCTGCAGCACCTCGTCGTGGCTCTCCGGATAGATGACCGCGTCCGGGGCCTCCGTGATCTCGCCCGAGCGGATCCGCACCAGATCGAAGTAGCTCTTGCCCACCGCGTGAAAGGCGCGCTCGTAGGCGTCGGTCTTCACGCGATGCTCGTCGGTGATGGCCCGCAGCTCGCCGACCACCTCGTCGCGCAGCTCCACGCCCGGGAGGCGCACCGCGTCGAGGTCCTTGGGCGGCGTCCGGGGCAGCGTGCTGACCCCGAGGGCGTCCTCGACGAAGCGCCACACCTCGGCGTCGCGCCCGTGGAGATCGAAGGTCTGGGCCCGGAGACCCCACCCATTGAAACGAAGCGCGTCGCGGCGATATCGCATGAGGAGGCGAGCCTGCACTGGCCGGATGCCCTGGGCAACCGGCGTCTTGACTGACATTCTCTGCGCCCTACAGTCTTCGCGCCCATGCCTGCGTCCTGACCTGGGGGCGCGTTCGACCCGAACCGGTTAGCCTGAACGGGTCAGGATTCTCGTGGACGGCCTCCACGCTCAAACCAAGGGTTCCGCTCGAAAGAGGTGGTAGGAACCCATGACCTTGGCACTCATGACCGACCTGAACCGAGAGCCCACCGTCGACCGTTACGCCGAGGCGGACGTGCCGACCGAGTACGGCCTGTTCAAGCTGATCGTCTACCGCGAGCGGGGCACCAAAGACCTCGTTGAGCACGTGGCAGTGGTGAAGGGCGACGTCGCCGGCAAGCACGGCGTGCACATCCGCGTCCACTCCGAGTGCCTCACCGGCGAGGTCCTGCACTCCCTGAAGTGCGACTGCCGCGAGCAGCTCGACTTCGGCCTGCGCCACATCAGCGACGAGGACCACGGCGCCGTGCTCTACCTCCGCCAGGAGGGCCGCGGCATCGGGCTCGGCAACAAGATCAAGGCGTACGCGCTGCAGCAGCGCGGCATCGACACCGTCGACGCCAACCGCATGCTCGGCTTCGACGACGACCTGCGCCGCTACCAGGTCGCGACCGACATGCTTCAGGACCTCGCGGTCGAGTCGGTGGTGCTGCTCACCAACAACCCCGCCAAGGTCGACGCGCTCCGCGACGACGGCGTCAAGGTGAGCGGCCGGCTCCCCGTGCACATCGAGCCGAACGAGCACAGCCGCGACTACCTGCTGACCAAGCGCGCCCGCATGGGCCACATGCTCGGCAACCTCGGCGAGCTGCTCCTCGACGCCGAGTAGCCCGCAGCGAGTAGACTGGGGGCGTGCGCGCCCTCCCCCGCTGGGTCTTCTTCGCCCTCGCGTCGAGCCCGTGGCTGGGCTGCGCTGTCGATCCTCTGCCCGTGATGGAGGAGCAGGCCGCGCGCGCGTTCATTCGTGACGGAGTCGACGACCCCGGCGACCCCGCCGTCGTCGCCATCGTCGACGAGATCGGCGCCCTGCGCTGCACGGGCACCGTCGTCCAGGAGCGCGTCGTGTTGACGGCCGCCCACTGCGTGCCCGCGGACCCCGCGGCGCGCTTCGTCGTCTTCGGCCCGTTCGTCGAGGGTGATCCGGTCGCGCTGCTCGACGCCGTCGCGCACCCGGACTGGAGCGGCGACGCCGACGGCGACGTGGGGCTCCTGCTCCTCGCCGAGCCCGCCGCCGTCGCGCCCGTCCCGCTCGCGCTCGACGGCGCGCTCGTCGCCGCTCCGCCCGTCTCGGTGCGCCTGGTCGGCTACGGGCTCACCGCGGCGGGCGCGGGCGACGACGACCGAAAGCGCGAGGGCCGCGCGGTGACGACCGAGGTGAGCCCGGGGCACGTCGTGCTCGGCCCCGACCCGTCGCTCGCGTGCAACGGCGACTCGGGCGGCCCCGTCCTGGTGACCACGGCCGAGGGCGAAGCGGTGGCGGCGGTGATCAGCCGCGGCGACGCGGCGTGCAGCACGCGGAGCCGCGCCGCGCGCCTCGACGCGAGCTTCGAGGGCTTCCTGCGGCCCACGCTCGAGGGCTGGGCCGCCGCGGCGCGCGCCACGGGAGACGCCTGCCTCTACC
>SHBB01000351.1 GCA_004213565.1 Sandaracinaceae bacterium
AGCCCCTCCGAGGAAGAACGGCCAGGACTCGCGTGCCCGAAAGACGGAACGGACTTCGGGCCGCGAGTACCAGCCCCGCTCGACGGGCATCATCCGCGACCGCTACCTTCTGCTCCAGTCATGTTCGACCAGGCGACACACGAGCGGCTCTGTGAAGAAACCTTCCGCGCCCGGGACGCGGCGTGGGCGGCGTGCGGAGCCGTCGATCCGCACGTGCTCGCGCCGATGATCAACCCGGCGTTCACCGGGGCGCCAGCGTGGCCCAACCTGCGACAGGCCTACAAGACCATCCGCGGGCCGGACGGGATCGTGCTGGCCACCGACGGGCTCTCCGACCCGTTCGACGACTCCTGGCGTGACCCGCCGTCGCAGAACGGGTTCGCGATGGAGGTCTTCGGCGTGACCGACGTGGAGCTGCCGCTGACGGAGAGCTGGATCTTCCAGATCGTCGCCGGCTTCGCCACCCAGGTCGCGGGGCACGGCCACATCCACTCGCTGCTCGACGAGCTCGGCTGCATCTCCACCGAGCTCTACGACGTCCCCATCCCCGACGAAGCCCGGCCGCGCTTCGTCAACGCCGAGGGTCGCGTCGGTGTGCTCGTCGGCCTCGTCGCGCCGCCCGTCCCCGAGTCGGTGCAGGGCCCGCTCTCGTCCATTCGGCTCGCGAGCCTCAAGCTGCTGACCCTCCCCGAGCTGAAGCACATCGTCGAGGGCGGCGAGACTGCGCGCGACGAGCTCGCGGAGCGGCTCCGGAAGACCCCGCATCCGCTGCGCTCCAGCCTGAGCCGCGAGTCCGTCTACTGATCGCCCCGCTCGGCCTCGCCGCACATCGTACGATCCTCGAGACGCGAGCCGGGCCGTGATCCGTCGTCGACGGACGGGTCGGCTCAGGCGCGGCTCCACGCGTAGCGAGATCGGCGCCCGGCTGTCCCCTGAATGTCATGAACGCGGCCCCTGCGTGACGCGCAGGTGACGGCGGACGTGTCGCGCCCTCTGCCGCCGTACGCCGTACGATTCTCGCGGACCACTGTAGGCCGCGGCGAGCCGCGGGCGTCGCTAGGGTGCGTCGATGACCCGACCCGGATTCGCCCTCGCCGCCCTCCTCGTCGCGCTCTCCTCGCCCCTGGCTCACGCGCAAGACTTCTCGACCTACGAGAGCCGCGCCGACTTCGTCGACGACGTGCTCGGCGGCCCGGACGTCCTCGGCAGCTGGGGGACCTACACCCTCGGCCGGCTCGCGCACGACCCCGACGACGCCGTGGCGCTCGAGCAGGCGGTCGCCAACGTGGTCCGACTCGACAACCAGTCCGTGCCCATCGGCACGATCGCGCTGGGGCTCTACTGGGATCACTTCAGCCCCGAGCAGCGCCAGACCATGCTCGACGCGATGAAATCGTGGCGGGAGGTGGACGGTCACGGGACCGAGAACCACGCGCTGATGCAGAACGCGTGCGGCTACCTGTTCACGCAGTGGTTCCCGGACGAGACCAACTGGACCTCCAACTCGATGGGCCCGATGGACAGCGGCCCGCTCAACGCGCGCATCCGCGGGAACCTGATGCAGGTGGCGTCGAGCCTCTTCGACAAGGGCTACGTCGAGAACCTCTCGTCGACCTACCTGCTGCTCCACCTCTACCCGTGGACGATGGTGCGGCAGTTCGCCGACGACGAGGAGCTCCAGAACGTCGCAAACGCGGCCATCCACTTCCACCTGGCCAACCTCGCGGTGAACAACTTCCACGGCCAGGTCATCTCGCCCTTCAATCGGTCCAACTTCCAGCAGCAGAACACCCCGCACGTCCACGACGCGGAGGGCAATCACACGCAGATCCCCCAGGTCCCTTTCCTGAGCTGGCTGTACTGGGCCGAGAGCACGCACTTCAACGACGCCGAGGACCTGGCCGACGCCATCCGCCGCTTCCATGGCCACATCGGCTTCTTCACCTCGATGCGCGAGTGGGACCCGCCCCCCGCCGTGCTCACTCGCATCGGCGCCGGCGAGGGCGTCCCCTACACCGTGCGCTCCTCCGCGGCCGACTTCGGCTACTGGGGCGCCGGCGATCCGCACGACAACATGCGGACGGTCTATCGCGCCGATGACTACGCCGTGGGCACCGGCTTCTTCCGCTACGTGCCGGGCTCGTTCTACATCAACTACAACAACTTCGGCATCCTCTACGAGTCGGAAGACAAGTTCAACGTCGTCGACCTCAGCCAGAACTACTGGATGAGCGACCTCGGGGAGGACGAGCGCTGGCCCAAGTGCATGAACTCCCCCTTCCAGGAGGACGCGCATCACGAGAACACGGTCATCTCGCTGTTCAACATCCCGAGCACCGATCCGTGGCGAGGCCTCGGCCGGAGCGACTGGGTGGCCAACCGTGACGGGCACGAGGACGGCCTGATCCAGCGCACCGACATCCGCTACCCCAACAGCGTCGACGAGGTGGTCGAGCGCGACGGCTGGGTCTTCCTCCGCGAAGGAGACACCTTCATCGGGATCCGCCCCCTTCGCGAGTACACGGTGGACACGGGCACCCTCGCCGAGTTCACCATCCTGCGCAGCGACGGCGCCACCAACGCGGTCGTCTTCGAGGTGGGCACGGCCGAGGAGCACGGGACCTTCGACGCGTTCCAGACCACCCTCGAGGCCAACCCGCTGAGCGTCGACTGGGACGACCTCACCGTCGAGTACACCGACTCGCAGGGCGACGTGATCCGCTCCCGCTGGGTGGCCCCCGACTACGCCCTCGCGGGCGGCGGGGAGCGCGTTCTCGTGCGCCCGGAGGTGTGGGTCGACGGCGAACCCGAGCCCGGTCTCGCGCCCCTCGCGTGGCCGCTCCTCGAGAGCCCGCACGTCCGGCTCGAGGGCCGCGTGCTCCGCATCGAGCACGGCATGGAGCGCCTCACCGTCGACTGGACCGGCGAGCAGCCCGTCTTCCTCACCGAGGAGCTCTGCGAGGCCGGGCTGACCGAGTGCGGCGAGACCTGCGTCGACCTCTCGAGCGCGGCCGACCACTGCGGCGCGTGCGACAACGCCTGCGCCGCCCCCGACCACGCCCAGCCGAGCTGCGCGAGCGGCGCGTGCGGGTTCAGCTGTGACGACGGCTGGAGTGACTGCAACGACTCGGCCGCCGACGGCTGTGAGCGCGAGGGCGCCTGCCCCCTGGGCGACGCCTCCCCCGATCCCATGGGCCCCGTCACCGGGGGCTGCAGCTGCCGGGCATCCGGACCGTCCCGGCCCGCCTCCGGCTGGCCCCTCGCACTCGGGCTCGCCGCGCTCTTCCTCGTCGCGCCCACGAGGTCACGCCGCCGCTGAGGCGCCAGCCGCGACGCGGATCGACCCCGGCCCTCGCCGCCCTCGCGTCAGGTGCCTTCGTCGATGGCGCGCGGGCACTCGAAGCTGCCCTGCGGCGGCGCCCCGGGCAGGTTCACGTAGTCGCCGGGCGGCATCGTCCCCGTCTCCACGATCGGCCCCGTGTAGGTCGGCCCGGGTCCGTACGTGTAGATGTTGAACTCGCTGTCGACGGTGTTGTTCTGGAAGCAGACGCCGCCGCCGCGCTGGTAGATGGCGAAGTCGGCGCCGTTGAACGTGCACTCCGAGATCGTGATGTCGTCGACCCAGACGATGATCACGCGGTTCTCGAAGCCGGTCCCGTTGAAGGTGCAGCGGTTGAAGATGTGCCGGTTCGTGTCCTCGTCGGCGGTGAAGCGGCTGATGGCGATCATGCCCGCGCTCGGCGTGCCCGTCAGGTTCGGGTTGTCGGCCTGGGGGGAGTTGAACGTGACGTTCTCCCAGTACGTGTTGCTGCTCCGGTTCTTGATCAGGCGTCTTCCGGCGTTGGAGATCGTCGTGTCGCGCACCTCGAGCCGGGCGTCGGAGTCGTAGCTGTTGTTGCGCTGCGAGATGTCGATGACGTCGCCGTCGTCGCCCCACACGTTCCCCAGCTCGCACCCGTCGATCCGCACCGTGACCGGGGACGCGTCGTAGTCCCAGTAGAGCGAGATGCAGCGCGACGCGCCGATGCTGTCGCCGATCTCCCCGTTGCCCTCGCTGACGATGTTGTCGCAGCTGCAGTCCCGGAAGTCCGCGTTCGACCACGCGTCGTCCACGTCCAGCCGATAGGCGATCGCCGCGCCGCTGTCGTTGTAGACGTCGAAGACCCGGCAGCGCTCGAGGATGAACGCGCTCAGGAAGTACCAGCCGCGCGCCGCGAGGCGGTTGCCGTCGAAGACGAGGTCGTGGACGGTGAGCAGACCAGACGCCTTGTCGACCTCGAAGGCCGTCGCGAGCACCGTCGTGGTGGTCACCGTGGCGCCGTTGCCGACGACGATCTGGTCGCCGTCCTGGTCCACGTCGATCTGGGCCGAGATGCGGTACGTGCGGCCCGCCTCGAACGAGATGTTCCGTCCGCTGTCGAACGCGGCCTGGATGGCGGCCGTGTCGTCCGTCGTCCCGTCGCCCACCGCGCCGAAGCTCTCCACCGGGTCGGCGTCGATGGGCACGCCCGTGTCGGGCGCCTCCGCGTCCGGCGTCTCCGCGTCCCCCACCCGCGCGTCGTCGACCCGCGCGTCCTCCACGGCCGCGTCCGACGTCGCGCCGTCCATCGGCGGGACACCGCCGTCCATGCCCCCATCGCCGTCGCAGCCGAGCGCGCCGACACCGAGCGCCAGAACACAGTGCGCCAGGACACCGTGCGCCAAGACACAGTGCACCAAGGCGAAGAACGTGACTCGCAGTCTCTCAACCATTCACCCACCGTCCCACGGCCGCCCCTCGCGCAACAGCCTCGCCGTCTCCCGAGCGCGCCGCGACGCGCCCGATCCGCGCGCCGGACCGCAGTTTTCCCGCTCGTACACCGTGCGATTCTCACGCGGCGTCTTCGTCTCCATCCGCTCCGCGGAGGGCCCGGTCCGCTTCTACTGCGCGTTCTTTCGCGAGAACGTCGGCTTCTTCGTGGTCGTCGCGCGCGCGCCCGAGGCGAGCGGCGACGCGTGGATGCGGCGCTTCAGCGAGCACGCCCGGTCCTACCGCGTGCTCGACTGACGCCCGTCACCCCGGGCATGCGTCGAACAGCGCGGGGTCGAGCGCGCTGCCTTCGGTCCGGCAGGGGACACAGTAGCCGCCGCCGAGCCCCGTCCCGGGCGTCGAGAAGACGTCGGTGCGGCAGGTCGTCCCGCTCGGACAGGCGCAGGTCGGCGCGCTCGGATCCCCCTCGAGCGGCGCGCATCGACAGCTGCAGATGATCTGCGTCTCGCTCACCTCCGCGGGGAGCGCGGCGGGAGCTCCGTCCACCCACACGGCGAGACAGGGCGCGCCTTCGCATTCGGGCGCCTCCATCGACAGGTAGATCTCGGTCGGCCGCAGCTCGACGCCGTCGCCCGCGGGGAGCACGCAGCGCTGCCCGACGACGTCGGGATCGCTCGGCGCTCCCGGCGCTGGGATCTCTTCGGCGCCGGCCTCCGGGAGCTCCATCAGGGCGTTCAAGAAGAGCGTGGCGTCGGCCGGGCTCGCGGGCGAGAGCTCCACCACGTACCCACTCTCACCGGCCGCGCACTCCACCCACGCGGCGGGCGACACGCGGAAGCCCGCCGCGCCTTCGCTCGTGGCGCGAGCCACCCGACAGCCGCTCGCGGTCGAGGTGCGGCCCGGCCGGTCGGCGCAGCTGGCGGACGCGGACCTCTCGAGCAGCGTCATGTGGTCGAGGTGGGTCGAGAGCGGCAGGCACAGCTGACGCTCGCCCGGAGGCAGCTGCCCGACGAATTCGCCGAAGACACGCGGTGGGCCGGCGTCGCTCGTGTCCGGGACCTCATGAGCGGAAGAGCAGCCCAGCAGGAGCGAGAACAGGGCGAAGACCGATCGAGCGCGAAGCATGCGCGTGAGTCGAACCTCGGCGCGCCGATTTCCAGGTGGGCCGCGAGAACGTCAGCGCGTGAAGTACGACGCGACGGGACGGTCGAGCACGCTCGCGGCCTCCGGCTCGGGCGGCACGTCGACCGGCCCGGGCGGACAATCGCGGTAGGTCCAGCGGATCTCCGTGTGCCGCGCAGGGCGGAGCGGGCCGCCGGGCTCGCCTTCATGGTGAATCCGCACGAGCCGCGTCGGTCGGCGCCCCGCATCGCGCTGCCACCAGAGCTCGCTGCGCCGCGTGCGCGACACCACGACCTCCGACCGCAGCACGCCGTCCGGCGCGTAGGTCGCGGACGCGGCCAGGTCGTACGACGAGCGCAGGGCCACCACCCGACCGTCGGCCCGCTCCTCGAGCGTGAGCCAAAGGCGTCGAGGCGGCGTCGGAGCGTCGCAGGGCACACGCCGTGAGCTGCGACGGCCCCAGATCTCGTGCGAGATGCACCGCCCGCCGCGGGTTCGACGGACCTCGAAGAGGACGGGGTCGCGATCGCGAACGGGGCCCAGCGGCCCAGTACGCACCTCCCGGACGACGTGCCCCGACGCGTCGTAGGAGAACGTCCATCGCTCCTCGCCCCGCGAGGACGGCGCCCGTCGCTCGCGCTCCTCCAGCACCCGGCCCTGCGCGTCGCGCCGCTCGTTCGATTCGAGCACCCACGGGCCGCTCTGGCCGCGGCTCCGGACCATGGCGCGTCGCGTCGCCCCCACCTGGTTCGCCCAGGACTCGGCAGTCTGCTCGGGGCCCTGGATCGTCGCGCGCTGCACGTCGCCCCTCGCCGCCTCTCGACGCACGGCGCGGAACGTGGGGACCCGCCCGCCGCTCTCCCGCCAGAGCAGCTCCTCGTCCCCGTCTCGGCGTCGGTAGAGGCGCTCCAGGCGCGCTCCGTCCGGCACCGGACTCGTGTGAGGCCGCCCCAGGATCGGCAACAACGCATCCATCTCCAGCCGCTCGTCTCCGAGCAACGTCACGTCGAGACGCTCCCCGTCCACGTCGACCTCACCTCGCGCCTGCACCGCGCCCCACCGGTCTCTCGTCAGCGTCAGCCGCCGGCCCTCCTCCACCCAGACCGTCGTCGTGCTCTCGCGCAGACCGTCCACGCGCCGCTCGATGTCCACGCTGCAGCTCGGCAGGCAGTCACCCTGATCACAGGGAGGCGTGAGCGCGTCGTCGAGAGAGGACCGCGACCACCCCTCGCCCGGTGTCGGCAGGGTGAGCGGTGTCGGCAGGGTGAGCGGCGGCGGCCCGAGCGCGCATCCGCTCGCCAGCAGCGCCGCCAGACATCGTCTCATCGCCTCTCCGCCAGCCAGCGCCGCCGCGCCGCGAGCAGGCTCCCGGGGATCCGCGACCACGCCGACAAGCGAAGGCTGCAGTAGTCCTCCACCAGCTGCCCGAGGTACCCGTCGAAGAAGACGATCGAACGCGCGCCGACCGCGTCCGCCGAGGGGGGCAGGCTGTTGCACGTCTGGTGGCGCACCCAGACCTCCTGCCCCTCCCGGATCGGCGCTCGGCTCGAGAAGACGCGCTCCACGCGATAGCGCAGCTGCTGCTCGTCCTCGCGCACCTCCACGAGCGTGACCTCGGCCACCAGCGCCGCCGCCTCGAGCGCCGCCCACGGTCGCGGGTTGGTGCACGTGCACGCCTTCGCAGGGACCGGGACGAGCAGGAGCGCGAGCGAAGCGAGCAAGAGCCAGCGCAGCGTCATGCGACCCAGGGTAGCGAAGCGGAGCCTTCCCAGGGACACCCTCAGCGCTTGCGGAGGAAGACCGTGCCCGCGGAGTAGCCGGCGCCGAAGGAGCAGAGGAGGCCGACGTCGCCGGGCGCGAGGTCCTCGTGGTGGAGGTGGAACGCGATCACCGAGCCGGCGGACGAGGTGTTGGCGTAGCGGTCGAGGATGACCGGGGCCTCGGTCTCGCTGGGCTCGCGGCCGAGCACCTTGGTGCCGATGAGGCGGTTCATGTTGAGGTTGGCCTGGTGCAGCCAGAGGCGGCGCACGTCCTCGGGCGCGAGCTCGAGGTGCGCGAGGTGCTCGACGATCATCTTCGCGACCATCGGCACGACCTCTTTGAAGACCTTGCGGCCCTCCTGCATGAAGAGGAGATCGGTGTCGACCGCGGCCTGACGCTCGGCCAGCTCCTCCGCCGAGCCCTCGGCGCGGTTGAGGAAGCCCGCGTTGTTGCGGATGTTGTTCGAGAACTTCGTCGACAGGCGCGCGCCGAGGATGTCGAACGCGCCGCGCCCCGCGTGCGGGCGGTCGCCGCGCTCGAGCAGCATCGCGGTCGCGACGTCGCCGAAGATGAAGTGGCTGTCGCGGTCCTTGAAGTTGAGGTGCCCGCTGCAGATCTCCGGGTTCACCACGAGGATCGCGTCGGCGCTGCCGGCCGTGATCATGTCCATGGCCGTCTGCAGCCCGAAGGTCGCCGACGAGCAGGCCACGTTCATGTCGAAGCCCCAGCCCTCGACGCCGAGCGCCTCCTGCACCTCGACCGCGATGGCCGGGTAGGCGCGCTGCAGGTTCGAGCACGCGACGATCACCGCGTCGACCTCCTGCGGCGTCCGCCCCGCGCGCCGGAGCGCGTCTTCGCACGCCGCCACCGCCATCTCGGCCAGGATGGACAGCTCCGAGTCGGCCCGGCGCGGCAGGCGCGGCGCCATGCGGCCCACGTCGAGCACGCCGTCCTTGTCCATCACGAAGCGGCTGCGGATCCCGCTGGCCTTCTCGATGAACGCGCTCGAGCTGTGCGCCTTCGCCTCGAGCGTGCCCGCCGCGATCGCCTCGGCGTGCGCCTCGTTCCAGGTGTCGACCCACGCGTTGTAGCTCTCGACGAGCTCGTCGTTCGAGATCGCGTTCGGCGGCGTGAACAGGCCGGTGGCGGCCAGCACGGGGCGTCGGGGGGTGAGATCCATCACCCGCGCACATAGCAGCATCCCGGCGAAAGCCTCGTGATGGATCTCCTGATGCAGCGCGTCATTGCCGTGCTGCCGCGCGAGGGCTGATACAGTCGGCCAGCTCGAATGCGCCACCCTGCCCCACTGGCTGCCCCACTGGTGGTCGTCCTGACGCTCCTCGCTGCGGCCGCGCCGTCGTCCGCGCAAGATCCGATGAACGCGCGCGCGCTGTTCACGGCCGGCGTCGAGGCGCTGCAGGCGGACGAGCCCGAGCGCGCCCGCGCGCACTTCGAGGAGAGCCTGCGCCTGCACGCGCACCCCGCGACCGCCTTCAACCTCGCGGTGGCCTTGCACGAGCTCGGCCGGCTGCGCGACGCGGAGCAGTATCTCGGCGCCTTGCGCGCGGGACGCTACGGCGAGCTCGACGAGGAGGCCTCCACCGCGGCCCGAGCGCTGCTGACCGAGGTCCGGAGCGGGCTGGCCACCCTCGACGTGCAGGTCCGCGGGGTCGTCGACGAGGCGCGGGTCGAGGTCGACGGCGAGGAGCGCGGGCGCGTGACGGCCGACGGCGCGCCGCTGCTCATCGAGACCGACCCGGGCGAGCACGAGCTGCGCGCCGTCTCCGAGGCGGGCAGCTCCCCCCCGCGCACCGTGCGCGTCGAGCCGGGCGGGGGCGCGAGCGTCGTGCTCGAGATCGAGGCGATCCCCCTCCCCGAGGCGGCGCCGGAGCTGCCCCTCGCCGAGCCCGAGACCGACGCCGCACCGGGCGACGACACCGTGCTCCACGTGATCCTCGCGGTGGTGATCGGCGCCCTCGTCGTCGGCGGCGCGGTCACCGCGGGCGTGCTCCTCTCGCAGGGCGCCGCGCCCATCGAGGACGACGTGTTCGGCGTCACGGTGACCCTGGGCAGGCCCTAGCAGGCTCACTCCCAGCCGAGGATCACCTGTCCACTTTTCGTGCGGTTGGCGCCGCCTCGCGCCGGGCGCGTCCGCCGCCGCGTGCGCTCGGTCGGACGTCGCGCGGAGGCCGCCTCCTGCTCCTCCGGTTCCGGCTCGGGCTCCGCCACCTCCGGCTCCGCGGGTTCGGCGCGCTCGGTCGGGCTCGGCGTAGCCTCGGCCTGCGCCGCCTCCTCCGGCGCCGCTTCGTCTCGAGCCGGCTCGTCGCGGCTCGGCGGCGCCGCGAGCGCGGCCGACGCGCCGGGGCTCTCCTCCGGGGCCGAGTCCGACGTCGACAGGAGCACGATCAGCCCGAGCACCGCGACGGCGCCGACGGCCAGCCCGAGCACGATCCACCTCCGGCCTCCGCGCGCCGGCGTCACCACCGAGATGTCGAGCGACAGCGCGTTCGTCTCCTCGGTCACCTTCGCGCGCATCGCGTCCCGGTCGGCGCCGAACCACCTCGTGACGTACTCGCCCAGATCGACGCTGCCCTCCGTCGCGCGCAGCTGGACGAGCAGCGCCTCGACCCGATCCGCCACGCTCTTCGCGGTCGGCGGCCGATCCTCCGGCTCCTTCGCGAGCAGCTCGCGCGTCAGCTGCACCAGGTCGGGTGGGAGATCCGCCCGCAGCTGCGACACGTCGGGGACCGGCCCCTCGAGGATC
>SHBB01000352.1 GCA_004213565.1 Sandaracinaceae bacterium
CGACCCCAAGGGCGACCTCGGCAACCTGCTCCTGACCTTCCCCGGGCTCGGCGCGGACGACTTCGCGCCCTGGATCGACCCGGCCGAGGCCACCCGACACGGCCGCACCCCCGAGGCGCACGCCGAGATCGTGGCCGCGCGCTGGCGAGAGGGGCTTGCCGCGCACGGTCAGGACGGCGCGCGCATCGGCCGCTTCGAGGCCGCGGTCGAGCGCGTCCTCTACACCCCGGGCAGCGAGAGCGGTCGGCCCCTGAACGTGCTCGGCCGCTTCGCGCCCCCCGCGGCGGGCCTCGACGCCGACGCGCGCCGCGAGGCGGTCTCGGCCAGCGCCTCGGCCCTCTGCGCGTTGCTCGACGTCGACCCGGATCCCCTCGCCTCGAGCGAGCACATCCTCCTGTCGACGATCCTGAGCCGCGCGTGGGCAGAGGGCCGCGAGCTCGAGCTGGCCGACCTCGTGCGCGCGGTGCTCAGCCCCCCCTTCGACCGCGTCGGCGCCCTGCCCCTCGACGACTTCTGCTCGCCCGCCACGCGCAAGAAGCTCGCGATGAAGCTCAACCACCTGCTCGCCTCGCCCGGCTTCGCGCCCTGGCTCGCGGGCGAGGAGCTGGACGTCGCCAAGCTCCTCTGGTCGCCCGAGGGCAAGCCGCGCCTGTCGATCCTCTCCATCGCGCACCTCTCCGAGCGCGAGCGCATGTTCTTCGTGACCCTGCTGCTGCAGAAGGTCATCGCCTGGATGCGCGCCCAGCCGGGCACCTCGAGCCTGCGCGCGCTGCTCTTCATGGACGAGGTCTTCGGCTTCTTCCCGCCCGTGGCCGAGCCGCCCTCGAAGCGCCCCATGCTCACCCTGCTCAAGCAGGCGCGCGCCTACGGCCTGGGCGTCCTGCTCTCCACCCAGAACCCGGTCGACCTGGACTACAAGGGCCTCAGCAACTGCGGCACCTGGTGGCTCGGCCGGCTGAGCACCGAGCGCGACGTGGACCGCGTGATGGAGGGCCTGGCCGGCGCGGCGCAGGCGAGCGGCGCGGCCTTCGACCCGGACGACGCGCGCGCCACCCTCGCCGGGCTCTCCTCGCGGCGCTTCTGGATGCGCAACGTGCACGACGACGCGCCCGTCGTCTTCGAGACCCGCTGGGCCATGAGCTACCTGCGCGGCCCGATGACCCGCGCGCAGCTCGCGTCGCTGACCGACGCGCCCGCTCCGCCCGTCGTCCAGGCACCCCCGCCCGCCGCCCCGGCCCAGGGCGCCGCCGAGCGCCCCGCTCTCAGCGGCGTCCGCGAGGTCTTCCGCGTCCCCCTCGCCGGCCGCGGCGCGCTCGAGTGGCGCCCCGCCGCGCTCGCCGCCGTGCAGCTCCACTTCGCGCACCGCCACTCCGGGCTCGATCTCTGGCTCGCCCCGTCGGTGCTCGCGCCCCTCGCCGCGAGCGCGCGGGACACCTGGGCCGGGAGCGAGCTGCTCCAGCCGACCAAGCTGAGCCTCCGCGAGGAGCCCCCCGAAGACGGCCGCTGGGTCGCGCCCCCGCGTCACCTCACCAGGAAGGGCGGGCTGAAGGCGCTCGAGAAGGCGCTGAAGACCTACCTCGCCAAGAGCCAGCAGGTCCCCGTCTACCGCGCCCCCGAGCGGCGAATGTGGTCGGAGCCGGGCGAGCCCCGCGCCGACTTCGCGGCCCGCCTGACGCTGCTGGCGCGCGAGGACCGCGACCGGGAGCTGGGCGCCCTGCGCGAGAAGCACGGCGAGGCCATCCAGAAGCTCCAGGCCCGGGTCGAGCGCGCCGAGTCCAAGCGCGACCGCGAGGAAGCACAGTACGACGCACGCAAGATGGACACCGCGGTCAGCGTCGGCGCGAGCGTGATCGGGGCGCTGTTCGGCCGCAGCGTGCTCGGCCGCGCCACCACCGCCGCCCGGGGCGCCAGCCGCGCGGCCCGGGAGCGCGGCGACGTGCAGCGCGCCGAGGAGGATCTCCGCGAGCTCGAGCGAGAGCTCCGGGCGCTCGAGGCCGAGGCGAAGGACGAGCTCGAGGCCCTGCGCGCCATGCCCGTCGCCCCGCCGGCGATCGAGGAGCGCCTCATCCGCCCCCGCAAGTCCGATCTCGCCGTCGACTCGCTCGCCGTCTGCTGGCTGCCCTACCGGATCTCCGACGCGGGCGAGGCCACGCCCGGCTGGTGAGCGCTCAGGGCGCCGTCCACGAGACCTCGACGCGGAACGTCGCCGCCGCGTAGCCCCGCACCTGGAAGTGCGCCTGCGACGCCCCCGCGGGCACCTCGAGCTCGCACGTCTCCGCGCTGTCGCCGCGGTAGGGTCGGCAGTCGTACTCGGTCGCGGTGGGCGCGGCGTCGAAGCGCACGTAGAGATCCGCGTCGCCGCTGCCGGTCATGGCGACCCGGAAGGTGCTGCCCGCGCGCACGTCGATGGGGCGGTAGCTCTGCGTCTGCCCCGCGCTCACCGATCCCTCCGCCGTCCCGCTCCGGGGCGTGCCCGGGCTGGGCGGCGGAGCGGGCGGCGCGGAGCCGGTGGGCGCGCCATAGAGCGCCGCCGCGCCCTCCGCGTCCAGCGCCGACAGCGTCAGCGCCGAGTCGGTCCCGCCGCAGTGCGGGTAGTGCATCACCGACGCCCGGTCGTACTCCGTCACCCCGCGCCAGTTGCCGTCCTCGTAGCAGCGGCCCGCCTCGGGGCGCGTGTGCTCGTGGCGGAAGCCCAGCACGTGCCCCAGCTCGTGGCGCATGATCCCGACGAGGGACAGCGGCGCGCGCACCGTGAAGGACGAGTCGTTGACGAGCACGTTGCGCGAGCGGCGCGCGCTGTAGGGGAAGAACGCGCGCGCCAGGTAGCTCGCCCCGCGCACCGGCCGGACGTCGAAGATCACCGCCCCGTTGCTCGCGTCGCAGCGGCGGTCCTCGTCGCTCGCGTGCTGGAAGTCGACGTCGGCCACCGCTTCCCACGCCTCCGTCGCCTCCCGCATCGCGGCCACCACCTGCCCGTGCCGGCTGCCGAAGGTCGTGCTCACGCAGTAGGTCAGCGCGCGTCGCTGCGCGCCGCTCCACACCGCGTCGCGCCCGCCGTAGCGCGCCACCGTCAGCGCCCCCTCGCCGCCGAAGAGGCTCTCGTAGAAGTCCACGAGCCGCTTGTCCGACTCGATCGGGATGTCTCCGTCCACGATCCAGCCCTCCGGATCCCCCGGGTCGCGCTCGACCGTCTCGAGGAACGCCTCCCAGCTCAGGGCGCCGTCGCCGCTCTGTGCCAGGTCCGCCTCCGGGTCCGCGCCGGTCTGCGCCGCGCAGCCGACGACGAGCACGCTCAGGGTCAGGATCGATCCACGCACGGCACCCTCCTCTCGCGCGGCTCGACGCAGCCCAGCCTCGCGCTCCGAGCCCCACGAGGGAGCCGAACCGAGCGACGAGCGGGCGGGCCATCACCGCGCTTTCACGAAGAAACATGCCGGTGTGTGCAAACTCCGTCCATCGACGGTTTCGCGAGAGCTGTTGCGAATTGCGCAACGTTCGTACATCGCGATCGTGCGCAGCCTCACAAGCCCGCGGGATCACGGCGCTACCGGGCGAGGCCACTGCTACTCGCCCGCAGGTAGGCACCCAGACGGGGGCTTCTTACTTACCCGGAGGTAAGCACCCAGACGGGGGCCTGCTCACTTACCCGTACGTAGGCACCCACGTGGGGGACCGGACCCGCCCGGGTAGGCACCCGTGCCCGGGACCGCGAGCGCCTTCATGCGTCACAGCCAGGGCTCTGGGGCGCCCTCGGAGCCATCCGACCACTTGTAGCAGCCACCGCCGCTCTCTTCGCCGCCGCCCTCGCGGCAGCTGTCGTAGTCACGACAGCGCTCGAACGTGGTCGCGTCGGGCGGAGGCGCCGGGACCCAGCACGCGCGGCCGTCGTCACTCAGCCAGTAACACGCCTCGCCTTCGGTGACCTCGCACGTCCCCGCGCTGGCGTCGGCGTCGGCGCTGCCCCCGTCGGAAGAACACGCGGCGAGCCAAGAGACACAACAGAGGGAGAAGAGAAGGAGACTACGATTCTTCATGGAGCGCCTCGTCATCAGCGTGCAGACCAGCCCTTCTGGCTGCGAGCGCGAGAGGCGGAGTCGTATGAGCGCGTGCTCCACGGCGCAACATCGTCGTACCTCGTCACGGCGTCTCTGATCGTTCGCCCCGGCCCTCGGCGCGCGACTCGGCGTCACTCCTCCTCGAAATGCTCGGCGTGAGTTGCCCAGATCGGGCCGCCCCCTCGAGCCCTCACGTGGGGGTCGAGCCGGAGCGGTCCGCCCGACGCTCCCGCGCCTGACGCCGACCTTGGCTCAGCCCACGGTGAGCTCGGCCGGATCGTGGGCGGGGGGCCCACCACGTCTTCGGTCACCAGTCGCTCCTCTCCCGTGTCCGGATCCACCTCCACGTCGGGCGCGCTGCGCGGCGACCGGCGGGCGCACACCCGCTCGTTCTGCTCGACGATCGGCGCGGTGCGCTCGGGGACGTGCTCCTCGTCGCGCGACATGATCGCATCGTCGCCGAGTGACGCGTTCGACCTCGCGACACCGAGCGAGGGCGTAGACCCGTCGGCCGGTCGAGAAGCGGTAGACGTCGATCCGCTCATTGCCCACCCGTGGTAGGGACCCGTGCCCGGGTTCGCCGAGTGCTCGGCCGGGCCCGACGGAGCTACGTTGACCACGTGGTGATGCCGAGACAGCGCTGGATCGACGCGGTGGACGCGTTCATCGACGAGCAGCGCGCCCGGTGTCTCTGGGCTCTGAGAGCCGACTGGTACCCGTCGAACGACGAGGAGCGCGCGCGCGTCCTCGAGTCCATCCGCCGCCATGGCGACCGCGCGGCGTTCGCCCGCGCCACGGAGCTGAAGCGATGGCTCTCACCGAGCTCCAGAGACTCGTCGGACATCGACCTCTTCCACTCGACATCATGACGGCTGCCGATTGCGGGTTCCGGAACCCTGGCCGATCTCCCGCCGCCGTGACTCCGGCAAGCCAGGATCTGGGGGGGCGATCGCCGGGCGAAGAAGCCCTCCGACGAGGATACGAGAGTGGCCACGCTGCTAGGACTACTTGGTCACATTTACGACGGCCCTCGCTCGTTCAGCGGCTCCGGGCGCGTCGCTCCTCTTCGAAGGGGCGTTCAGCCCCTCCTTCATCGTCGCGGCGCGCCCGAAACCACTGTCCGTCGCGATCATCCGCCGACATGTGACCAAGTAGTCCTAGACTGAGAGCATGAGCGAATCGACCGACGACGAGAGAGCGCGTCGAGCCGCGGCCCGGTCGGGGTGGCCCGTTCGCAGACACGCGCTGGGCGACGAGCCGGACGACGACCTGTTGGCGTCCACCACGGCGGCCGAGCGACTCGGAATGATGTGGCGCCTGGCGCTGGACGCGTGGGCGATGACGGGTCAGCCGTTGCCGACTTACTCCCGCGACGAAGCCCCCGGCCGCGTGATCCGTCCTCGCGATGAGTGAGTATCCCGGCTTCAACGAGGACTTCACCGATCTGCTCCAGCTCTTCGTCGATGAATCGGTCGAGCGCCTCGAGTGGGCGAGGATCTCTTTCATGGCGCCGAGCTGGTCTTCGAACTCGCGGTTCGTGATGCCGCCGGCGCCCTGCGGGAAGTAGGTGGCGAGGAACTCTCGGCAGCGCTTCGCGAGCGCACTCTCGCGGTCGAGCGCGGCGACCGAGGTGTGCATGCCGGAGATCACCCGGTCGAGCTGGTTGTGGAGCTCGACCGCGTTGCCGCGCGGGGCCTCCTGCTGGCGCTTCGCGATCTTCCACAGCCGCTCGTCTCGAGCGTGCCGCGATCGTGCTCGAGCGCCGCGTCGGCGCGCCGCATGATCGCTTCGTCGCCGAGCGACGCGGCGACCCTACGTTGGACCCAGACACGAGACTGTCGAAGCAGATGAGCGAGCCGCGACTGATCCACTGCCACCTCAACCGGCGCATTCGCTGGCACGCGGCGCCGATCAATCCGCAGAGGCTGACGCCCGAGCTCTACGAGCGCAGCGTGGATGTCTCCGACGAGGGCGAGATCGAAGGCCTCGAGCCCGAGCTCTGGGCGATGCAAGTCGGCTTCTTGTTCGACCGGGTTCACGCGAGCCGGGTCGGCCGTGTCCTGATCTCCGGCGTTCGTCGGGACACGATCGTCTACCACGGCACCAGCAACCAGACCTTCCCGGACACCCTGCACGGTCAGATGCCCGAAGAGGCGCATCGACTCGCGAGGACCACCGGAGCGCCGGCGGTGATGTTCCTCGACCTCCGACGAGGTCCCCACCGCTCCGTGACCGGTTTGCCTCGGAACCACGAAGTCTCGTTGGCTCACGAGCTCGCCCACGCGGTCCACGTGACCTGGGGCTGCTACGCCGGCAGCCCCTACGCGGCGGAGGACATCGAGCGATTTCACTCGCCGTCGCCCGAGGAGACTGGAGCCTGGATCATGGAGAACATGTTCCGCGTGGAGCGCCGGCTACCGGCTCGCCGGACCTACCTGGGCGACGCACCGCTCCCCCCGGGCGAGATGCCGAGCGACCGGACCACCGGCATCCCGCTGGCGGCGGCCGAGCGGACGGCGGCGGCTCGGCTTCGTCGCAAGGCGCCCTCCGTGGCTGAACGACTGCGGTCGCTGCCGGCGCGAGAGTGTCCGTACAATCCGTTCCGATGAGAGCTCGGACACGCCCCTACGTCGCTGCGGTCGCAGTGGGACTCGTCCTGGCGAGCTGCGGAGTCAGCGTCGCGGATCGCTCGTCGCGAGCCGTTTCGTCCGAACCAGGCGTGCCGCGGGCGCGTACCGAGTTGAGCCTCGATGAGCTCGAGCGGCGATCGGAGTGCCGGTGGCGGTCACTGCCAGCGCGCATCTACTTCGACTGCGAATCGTCGGCGCTCAGCAGCGCACGGGAGCTGTCACCCGAGGCGCTCGCCGAGGTCCTCGAGTTGATCGAGCGGGACGAGACGATCCTCGCGGTGAAGGTCTTCGGCTACTACTCGCCAACCCAGGAGATGGGGCGCGCCGATCTGGCGCTCGACCGCGCTCGGGCGCTGGCGACCGCGGTCCGCCAACGTGCTGGGGTCGCTGTCGTCGTGGAAGCGCTCGGTGCTGCGCCGGCGACGACGTATCCCGAGCCATGCTTGCGGGAGGCGGCGGCAGAGGAGCGGAGGCACGTCGAGCGGTTTGCGACGCTCGGGGTGCTTCGATGCGAGCCTCTTAGGGCTGCTCGATCAGCTCCGCGAGAGAGCGGCAGCGGCGCCCTCGCGGTGCTGCCGCGGCGACACTCGGGCCCCGGCCTACCGGTTCCGCATGTGGTCGGCGACCCGGCCGAGCTGGCGCTCGAGGTACGCGGACAGCTCGGCGTCCTCGACCACCTCGGCGAGCGCCTGGCGCATGCAGAGCATCCACTGGTCGCGGGCCGCGTCGTCGATGGCGAACGGCAGGTGGCGGGCGCGCAGGCGCGGGTGGCCCTTCTTCTCGACGTAGAGCGGCGGGCCGCCGAGCCAGCCGCTCAGGAACCAGAAGAGCTTCTCGCGCGAGCCGCGCAGGTCGCGCGGGTGCATCGCGCGGACCTCCGCCGCCTCGGGCAGGGTGTCCATGCGATCGTAGAAGCGGTCGACGAGGCGGCGTACGCCCTCCTCGCCGAGGCGCTCGTAGGGTGCTTCCAGCGCGTCCACGGCCGGAGCTTGGGGCCTTTCAGACCTCGGTCAACGGGCCGTTCCGGCCGGCGTCCTTCTCGACCGTCCAGCTCGTCACGATCCACTCGATGGCCTCGGGGCGCTCGTAGAAGCTCTCGCTCACGCGCTCCTCGGGGATGAGGTGCCAGTCGACCCGCAGCTGGCCCGCGTCGAAGGTGAGCACGGTGACGCCGTTCTTGTTGCTGTGCGCGACCTTCAGAGGCTCGAAGGCCATCTGCATGAAGTTGTCGATCGCCTCGGTCACGGGGTCGAGCAGCCCGCTGCCCGCGATGGCCTCGTTGCGGCTGCCCGTGTTGTAGAGCAGCTCGCGGAAGGTCCCGCTCGAGACGCTCGACGTGGTGACCTCGAGTACGCGGTTGCCCTCCGCGTCGGCGCCGAAGTCGGAGCCGTAGCCGGCGTGGATGTCGCCCGCGAGCAGCACCGCGTTCGCGGGGCGATAGACCTCGTCCATCAGCTTGCGCCGCCGCTCGGGGAAGCCGTCCCACTGGTCGACGTTGAGGTAGAAGCGCTCGGCCGGCAGGCCCGGCGGCAGCCCGCCCGCGAAGCCGCTCAGGTCGAGGACGAGGCTCGTGTTGCAGACCGAGTTGGCGACCACGTTCCAGGTCGCGTCCGAGCCCGAGAGCACGCCGCGCAGCCAGGCCTCCTGGTCGGCGCCGAGCACGTCGTCGAAGCTCGTCTCGCCTTCGATCCGCGCGCGGTGCGCCTGCACGAGGTCGTAGGTGCGCTGCACCACCAGGTAGCGCGCGCCGAGCTGGCCGACGAGCCCGGTCTTGCCGGTCAACGCGTACGGCACGCCGCGCTCGAGGGTGGGGTCCTCCGGGTCGACGTCGCTCACCGACCGCAACTCGGCCGGCAGCGCGTCGCGCCCCGCGTCGATCGTCGCCTGGAGGATCTCCGCGTCCACCGCGCCCGCCGCGTACTGCACCGCGAGCGCCTGCGCGCGCTCCATGTCGATGCCCTCCGCCGCGTAGCCGCCCGTGAGCAGGATCGTCAGCGCCTGCTTGTGGTCGGCGAACGCCGCGTCCTCGAGGTCGACGTAGGTGCGGAAGCCGCCGCGGTCGAAGGCCATGGCCGCGTCGACGCCGTCGGGCAGCTCCCCGTCGGCCTCCTGCCGCGCGAGTACGGCGCGGGTCTGCGCCTCGTCGAGCAGCACCTTGCCCGGGAACGCGTCCTCCGGCGTCGGGTGGTCGGGCCGGAAGCTGCGGTAGTCGGTGACCGCCATCGTGACGTGCCGGCCGAAGCGGAAGTCGCGGTAGATAGTGTTGTCCGGGTACAGGCTCGCCGCGTCGACCTGCAGCGCGCCGTCTCCGTCGGCGTCCCGCGCGATGGGCATGTACTCGAGGTACACCTGCTCGCTGTTCACGCGCCGCTCCACGTCGAGTTCGTCGAGCACGCCGTCGGTGTACGTCCCGTTGGCGCCCCAGCAGTCGTCGCTGAACTCGTGGTCGTCCCAGGTGCAGACGAAAGCGAACTTCTCGTGCACGCGCTGGAGGATCTCGTCCGACCGATACGCGCGGTAGAGATCGCGATAGTTGCTGACGGACCGCGCGGCGAAGAACTCGCCGCCGCCGCTCCCCATCTGGATCGCCTCCTCCGGCGCGCGCAGCCCGACCCCGCGCCCGGAGTCGGTCATCATGAAGCCCGGGTCGCCCGTGGTCTCGTAGACGTAGTCGCCGACGTGCACCACGAAGTCGAGGTCGTCGTGCGCGTCGTCGAGCAGCCGGAGCAGGGTGTTGTAGTAGCGCCCCACCCGGTCCTGGCAGCTGAGCAGCGCGAACCGCACGGGCACGTCCGCGTCCGCCGCGGCCGCCGTCCGGAAGCGCCCCGTGTTCGTCGGCGTGCCCTCGGAGACGAACCGATACCAGTACGTCGTGCCCGCGCTCAGCCCGGTGACCTTCACCCGCACGCAGTGATCGTGATCGGCCCGCGCGCTCAGCGCGGACACGTCGAGCGTGAGCAGGCTGGTCAGCTCCGCGTCCGTCCCGACCTCGAGCGTGACCATCGCGTCCGTGGTCTCGTCCTCCGGGACCGCTCGCGTCCAGAGCACGATCGAGTCGGCCCGTGGATCCCCGCTCGCGACCGACTGCGGGAACACCTCCGCCGTCGGCCGGGCTGGCGTGTCGTCGCCGCACGCCACCAGCACGCTCGACCCCATCGAGGCCGCGCCCGCCGAGACCACCACCGTCCTGAGGAATTCCCGCCTGCTCCGCTTGGTCATGCCCGTAGTTACCTCCGTCCTCAGCCCCTGACGAGCCGACCGCGTGTCAGCCAAATCGGCACGCCGGGGCTCGGCGCCAGCCGAGCCGGACGGGAGGCGGGGCGTCGGCACCGGTGGTCACGTCAGCCCGGCCCGGCGTGGGGCCGGGATCGCGTCGGATCAGATGGGCCGCGCCCTCGTCGTCCCGCTCCGTGCCCACGAGCTCGGCGATCGAGCGCTGCATCGGCGCCGCGCGCCCGGTCGCGGCTCTGGAGCTCGCCGCGCGATCGAGCGCGGCCGCCCGCCAAACTGCGCGGGCGCAGTCGAAACGCCAGCCGCGACGTTTGAACTGTACGTGCGCAGTCCAGTTGCGAGTCGGAATCAACTGAACTGTGCGTGCGCAGTCCAGTTGCGAATCGGAATCAACTGAACTGTGCGTGCGCAGTCCAGTTGCGAATCGGAATCAACTGAACTGTGCGTGCGCAGTCCAGTTGCGAGTCGGAATCAACT
>SHBB01000353.1 GCA_004213565.1 Sandaracinaceae bacterium
GCCATCGAGACGCTGCGAAGCCTGGGCGTGCGCGACGTCGCGGCGCTGAAGCGACTCGGCCCGGTGGAGCTGGGCGCGCGGCTCGGGCCCGCGGTGGCCGACGCGCGGCGGCGCGCGAGCGGGGAGGATCCCCGGATCCCCTGGACGCCACGCGCGGACGACGCCCCGCACGTGGAGGTGGTGTTCGACGAGGAGCTGGACCGGCTCGAGCCGCTGCTGTTCCTGCTCCGGCCAGCGCTGGCGCAGCTGCTCCGCGATCCGGTGGGCCGCGGCGAAGGCGTGACCGCGCTCCGGCTCCGGCTGAGCCGCGAGCGCGGCGAAGACCTCGATGTCGACGTCCGCAGCGCACACCCCATCGGCGATCCCGCCACGCTGCTGGAGCTGGTGCGAGCGCGGCTCGAGGCGCGCCCCGATCCCACGGACGAAGACGGAACGCGCGACTTCCTGAAGGGCTTCGCGATCACCGCGCTGGAGCGCGCGCCTCTCGGTGACCGCACGGGAGATCTCTTCGGCGAGCAGACCCGCGATCCCGCCGCGCGAGAGGTCGCGCTCGCCCGCCTCGCGAGCCGGTTCGGCGAGGTCCTCGCGCGCGCCACGCGGGTCGAGAGCGCCAGCCCCATCGCCCGGGCGGCGTGGACCGACGGCGAGCCCGCGCGCGGGCCCTCTCACCCGTGGCGCCGTCAGGATCCGCCCGCCCCGATGCGCGGCGACGCGGTGCACCTCTTCGGTCGCCCGCGGCGCGTCATTCAGCTCTCGCGGATCGAGCGCGCCCTGGCGCCCTGGTGGGATGACGGCGCGCTCCGGGTCGACCGCCTCGCGTGGGCGGAGGTGGAGGGCCCCTTGCTCGTGCTTCTGCGAGAGCGGCGCGACGTCACCCCCGCTCGCTGGGAGGCCATCGCGTGGCTCGACTGACGGGCTACTCGGCGGCCTCGATCTGCCCCACGGCGGCGTCCGACGGCTCGACCATCACGCGGTTTCGGCCCGAGGTCTTCGCCATGTACATCGCGCGGTCGGCCCGATCCACGACTCCGTCCATGTCCTCGTTCGGCGCGAGCGCGGCGACGCCGAAGCTGGCCGTGACGGGGATCGGCTCACCCGCCTCATCCACCACACGCAAGGCCTCCATCGCAGCGCGCACCCGCTCCGCCACCACCACTCCGCCCGCGCAGTCGGTCGAGCTGAGGAGGATGACGAACTCCTCGCCACCCCAGCGGGCGCAGACGTCGGACTCGCGCGCGAGGCTCGAGAGCAGCTCGCCCACCGCCTTGAGCACGCGGTCCCCCATCGCGTGCCCCTTGTTGTCGTTGATGCTCTTGAAGTGGTCGATGTCGAAGAGCACGACCGACAGCGGGTCGCCATGCCGCTGCGCCCGCGCCAGCTCTCGCCGGGCCGCCTCGGCGAACGCGCGCCGATTGTAGAGGCCGGTCAGCGCGTCCACGGTCGCGAGCCTCCGCGACTCCTCCACCAGGGTCGCGGTGCGCAGCGGGCCACCGAGCTCCCGCGCGAGGATCTCGAGCAGCGCGGCGTCTTCGCGCTCGGACGCGGCGCGCGGCGCGAGCGCGATGGCCCCGAGCCGCGTGTCGCCGAAGGTGATCGGTCGGACGAGCGGCGCGGGCCCCTCGAGATCGCTCGACGGGTCTTCGTCTTCGATGAGGTTGAAGCGAGTGTCGGCCGACACCTCGAGCGCGGCGATCGCCTCCTCGAGCGCGCGACGCGACTGCCCGGGCTGCGCATGCACGCCCCCTCGCACCGGCGCGTCGGTGACGACCGAGAGCCAGCGGTAGGTCGTGACCTGCGAGACGAACTGCGCGAACAGATCGAAGAGCGTGTCGAAGGACTCGCAGATCGCGAGCTTGCGCACCTCGGCCGCGATGACGGAGTCGAAGAGCGCCGCGTCGAGGCACTGCGCGATCCGATCGCGGACGCTGACGTCGCAGGAGAGCGCCATGAAGAAGTCGTCTTCTTCCGGCGACTGCTCGAACCCGCGGTTCATCGCCCGGACGAGGTCGCCCATGCGCCCCTTGATCACGTACGCGAGCGCGCCCGTCTGCTCGGCCCAGAAGCGGTTCCGGTGCCCCTCGTCGCCGCGCAGGATCACGGGCACGTCCGACGTCGCGGGCTCTGCTTTGAGCAGGCGACAGAGCTGCGCGCCCGAGATGCTCGGCATCGACAGGTCCGCGATCACCGCGCTCGGCGGCCGCTCGAGCGCCTCGTGCGCTCCCTGCACGCCGTCGTTGGCGGTCGCCACGTCGTAACCGAGCGTGCGCAGCCGCACCGCGAGCGCTTCACGAGGGCCCTCTTCGGGGTCGATCAGGAGAATCCGACGCTTTGCCGACATCCCCTCCTGAATCGGCGTCCTCGAGGAAGACTTGAGTATCCTGGGCCACCGAATGGCCCTCGTCGTGACGCACCGCCGCCACCCGGACGCGCTCCGCCTCCTGCTCGGGGCCGGCCATGGCAAGTGGGCACACGGTCACGCGCGCCGGAAGCTGTCCTTCATGCCGAACGTGGCCGAGGAGGGAGAGCGCGGCGTGGCATTCGTCTGCGACTCGGCGGGCGCGATCGCGATGATGTCACTGGAGCACCTCGTGGTCCGGTCCGTCGACGGCGTGCCTCCCGCCCGCGCGGTCGAGCGGGGCAGTCGGAGCGCGGTGGTCCTCGACGCCGGCGGCCGGTCGACGCTCTTCCTCGGCGCCGCGCTCGCGTCCTGGGACAGCGCGACGAGCCGAGGCACGTCGGCGAAGCTCGCCGAGCTCCGGGACGGCGACGCCCGGTGGCGAGACGCCGACCGCGCCATCGTCCGGTCCCTCGGCGGGGCGTCGCCTCGGCGCGCGCTCGAGCCGGGGGAGCACGGCGTCTCGTCGCGCGTCGTCCTCCGCACCCGCGGCGGCGCTCGCCACGCCGTGCTCGACCTCGGTCTGGGCGTGAGCGAGCGAGCGCCAGACCGCGCCCTCCTACGACCGAAGCCCACCCGTCAGGTCCATCAGGGCGCCTTCGTGTGTGGCACCGACGGACGCGCGCGGTGGGTGCCGCTCGACGGCGCGGTCATCGAGAGCGTCGGCGGCCGGCCGCTCCAGGACGCGCTCGAGCGCGACGACGCCTGCGGGCTCACGCGCCTGACGGATCCGCAGGGCGGCGGACACTGCTTCCTGCTCGGCACCGTCTACGCCGAGTCCGCCTGGGCGAGCGCTGGCCCCGAGATCTTCGGCGATCGTCACGTGTGGTCCGACGCCAGCTCGGTCGTCGCGGTCGGCGTCTGCAACGAGCGCGGACAGGTGCGCTTCTTCCCCGCCGACGCGCTCCGCGTGACTCGAATCGACGGAGGCACGCCGACCCGCGCGCTCACGGAGGCGAAGACCTCGGCCTACCGATAGCGATGCCCTACCGCTCGACGACGACGTTCCGCTGCGGGTCCGCGAGCCGCGACCCCGCCAAGCCCGCGACCGTGTTCGCGTGCGACGCGCGAAGCGCCCTCCTCGTGTACTGCCCGGACCCCGGGATGCGGCGGCCGCCGGTCGACGTCATCCGCGAGGCGCTGGCGGGCGTCGCCCCCCACCCCCCGCCCCAGGGCCCGCGACAGCTCGCCGCCATCGACGCCGCTCTTCGAGGCCTGGTCGACGAGGTCGGGGACACCTTCGGCTTCGGCGGCGACGCGCTGGCGCTCGAGCTCGTCGGAGACGGACTCGTCTACTGCGCCTCGGGCAACGCGCGGCTCCATCGGCTGCGAGGAGGGCGCGTGAACACGCTCTTCGGGGGAGACACGGCCGCGCGCCAGGCGCTCGAGGCAGGCGCCGAGCCGCTCTCCCTCTCGCCGCAGCACGAGGTGTTCGTGGTCAGCTCGCTCGGGACGCGCTGCGGCTGCCCGGGCGTGGCGTGGCCCCACGCCCCTCGACGTGGAGCCCGGCGACCGCCTCCTCGTGACGACGTTCCCGACCATGGCGGGGCTGACGACCGACGATCTCGAGCGCGCCCTCGCGGCGCCGGACCCGGAGCGCGCCGCGCGGGCCGTGCTCGCGCGATCAGCGCGAGCGGCGCGCTCCGAGCAGCGCTCCGGTTGGTTTGCCCAAGCGCTCGTGGTCGATCTCGCCGCCGCGTGACACTGAACACTCGCGCAGGTAGATCGGGGGCTCGTGTACGTCGAGCTCCACGCGCGAAGCGCCTTCTCGCTCCTGGATGGGGCGTCGCTGCCCGAGACCCTCGCGCGGCGCGCGGCGAACCTCGGGATGACGAGCCTGGCCCTGACGGACCGGGACGATCTCGGCGGCGCGGTGCGGTTCATGGAAGGCTGCGCGGAGCACGGGGTGCGGCCCATCTTCGGGGCGGAGCTGTCGCTGGACGTGGGCGGCACGGTGGTGCTCCTCTGCGAGTCGGCGGAGGGCTGGGCGAGCCTGAGCCAGCTCATCACGAAGGCGCGCATGGAGCGGCCGCGCGGGCGGCCCGGGGTGAGCCTCGACGCGCTGGCCGGGCAGGCGCGCGGGCTGGTGTGTCTGAGCGGCGGCCGCGACGGCGCGCTCGAGCTCGCTTCGGATCCGGAGGCGCTGGCGGGCGGGCTGGCCGAGATCTTCCGCGGCGGCTTCTACGTGGAGGTCGGCGACCACGCGCTGACCGAGGACGTGCTCCGCGCCCGCGAGCGCCTCGACCTCGCGCGCCGGTTGAGCGTGCCGTGGGTGGTCGCGGGGGACGTGCGCCACGCGACCTCGGCCGACAAGATCGTGCACGACACCTTGCGATGCCTCGGACTGAAGACGACGCTCGCCGAGGCGGGCGACGCGCTCTTCCCCAACGACGCGCGCCGCCTCCGCTCGCCCGAGGAGATGGGGCGGGCGTTTCGCGACGCGCCGGAGGGGATCTGGCGCACCCTGGAGATCGCCGACCGCTGCCGCTTCGATCTCCGGTCGCTGCGCCCCTCCCTGCCGCGCTTCGACGTGCCGGACGCGGACGCGCGGCTCGACGAGCTCGTGCGGGAGGGCGCGCGACGCCGCTACGGCGACTCGTTCACCGACAGACACCAGGCGCAGCTCCGCCACGAGCTCGACGTGATCCGCCGCCTCGGGCTCGCCGGCTACTTCCTGATCGTCTGGGACATCGTGCGCTTCGCGCAGCTCGAGGGGGTGCTCGCCCAGGGGCGCGGCAGCGCCGCCAACAGCGCCGTCTGTTACTGCCTCGGCATCACCGCGGTCGACCCGATCGGCTGCGGGCTGCTCTTCGAGCGCTTCCTCAGCGAGGGGCGCGACGAGCCCCCGGACATCGACCTGGATCTCGCGCACCAGGACCGCGAGCGGGTGCTGCAGTACGTGTACGAGCGCTACGGCCGCGAGCACGCCGCGATGGTCTGCACGGTGGTGACCTGGCGCGCGCGGAGCGCGGTGCGCGACGCGGCGCGGGTGCTCGGGCTGCCGGCCGAGGTGGGCGATCGGCTCGCGAAGGAGGTCGGCCCCTCCGTGCCCACCGACGGCCCCGCGTTCGGCGCGGACACCGCGGCCCGAGAGCTCTCCCACGGAGGCCTCCAGCGCGCGGGCGTCGACCCCGCCTCGGGCACGGCGCGCGCGCTCGTGCGCATCGTGCGCGGGCTCAGCGGGCTGCCGCGCCACCGCGGGATCCACGTCGGGGGCTTCGTGCTCACCGGCGAGCCGCTCTCGCGCGTGGTGCCGATCGAGCCGGCGAGCATGGCCGAGCGCACGGTGATCCAGTGGGACAAGGACGATCTCGGCCCGCTCGGGCTCGTGAAGATCGATCTGCTCGGGCTCGGCATGCTCACCCTGCTCGCGGACGCGCTCCGGCTCTGCGAGCGCCACCGCGGCGAGACGATCGATCTCGGGCGGCTGCCCCCCGACGACCCGGAGACGTACGCGATGATCCGGCGCGCCGACACCGTGGGGGTCTTCCAGATCGAGTCGCGCGCGCAGATGAACACCCTGCCCCGCACGCGCCCCGAGCGCTTCTACGACCTCGTGGTGCAGGTCGCGCTGATCCGCCCGGGGCCGATCCAGGGCGAGATGGTCCACCCCTACATGCGCCGCCGGCGCGGCGAGGAGCCGGTCAGCTACCTGCACCCCTCGCTCGAGCCGGTGCTGGAGCGCACGCTCGGCGTCCCGCTGTTCCAGGAGCAGGGAATGAAAGTGGCGGTCACGGCGGCGGGGTTCTCGGCCGCGCAGGCGGACGAGCTGCGGCGCGCGATGAGCAGCAAGCGCTCTCACGCCCGCATGGCGCGGCTGTCTCTGCAGCTCGTCGAGGGCATGCGCGAGCGCGGCATCGACGGCGAGGTGGCGACCCGCATCGTCAAGCAGCTCACCGCCTTCGCGAGCTACGGCTTCCCCGAGAGCCACGCCGCGTCGTTCGCGCTCCTCGTCTACGCGTCGGCGTGGATGAAGACGCACCGCGCCCCGGAGCTCTACGCGGCCATCCTCAACGCGCAGCCCATGGGCTTCTACCCGGTGGGCACGCTGGTCGCGGACGCGAAGCGCCGCGGGGTCGAGGTGCGCGGGCCGCACGCCCTGAGGAGCGACTGGGCCTGCACGCTCGAGCCGGCGTCGGGGGGTCCGCACCCGTCCGCGGTGCGCGTGGGGCTGTCCCTCGTGCACGGGATCGGCGACGCGTCGGAGGAGGCGCTGGCCGCGGCGCGGGAGGCGGCGCGGGAGGCGGAGGGCCTCGCGGCGCTCGAGGCGTACGTCGAGGCGTCGGGGCTCTCGGCCCGCGCCCTGAAGTCCCTCGCGCGGAGCGGCGCCTTCGACGACTTCTGCGGCGACCGCCGGACGGCGCTGTGGGAGGTGCTGCGGCTGAGCCGACGGCGCGCGGGCCCGCTCGACCGCCCGGCGCCGCCGGGGCCGCGGCCCGCGCTGCCCCCGCTGACGGAGGGCGAGGTCGTGATCGACGAGTACGCGAGCTTCGGCGCGAGCACGGGCCGGCACCCGATGGAGCTGCTGCGCCCCCGCCTCGCGCCCCTCGGCGTGGTGCCGGCCGGCGCGCTGCCCGAGCGGCGCCCCGGGCCCGTCCGCGTCGCCGGGCTCGTCAACAGCCGCCAGGCGCCGATGACGGCCAAGGGCTTCGTCTTCGTCTCGCTCGAGGACGAGAGCGGCATGATCAACTGCGTGGTCAGCCCGCAGCTCGCGGCGCAGCAGCGCCGCGTCCTGACCCAGTGCCCGGTGCTGATGGTCGAGGGTGAGCTCCAGCGTCACCAGGGCGCGATCAACGTCAAAGCCCACCGCCTCGTCCCGGTGCGCGACGTCCCGGGCGCCGCGTCGACGAAGAGCCACGACTTCCATTGAAGGCTGGGTCGGCCTCGTCGATCAGCCCAGGTAGATCTTGTCGGCCAGGACCTTCGCGTCCTTCTTCGCGCGCAGGCGTAGGCGCGACGCGACGGCGCGGAGCGTCTTCTCGGCCACGAGCTTGATCTGCCCCGCGCGGGTCTGCGAGACGCCCTCGGCGTCCCGGTAGACGTCCTTCGTCTTCTCCACGATGCGGCGCGCCCGTGTCTCGAGCGAGCCCACGCGCTGCCGCAGCGTCTGCGCGTCGATGCGGACGACGGGACCCCGGATCTCGACGCCCTGCTTGCCCTCGATGAGGACCCGCCCTTCGGTCGCCTTCAGGTGGAGATCCCCCCGCGGCACGAGCAGCGCGATCGTCCCGTCCTCCTCGACCTCGAGCAGGAGCCGCCCGTCGGGCGCGCGCACGCGCAGGCGCTGCTGATCCTCCAGCGCGGCCGTCACCCCCGAGGGGGAGCAGAGCTCCGGCGAGCGCGGATCGGAGTCCATCGCGTGAGGCTAGAGCAGAGATCCGACCGGTGGAAGGGGAGATGGCGCCGGACCGGCGCTTCAGGGCAAGGCGCGACGACGAGTCGATGCACCGCATCGGCGAAGAGGAGCAACGCCGCCCTGGAGCGTCGAGACGAGCCAGGTCCCCTTCTACCGGGATGGATCTCGCGCTAGCACCGTCGGCGGTTGTCAGGCGATGCGCGAATCCTTACGCTCGCCTGGCGTTCGGGGGAGCACTACGCATGACGGATCCGGCAGTTCTGAATCGAGTTCACATCCACTGCGAGGGGCTCGACACGCCACTCCGAGTTCTTCGCATGCGCGGGCGCGAGACCCTCTCTCAGCCCTTCGAGTTCGTCGTCGAGGTCGAGACCGAGGACGACATCCCGCTCATCTTCGACGACCTCGACGCGATGATGGGCGCGCCGACCACGCTCTCGTTCGGCCCGGACGCCGAGTACCCGATCCACGGCGTCGTGCGCGAAGCGACCGTCCTGCCCATCCGGGGACATGGCAGCAACGCCTACCGCCTCCGGCTCGTGCCGCGCCTCTACGACACGCGGCTCACGCGCGGCTCGTGGATCTATCTCGACCAGAAGCCGGCGGAGATCATCGAGGCGGCCCTCGCGCACTGCGGCGACGCCGCGCTCCAGCCGGGCGACGACTACGAGCTGACCCTGGAGGGCTCCTACAACCCGCGCGAGTACGTCGTGCAGTACGAGGAGAGCGTCTTCTCCTTCATCTCGCGCCAGGCCGAGCACTGGGGCCTGTTCTACTTCTTCGACCACGTCGGTGACCGGGACAAGCTGGTCTTCGGAGACACCAACGCCGCCTTCCCGCAGCTCGAGGGCTTCGAGGAGATCGCGTTCGACACCCGCGCCGGCCGGTCCGAGGAGGAGACGGTCCGCGAGATCGGGATGATCCAGCGCATGGTCGAGAAGGACATCTCGCTGCGCGAGTACAACTACCGCATCCCCTCGGTGACCCTCGTCACCGAGGCGCAGGAGATCGATCCGACGGGGATCGGCTCGGTGCACGTCACCGGAGATCACTTCTGGACGCCCGACGAGGGGACGATGATGGCGCGGCTCCGCGCCGAGGAGCTGGCGTCGCACCGGCGCCGCATGCGCGCCATCACCACGGTCCGCGGGCTGCGCGCGGGGCACCGCTTCGCCCTGACGGGCGCGGCGCCCGAGGGGCACGGCCTCGCCCGCGAGTACGTAGTGGTGTCAGCGACGCACTCGACGTCGTCCCCCGGCCACTCGTCCAGCTCGGGCGCGGGCCCCGGCGCGAGCGACGCAGGGCTGCAGTACTGGAACGAGGTCGAGCTGCTCCCGGTCGAGCTGGCCTTCCGCCCTCCCCTCATCACGCCGAAGCCCCGCATCCACGGCGTGATGCACGCGAGGATCGACGCGGAGGCGCCGGACGACACCAACGTGCCCGTGGACGAGTGGGGTCGCTACAAGGTGATCATGCCCTTCGACGTCGCCGGCGCGGCCGGCGGCCGCTCGAGCTGCTGGATCCGCCCCGCGTATCCTTCGGGCGGCGGCGGCTGGGGCTTCGCGCTCGGCCACCACGTGGAGACCGAGGTGGTCATCTTCCACATCGACGGCGACCCGGATCGACCGGTCATCGCGGGCGCCGCGCCGAACTTCGAGCAGCCCTCGACGGTGCGCACGGAGAACGCGCAACAGGGAGTCATCGCCTCGCGCCACGGCATCGCGATCACGCTGTCGGACTCCTGATGGAGGCGCTCCCGGCCCATCCGACCGCTCCGCGCGACGCGCAGCCCGAGCCCGCCGCCCCCCTGGCGGAGGACCGGCTGCTCGACGACGTGAGCTGGTGGATGGCCCACGTGCGGGAGGAGACGTGCCCCCGCGACCGACTCTGGCTCGACCTGCGCTGCGGCGCGTGTGAGCGCAGCGGGACCGCCGTGTTGCGACTGACCGCGCCCTGGACGACGGGAGCGCCAGCGTGGATCGGCGCCAGCTGGGAGCTCGAGGCCCGGCTGCGTGAGGCGGCGCGCGCCCGCCCGAGCTTCCTCGACGCCGACGCCTGGAGGGACGCCCACGCCTGCGCGTGCGGCGCGCCCGAGCATCACCGCCGCGTCACCGGGGTGGCCCTGCTCCGGGCGATGCCTGGCTCCGGCGCGGGGCTCGTGGCCGCCGTCCCGGCCGACGCCGGCGCGCTCCGGCGCTGGCGCGTCCCGATCGGCGGCGCCGCGCAGCCGCTGAGCGAGACCGACGCGATCGACGACGTGTTCGGCGCCCCGCTGTCCCAGCACGATGGCTGGGCGCCGCTGCTCGAGCGTCTGCCCGCGCCGCCCGACCTCTTGTCCGAACACGTGATCGGGGTCGAGAGCGAGCCCGGCGTGTGGCTCCTGATCGGCCCGAGCCGAGAGGCGCTCCGCTGGGCGCTCGCGCAGCGGCTCGGCGACGCCCCGCACCTCGCGGTCGACGTCGCGCCGGAGGGGCTCGACTGGCCGGCGCGCCTCGAGCCGCTCGCCGACGCGGCGGGGCGGGGCGCGGGCGTGGTCGCGGTGGAGCGCGACGCGGCGTTCCGGCAGGTCCCCGCCTTCGCGCGCGGCCAGCTGCACATGGAC
>SHBB01000354.1 GCA_004213565.1 Sandaracinaceae bacterium
AACCTGCTCGCCGTTCGCGTCCTGCGTGGCGGCCTTGCAGCACTCGCAGACCGTCAGCGCGATCTGGTGCCGGCTCCGCGTCTCGTCCGCGCCGCCGCCGCCCGAGAGCGCGCTCGACGCGAGCAGCTCGATGAACGCGTCGTCGTCCAGGTGCGCGCCGCCGCTCTCCTTGCGGAGCACGTCGCGCGCCTGGCGCAGCAACGCATACGCCGAAGGCGACAGGTTGAAGGTCACCCGCTTGCGCTCGAGCTCGGGCCTCGTCGGGTCGCTCGGCCGGTCGCCTGGCTTCTTGCCCGACGTCATGCGCTCGATCTGCGACGCGGTCTTGCCCTCGGCGACCTCGAGCCACTCGGCCTCCGTCTCCGCGTCGGCCACCCGCGTCAGCTCGCGCACCGCCGAGTAGACGAGGTCGCCCGCCGCGAACGCGGCGCTGAGCTTCGGCAGCTCGTCGAGCCGCATCGCGACACGCACTCGCTCCTCGGTCCCGCGGCCCGAGCAACCGAACCAGCGCTCGGCGTACTCGCGGAAGCTGGCGAAGCCGTAGAGCTCGTGGACCTTCAGCCGGAAGCCGCAGAGGAACCACTGGCAGAGCTCGAAGTCGCTCGCCGCGCGCAGGCGCCCGAGCTTCCTCAGAGTCTCATCGGCCACCTGGCGAGAGGTGTCGGCCGACGGACCATGTTCGATGAATGCCCCCATGCAAGGCACGTAGCATGAACACCCGTACCCGCAAGTACTTTCTACATCTACGCTTGGTTATTTTCGTGAATTCGACCGCCCTACAGCGACTCAGCTCGCCACGTACGGTGTCGATCGGTACGTCAGCTCGCCGAGGCGCGAGACGGCTCGCCGTAGCGGTGCAGCGCCCAGCTTCTCCGCGCAGGCAGCAAGCGCCTCGCGGGTGCTCGCATCGCAGCGCGGAGGCCCGTGCGAGACGCTACCGAAGCGCGCCCGCGTAGTCCTGAGGACGGATCAGCGAATACGGAATGCGCGGCGCAGAGTTTTGACGGCGCACGCCCAGTCGAGTCGAGAATGCCTCTCGATGCGACCGTGCACGCCCAGTTCAGCTCCAGATCACCGCCTCGGCCGCATCGACGCGCCTACTGCACGGACACGCGGAAGAGCGCGCGCACGAAGCGGCGGGCGGTCCAGGGATCCTCGTCGAGCGCGTCCAGGGCCGCCTCTGCGAGCAGCGCCTCCACGCGGTCGACGAGCAGACGCGCGGCGGGACGGCGGGCCGGGTCCTTGGCGAGCAAGGTCAGCGTCAGCTCCACCAGCCCGTCGGGGGCGTCCGGGCGGGCCTCGAGCAGGTCGGGCGGCGGCTCGTCGAGGATGCGGCGCTCGAGGTCCGGTCCGCGGTAGAGCGCCTCGCCCGCGAGCAGCTCGTGCAGGACCACGCCGGCCGAGAAGACGTCCGAGGCCGGGACCGGCGGCTCGAAGCGCAGGACCTCTGGCGCCATGTAGCCGCGCTTGCCCTGCAGGATGGCGCGCGTGTGCGCCGACGTGCTGCCGAGCACGCGGGCGATGCCGAAGTCGGCCAGCCTGGCGATACCGTCGTAGCCGAGCAGCACGTTCTGCGGGGAGACGTCGCGGTGCAGGATCGGCGTCGGGGCGCCCTCGGCGTCGCGCGCCTCGTGCGCGGCCCGCAGCCCGAGCGCGATGTCCCGGCCGATCTCGAGCGCGACCTCCAGCGGCACCTCCCAGTCGCGGCGCGCGGCCTCGCGCACGAGCTCCAGCACGCTCACGCCCTCGACGAGATCCATGACCAGGAAGGGGCCCTCGTCGTCCTCGCCCGCGTCGTGCACGCGCACCACGTTGGGGTGGTAGAGGAGCGCGCTGAGCCGGGCCTCTTCCAGGAAGGCGCGGCGGGCCTCGGGCAGCGCGCGCAGCTCGGGGCGGAGCCGCTTGATGGCGTAGGTCCGCTCGAAGCGCCCCTCCCGACGCGCGCCGACCGTGACCTCGCCCATGCCGCCCTCCCCGAGAGGCCTGAGCACACGCAAGGCGCGTGGCCCCGGGCGCACGATCGTATCGTCCGAGAACTCTTCGCTCATGGCCCGCTCACGGCGCAGCGCACGGCAGCGCGCCTCCGGACACGGCCACCTGGTCCACCCACACGAGCGCGTTCTCGCCCGCGCCGGCCGACGCGATGCCGACGCGCGTGTGGGATCCCTCGCCGAGCGCGGCCGCCAGCGACGCGGAGACGGGCAAGGTCGCCTCGAGGCCGTCGACGTGGACCCGCGCCTCGCCCTCGGTCACCGAGAGCGACGCGCACACCCAGCGCCCGGCCGGCGCTTCGCCCACGTCGGCGCTCGCCGCTTCGCTGACCACCTGGAGGCGTCCGGCGTCGATCTGGAGCGCGACCCGGGGCGCGTCGAGATCGCGCGTCGCGTCGCCGGCCACGATCGCCAGGAGATCGCTCTTCGCCTCGATCTGCTCGGCCCCCGCGGACGGGAGCCAGAGCCACGCGCGGAGATGCGGGCCTCCTTCGCTCACCACGTACCCGGCGTTGCGCGACGCGCTCGAGAAGACCGACGCGCGCAGGAGCGCGACGCCGCAGGGGCTGGGCGCGGGCGGCGCGAGCGCGGAGCCGGACTCGACCCGCTCGACGCGCCCGGTCGGCGAGGTCTCGCACGGGATCCCGCCCGGGCAGCGCGGGAGCGAGAGCGGCGCCTCGAAGTCGAGCGTGGAGAGATCGCCCTCGGGGCACGGGACGGCAGGCGGCCCCCCGTCGGGAATGGCACCGTCGAGAGGGAGCCCGCCATCGGACGCGCCTGCGTCCATGAGCGGCCGGGTCTGCAGGCACGGGCCCATCGACGGCGCGGTCTCCGGATCGCGCGTCGGCTCCACGCAGGCGGAGGCGCACGCTCCGTCCGCGCAGGTCTGCCGCTCCTGGCAGCGCACGTCGCGGCAGCCGTCGGTGAAGCGCAAGCGCACGTAGCGCGTCTGGCCCCGGAAGAACTGCGCGTGCGCCCGCTGCACGCCGAGCGAGGCGCCGCCCGCATCGAAGACCTCGGCCGTGACGAGGAAGCGATCCGAGTCGGCGCGCGCGGGGACGATGACCACGCGGAAGGGCCACTCGTGATCCGGCGTCTCCCCGCGCTCCGCGATGCGTCGCGTCAGCTCGCCCCCGGGGCTCACCACCTCGACCGCCACGCGCGCGCTCTCGGCCTCGATGGCGGGATCGGCGACGAGCTGCACGACGACCTGGGTCGGCGAGGTGCTGCAGGCGGCCAGCACGAGGGCCGCGGCGGTGACCGTCCCCGTGCAGAATCGCATGCGGAGAGGCTACCATCGGGCGGATCGCGAACGCCATGAACGACGTCGGCTGGAATCGATCGCTGCATGGCGGTGATCTCGACGACGCGCGTCGACGCGCGGAGGGAGATCCCGTCCGCCTCGCCGCGCTGGCGGCCGCGGCGCGCCTCTACGGAGCGCGCTCCGAGGCCTGGCCCGAAGGCGGCGACGATCCGCAGTCGGCGGTGCTGCGCGCGCACGCCCACCTCGCGAGCCTGGGCGCGGTCACGCCACCACAGGCGAGTCCGGGAGAGGGCTGGGCGGCTTGCGCGCGCGCCATCACCGCCTTCGCGCGCGGCGACGATCCCGGGCCGGAGCCGCCGCTGGACGCGCACGACCCCGCGCTGCGCGTGGAGCAGATGATCGTGCGTGGGCTGCGCGCGCTCTCGGACGGGGCGCTCGACGTGGCCACCCAGCACGCGCGCCGGGCCTCGCGCGCGGCCTACGCGGAGAGCCTGCGCGGGCTCGAGTACCTGGCCTACTGGCTGCTCGGGCGGACGCGGCGCGAGACGCGGAACCTGCACGCGGCGACCCGCATCTTCGGCGCGCTCGCCCGGGCCGCGCCCCGGCCGTGGTGGCCGCTCGTGGACTGGGAGCTGGTGCTGGCCGGAGGGGACGCGCAGGCGGCGCAGCGCCCTTTGACCGCTCCCGCCTCGACGTGGCTGGACGCGGTGGCCCACGCGCAGGCCGAGCGATGGGACGAGGCGCACGCCGCGCTCGACGCGCTCCGACGCCACCCCCTCCCCGCGCGCTTCGCGGCGGAGCGCGACCTCCTCTCGGACGGCCTGACGGGGGTCTCCGCGCTCGACGCGCGAGCACGTGTCTCCGGCGCACGGGTCGCGGGGGCTCTCTTCGAGAGCGCCGAGCGGGTCGGGCTGACGCCCGCGGTGTGGAGCGTCGCCCCGGACGCGCAGCCGACCTTGCGATGGTGCGTCGGCATCAGCGGCGACGCGCCGCGCCTGCTCTTCGGCGAAGGCGAGCGCATCCAGGGGCTGGCCGCGTGCCTGGCCGAGGCGGGGCGCGCGGGGCTCGGACACGACGAGGTGTTCCGCGCGGTCTACGGCTTCGACTACGACGCGGCCCTGCACGAGGGGCTCTTCCGCGTCCTCCTCCACCGCACCCGCGCCGCGCTCGCGGGGGCGGGAGATGTCGTGCGCGAGGAGGCTACGCTGGTGCTCCGGCCCGAGCGCGCGATGGTCTTGCCCGAGCCGCGCAGCGCGCCGCCCTTCGGTGACCGGCTCCTGCGCGCCATCGCCGCCAAGCCGGGGGTCTCCGCGAAGGAGCTCGCCGAGCAGGTCGGCGACCGCGTCCGCACGGTGCAACGCGCGCTGCGCCTGCTCCTGGACTCGGGGACCTGCCGGAGCGAGAAGCGCGGCCGGCAGACCGTCTACACCGTGGAGGACACGACCTTCAGCGAGCCGACGCACTTCAGGGAGCGCGGCGGTGCCTGAGCTGAGCTGGGCCGGGGGCTCGCTCCACGTCGTGCGCGAGCTCGCGCGCGGCGGGATGGGCAGCGTGCAGCTGGCCCTGCGAGAGCAAGCTGGCTTCCGGCGCGCGTTCGCGGTCAAGCGCCTGCATCCATCTCTCCGCGCCGACACGGAGGCGCTGCGGAGGTTCGTCGACGAGGCCACCCTCGCGGCGGAGCTCCGCCACCCCAACGTGGTCAGCGTGCTCGACGTGGGCACGGACGCGGAGGGGCCCTTCATCGTGATGGAGCTCGTGGTCGGCCTCTCGCTCCGGGAGCTGGCCGCGGTCGCCATCCCGCCGCAGATCGCGCTGCGGATCCTGACCGGGGTGGCCGAGGCCCTCCGCGCCGCGCACGCGCACGACATGGCGCACCGCGACGTCAGCCCGGGCAACGTGCTGGTGGGCTTCGACGGCTCGGTCCGCCTCATCGACTTCGGGCTCGCGCGGGTGGTCCAGGACGAGCGCACGCGCGAGCTGCTGCGCGGGACGGTCGGCTACATGTCGCCGGAGCAGCTGCGCTTCGAGTCGGCCGACACCCGGACCGACCTCTTCTCGCTCGGCGTGCTCGGCTACGAGTGTCTGAGCGGCGCGCGCCTCTACGGCGACGAGGACGCGCGGGTGGCGGCGCGCCGGATCCTGAGCGAGCCCCCGCCCGATCTGCGCGCGGTCCGCCCCGAGCTGAGCGACGATCTCGCGCGGCTCGTGTCGGGCCTGCTCGAAAAGCGGCCCGAGGACCGGCCGATGGACGCCGACGCCGCGTGCGAGGCGCTCCGGCGCGCGACCTACGAGCGCGTGCTCGACGAGGGCGTGCGGGACGTCTCGGCGTGGATGCGCGAGACCTTCCCGACCGCGCTCCAGGCCCAGCAGGACGTCTTGACGGCGTCGTGGCACGGGCTGCGCGAGACGCCCGCCCCGAAGCCCGCGGAGAAGCGCCGCGGCAAGGCCGGGCTGTTCATGATCATCGCCGCGCTCCTCGGCGTCGCGACCGTGGCCGCGCTCGCCCTCCCCCACCGCGCCGCGGCGCCCGTGCATGCCCGGAAGGCGCCGCTCGCGCCCAAGCTCGAGGCGCCAATCGTGGAGGCCTCGACGCCCACGCCCACGCCCACGCCCACGCCCCCGACCGCAGACGCGCCCGAGCCGCCCGAGCCGCGCTCGACGCGTCGAGTCCGGCGGCGACGAGGCCGCGCGGCCTCGCCCGACCGAGGGACCAAGCAGCCCGAGCGTCGCCTCTGGCGCTGGTGATCAGCGGAGCAGGACCGAGCGCGCGTCGCCGCGGCTCGCGATCCCGCTCGCCGAGCCGATGGTGGCGTCGATGCCGTAGCCCGCGAGCACCGCGTTGTAGAGGTCGGCCGCGTGCAGGTTCAGGTCCACGTGCGTGCCCGCGCGGAAGCGATCGACCCCGCCGACGACGGCGTGAAACGCCTCGCGGTGATCGTGATTCCAGCCGTACTCGGTGCCGATGACGACCGTCGTGTTGTCGAGCACGGTGCGGCCGTCGTCTTCGAGGTAGTCGGCGTCGTCGAGGCGCTCGAGGAAGTAGGCGAGGTTCGTCATCGCCCAGTGCTGGTAGAGCCGCGCGTTGCGGCGGTCGTTGGCGTGGAAGTACGCGTCGTGCTGCGAGGTGCCCGGGAAGGTCGTGCTGTCCCCCATCGCCGAGTAGGTCCCCTCGAGGTTCATGTGCCCGCCCGCGGACTCGAACATGAGGTTGCCGAAGCGCAGCAGATCGCAGCGGAGCGCCATCGCCCAGAGATCCGCGTGGAGCCGGAAGACCGCCTCCGCGTCCTGCCAGCGCAGCTGCGGCGCGCCGTCGCCCGTGCCGTAGGTGAACTCGTCGTAGTCCCAGGTGCGCCCGCCGAAGGAGAGCTCCGGATCGCTCGGCCGAGAGGGGAAGCTGCACGCGCCCGCACCGGTCGTGCCGTCGCCCATGTCGATGACCGCCTCGGCCGGCGCGAGCTGGCTCTCGATCTCGCGGATGGACGAGAGGTGCTGCTCCATCTTCAGCTTGGAGCGGTGCCCGAGGGGCGAGGCGTCGCTGCGCAGGTGGCGGTACTGCCCCATCACCGTGTCCAGGATGCTGCGGCGCATGCGGCGCTCGCGGTTCACCGCCGGGTCGGGCGGCGCGCCCGGCTCGCTCGGCGGGGTCGCGCTGCCGAAGACCTGGTCGAAGACCGCGCTCGGCCGCTTGATGGGCGGGCGCGCCGAGCCGTCGGCGCCGTAGACGCGGAGCGCCTGGGCCGCGCACGCGCCGCGCCGCCACCAGAGGCCCGAGGCGAGCGTGGCCCCGGCCGGATCCAGCTCGCGGCGCACCCACTGGTCGAGCGACGGGCCGCCGGCCACGTTCACGTCCCGCGGCCGCTCGCCCACGAAGACCGAGGCGCTGGTCTCGCAGTGCGCGCCGCCCGCGCCCTTCGCGTTCTCCACGCTGAAGGTCGCCATCTTGGACGAGAAGGGTCGCAGCGGCTGGAGCGGGCCGTCGAAGTCGCGCTGCCAGTCCGGGTCGAGCCCGAGCCCGAAGAAGAGCGTGACGAGCCGGTTGGGCGGCGGCGAGTCGCTGAAGGCGCGCCCGAGGGTCAGCTCCTCCAGGAACGGCAGCGCGATGGCCACAGTGCCGGCGCCTTTGAGGATGGTGCGTCGGGTCGAGCGCTTCATTCGGCTGCCTCCGGGACTGCGTAGGTACGGAACACGTCATGACGCACGATGGCGTCGACGAGGCTGCGGTAGTCGCCGCCGCCGGCGACGAGCTCGAGGGCGAGGTCGCGGGCCGCCGCGCGCTGGCGGTCGCCGAGCTGCGTGCCCATCGCGTGCTCGACGTGCCGCTGCGCGAAGCACATCTGCACCTCGGGGTTCGCGGCGAGGGCGTGGGCGTACTCGTCGAGGTCCGCGTAGGCCTCGTTGAGCCCGCTCGTCGTGTACTGGCCCGGGATCCAGCCGTCGGTGCGCATCACGTTGCCGTGGTCGTCTTCGGTGCGGAAGCCGCCGCGGTAGTCCAGCTGCTCGAAGCCGTAGGCCAGCGGATCGAAGGTGGCGTGACAGGTCGCGCACTCCTCGCGCTCGAGCCGCGTCTCCGCGATCAGCCGGTCCGACGCGTCCTCGGGCAGCTCCTCGAGGAAGCCGTCGATGATGGTCTGGAGATCGGCCGGCGGGCTCGGGGCGTCGCGGCAGAACATCTGGTCGAGCAGGAAGAGCCCGCGCGCCACGATCTCGCCGCCGTCGGCGTTGGTCATGCCCGCGACGATGCCCGGCTGCGTGAGCAGGCCGACGCGCCCCTCGAGCTCGCTCGTGTCGTAGAACTGGACCCCGTCACCGAGCGAGCCGAGGGCCCAGCGCTCCGCGAGCGCGGGCGTCAGCGCCGCCTCCTGGCTGGTCAGCAGCGAGAGCAGCGGCGCGTCGCTCTCCCAGATGTGGCGCTGGTAGAAGGCGACCGTGGCCTCGACGAGCTCGGGCTTGAGCCCGTCGCCGTTGGGCAGGGTCGCGAGCCGCGCCCAGTCGTAGATGAAGCGCGCGGTGCTGCGTCGGGCGCGGGGGTCTTCGAGCATGCGCGCCGCCTGGGCGGCGACACCGTCGGGCGCGTCCAGCTCGCCGTCGCGCGCCGCGCGGAGCAGCTCCTCGTCCGGAGCCGAGAGCCAGAGGAAGTAGGACAGCCGGCTCGCCATCGCGTGGCCGCGGACCACCCGCTCGTCGGCGTTCTCGTCGAGGTAGAGGTAGAGGAACTGCGGCGACTGGAGCATGCCCTCGACCACCGCGCGCGCGGCCTCCTCGAACGACGCGCCCTCGGCGCGGATGGCCGCGAAGAGCGCCACGAAGTCGTCTCGCTCGCTCGCCGTGACGGGGCGCCGGAAGATCTGCGCCCCCGCCGCGTCGACGAAGCCCGCCTCACAGCCCGCGTCGCGGCAGCTCGCGTGCGCGTCGACGAACGCCCCGAAGTCCATCTCCCCGGTGATGAAGGTGGCCAGCTCGCTGAACGCCCGGACGTGGTCGGGGAGCGTGGCCTGCCCCTGCCCCGTGTTGACGAAGCCGCCCACCGGGAGGTCGTCGGGCAGCCCCGCCGCCTCCGCCGCGGGCACCGTCACCCCGAGCGCGTCCTCGACGGTGTTCAGGTACTCCTCGCGGGTCAGGCGGCGCGCGAGCGGCGAGACGGGCTCGAAGGGGAGCACCTCGACCTCGCGCGTGCCCTGCCCGGGGCGGAGCGGCTGCGCGTCGTCGAGCTGCCCCGTGCAGCCGGTCAGCAGCGTGATGGCGAGCAGCGCCCTCATCGAACTCTCCGGCGCATCAGGGGGACGAGCGCCAGGAGAAGGAAGGCGAGCGGGAGCGGCGTCCGGGAGGGCGAGATGGCGCAGCCTCCCATCAGCTCCGCGCGACCGCCGCCGTCGATTCGCCCGGCGCCCGCGTCGGCCCCGGGCCTCGACGCGTCCTCCATGCCGAGCACCCCCGCGTCGGTCTCCGGGATCCCCGCGTCGTCCCCACTGGCCACGCCCGCGTCCTCGTCGACGGCGACGCCCGCGTCCTCCTCGACCGGCGGCGCGCTGAAGAGCGTCTCGCCGAGCCCCTCGCCGTCGCTGCGGCTGCCGCGGGCGCGGTCGTAGAAGAGGATCCGGTCGATGCGGAACATCTGCGAGCGGCCCTGGACGACCAGCGTGTAGTCGCCCGCCGGCAGTTCCCAGTCCGCGTCGTGCTTGCCCCCGGCGATGTCCAGCGAGCGGTCCCCCGTCCACGCCCAGCGGCGATCCGCGCCGCCATAGAGCTTGATGGGCTGCCCCTCGGTGCGGCTCGGCTGCGCGGCGAAGGGCACGTAGGCCCCGCTCGCGTCCTCCACGTGCACGAAGGCGTCGTTCGAGATGTCGGTGCGGATGCACTGGTTCGAGCCTGGGCAGCTGTTGCCGTCCGGGATCGACAGGCTCGAGCAGGTCCGGTCGTGCTCGTCGCAGCGGTTGTCGGCCCCGTGCGGCGCGCCCATCACGCAGTGCAGCGTCTTGGCGGCGCGCAGGTGCAGGCGGTAGGTGCCGCCGGTGTGGACCCGGAAGGTGTAGCGCAGGGGGCTGCCCGCGGGGCCGTTGCAGATCCCGTTGCCGGTGAACGCGTAGTGCGTCCCGCTCGCGTCGGCGATGTCGGTGCGCGTCTCCCACTCGTGCCCCGAGGGGATCGGCACCGACTCCATCTCCATGACGACGTAGCCGTCCTGCTCCTCGAACTGCTGGGCCGAGGCGAGCGTCGGGAGGAGGACGACGAGCGCCGGGAGGAGCGAGAGGGTCGGGTGGGTTCGCATGAGAACCAGCCTGACCGCCGGGCTCCCGCCCGTCCGTTACGCCAGTGTCGTCAATCGGGGGGGCGCGTCATCGGCGCACCCGATGCACCACCTGCTCGCGAAGGCCCAGCCGGGTCTCCGGGAAACGCAGCCGCCGCACGATGGGCTCGACGCAGCCCTGGCTCTCGCTCGGCGACACCGCCACCGTGCCGATCTCCCCGTCCCCGTCGACCACCATCGAGATGCGCAGGCTCGCCGCCTCGCCCTCGAGACAGCGACGCAGCGCGCGATCGGAGCCGTCGAAGACCCGCTCGGTGATCCCCGCG
>SHBB01000355.1 GCA_004213565.1 Sandaracinaceae bacterium
CGTCCGCGGACACGACGCTGGTCGTGATGCTCCCCAACGGGCAGGTGCTCTGCAACGACGACGGCGGGAGCGGCATGAACCCGCTCGTCGCCGGCTCGTCGCCCCCGGGCCCGATCCGCATCTGGGTCGGCACCTACCGCCAGGGCACGATGTCTCCCTACAACCTCGGCATCAGCGAGCTGGGCCACGTCGGCACGGCCAACATCCCGGCCCCTGGCGGCGGCGTCGTCGTCGCGCCCCAGCGCCCGCCCGTGGTCGTGCAGCCCCAGGTCCCGGCCGACCTCGTGCCGATGCAGGTCAGCATCCCGGTGACGCTCATCGGGCCCGGCATGACGGGCAACACCGTCGCGGTGTGGAACCCGCGCGGAGGTCCCGCCACGCAGATCAGCCTCAGCGGCCGCTCCATCTCGGTGGGCGGCGTGACGCTCGGCAGCGTCCCGCCGTCGATGCGCGACCCGGTCGTGACCGTCATGCAGCGCCCCAACGGCACCCTGCTGGTGCGGGCCGAGCAGCCCCCGATGGGCCGCGGTGATCGCGGCGAGCAGATGCTGCTGCTCGTGCGCTGGGCGGGACGCCCGACCATCGCGGAGCGCTGGAGCGGCACCGCCGTGCAGCGCGGCCCCCGCTGGTCGCGCTGATCGCCCGCGGGCGAGGCAGATTCCAGTATTCCAGAAAAACTCTGCGGTGACGCGACACACCGTGGTATGACGTCCAGCCCCCGGAGCATGCAAGCTACGTGTGGCCACGGAAGGACCTGTCATGCGTCGCTCGCTGCTGGCTTTGCTCGGCCCCTTGGTCGGGATCGGAGCTCTCGTCTTCGTCCCCGCGCCCTCTTCGGCGCAGACGATCGCCCTCGAGCGGCACATGCTGGACTTCGCGGTGGCCTCGGCGACGCGGGCCTACGGGTGCTCGGTGGAGGTCGCCTCGGACGACTCCGCCATCGTGCAGGTGCACGAGTTCGACTTGCCGTCGGGCGCGTTGCTGCGGTCCACCGCGTTGACCCGCCGCACCGGCTCGGGCGGTGTCCCCGCCGTGCCGGCGTGCAGCGTCGCGCCCGCGCTCGACCTCGGCGCGGTCGTCGTCGCGTACTCGGGCCACGTCATCTCGAGCAACCGGGTGTTCGTCGCGGTGCTCGACCCCGCCGATCTCAGCTTCACCGAGCGCGCCTTCGGGACCACGCGACAGGTCGGCACGGTCCTCCGCATCCGGCGAGTGGAGGACGCGTTCGTGATCGCATACGTCAACATCGCGCCGAGGATGGTCTTCGCCTACTTCGCGAGCCTCCCCGATCCCACGAGCGGGACGGAGCCCGTGATCGTGCACCCATCGGACATGACGGCCGGCTTCCGGGAGGTGCCTCTCGCCAACGAGATCTACGTCGAACGCGTCGGCGGAACCGAGCGCGTCGTCCTGGGCCGCGTCGGCAACAGCAGCCCTTCGTGGGAGCTCTACTCCGACACGATCGACGCCGCGGGGGTGATGGTTCCGGCGGCCCGCGTCGTGGGTGCGCCGCGGTCCCTGGCCACGAGCGAGAGCGGCTCGATGCGCGCCATCTCCCCGCCCACGCTCAACGCCACCACCGGCGAGACGAGCCTCTACGCGCTCGGGGGCTGGCATCCGTTCGGGAGCGATCATCAGCTGCGCGCGTGGGAGCCCACGGCGGGCGACGTGGACCTCGTGACGGGGGGCGGAGTGACGGCCCCGATGGGCGCCGAGTTCGCGCCGGTCATGGACGCGATCCCCTACCGCGGCGCCGACTGGCTCGTGGCGAACCGCGATCCCGCGACCAGCCGGCTCATGATCCGCAGGTTCTCCCGGGACTTCGTGGCCGGCTCGCCCATCCTCGGCCCGCCGACCGAGGTCGACGTGACGTTCTGTGGGCCCACGCCCACGACCTTCGAGACGGACAGCACCTGGCATCGCAACAACAACTTCCTCCAGCTGGTCGAGATGCCGTCGGGGCTGATCGCCGTGGCTTACGTGGGCTGCACGAGCCCGACCGTGGATCCCGAGCTGCGGGTGGTGGTGGTGGACCCGGCCTTTCCCGACTCCGACCTCACGGTGGACGTGTCCTCGGCGCTGACCACTGTCGCCCCCGGCGAGGACGTCACCTTCGAAGTGGAGGTTCGCAACGGGGGCGCCGACACGGATGAGCACGCGCGCGTCGTCGCCTCGTTCCCCTCGACGGACTGCACCTGGACGAGCGCGGCCGCGGGCACCGCGGGGAGCGGCGACTCCCTCGACGAGATCGTGACCCTGACGGCCGGCGGCTCGGTGACGTACGCCGTCGTCTGCCCCGTCCCGCAGGGCGCCGTCGATCCGCTCCTCGCCTCGGCCACGGTCGCGTCCCCCGCCGTGGAGCCGACGCCCGCCGACAACGAAGACATGCACAGCGTGCCCGTCTCCCCCGTGGCCGACCTCGGGATCGCGGTGGACGGCGACGCCGGACCGGTCGCTCCGGGAGGCGCGGTGGCCTACGAGCTCTCGATCACGAACGACGGACCGACCGACGCGGTCGACGTGACGGTGACCATCGACGTCTCCGCGGGCCTCACCGTCGCGTCGAGCGTGGGCTGCCTCGAGGACCCGAGCGGCTTCCCCAGCTGCACGCTCGGCGCTCTCCCCGCGGGAGAGACGCGGTTGATCGAGCTCGAGGCGATGGCCCTCGACTCGGCCTCCGGGACGCTCACCTTGACCGGCACCGTCTCCGGCGCCGACTCCGATCCCCGTGCGGAGAACGACAGCGACACGCACGACATCACCGCAGGCACCATGGCGAGCTGCGACGCGGGCGACTGCGACGCAGGCTCCGACGCGGACGCCGGCGTCCCGACGGACGGCGGACACGACGACGCGAGCGTGAGCGCCGACGGCGGCACGGGAGGCTCGGGCGGCTCGTGCGACTGCGCCGCGGCGCCCGGCCGAGGTGGCGCCTCCGGCCTCGCGCTCCTCGGGCTGCTCGCGCTGCTCGCCGTCCGCCGCCGCCGGTGAGCGGGTTGGCGAGGGCTGCGAGCCGCAGTCCTCGCCCGCCCGGACCATGTCCCCGAGATCAGGGCAGGCGCCCGAACGACACGCCTTCGCTCGTCCGCAGTGGGCTCGTGCGGAGGGAGTCGAAGACGCCCGACGTCGCGTTGATGCGGATTCGCCCGGCCGCGCCGCCGCCGCCTGCGCCCTCCGTGCCTTCGATGGCGTCGCCCCCGTCGACCGCGTCGGCGCCTCCGCCCGCGCCTCCTCGGCCGCCGCACCCCTCGGCGCCGGGCGCGCGCGCCACCTCGGAGGAGCCGAGCGAGCCGCGCGCGGAGCAGCTGCCGCCGCCGCCTCCGTTGGCCACGATGCGACCGGCGAGCTCGACCTCGGGCGCCTCGAGCAAGACGGCGCCGCCTGCCCCGCCTCCCCCTCCACCGCTCTGACCCCCGCTGCCACGAACGTCGATGAGGCTCTGGGCGCTCGCGCGGATCCGCAGCAGCGAGGAGATCTGGATCCCCCTCCCGCCGCGCCCGCCGGCGCCCTCGTAGCCTCCACCTCCGCCGCTCCCCTGCAGGAGTGGGACGAGCGTCTCGTCGCCGCTCGCCGCCCCCCCGCGCACCGAGCCGCTCCCCGCGCCCCCCGAACCCGCGAAGCCGCCGCCGCCGCCGCCCTCCATGAGCGAGGCCGAGGGGAGCCCTCCGAGGGGGCCCGCGCCGGGCGCCCGCGCCGCGCCGCCGCGGTAGCCGTTGGACCCGCTCCCGTCGCCGAGGTGGCCGTCGATCTCCACCTCGCCGCGGACGAGCAGGACGAGCGCGTTGTCGCCGTACAGATACAGCCCGTCGAAGTCGAACGGGGATCGGACGGTGAGCTGCTCCATCACGAAGACACCGAGGTCGGGGCCCGACGCCTGCGGGACCACCTCGAAGTAGATGCCGCTGACCGGGTCGAGCCCCCGGCCGGGCGCCCGGTCGCCGCTCAGCATCCCCGAGATCTCGCCCGTGTCGGTGTTCAGGAAGGAGCAGTAGCAGCCGTCCTCGCGGGTCGCGACGGCGCCGCCCCCCAGGTTCCAGAACGAGCGACTCTCGATGTTGCTCGGCACGTACACGCCGTCGGGGCGGGAGGCGTCGAGGATCGCCGCGTCGACGATGGCCGCGTCCGCGGGGTGGACTGCGCCGTCCGGGATCGTCGCGTCGCGGAGGCTCGCGTCGGCCCCTGCGCCTGCGTCCGAAGGCGGGCTCGGGTCCGGGAGGTCGAGGTCGACGACCAGCCCGCAGCCTGCGGAAGCCACGGCGCACACGATCGCGAACAACAGCGAGCGTACGTCCACCGGATCAGCATACACCGGGGCCCGATTGGCCATCGGGTCGGGCGTGCGCACCTGTGCGCGCGATGAAGCTCGTCGACGCCGAGACCGCGCTGATGGCCCTGCGCTCGCACATGCGGGTGTACGTGCACGAGGCGATGATGGCCCCGCTCTCGCTCATCGAGGCCCTGACGGAGCGATGCCGGGCGTTGAAGTGCGTGGAGATCGTGCACCTGCACACGAACGCGCCCGCCCCCTACGTGGCGCCCGATCTCGCGGGGCACGCGCGCCACAACGCGCTCTTCACCGGGCCGAACGTGCGTGACGCGGTGCAGGCGGGCCGCGCGGACTTCACGCCCGTCTTCCTCAGCGAGATCCCCAGCCTCTTCCGGGACGGCACCCTGCCGCTGGACGTCGCGCTGGTGCAGGTCTCGCCGCCGGACGCGCACGGGTTCTGCCGGCTGGGCACGTCGGTGGCCACCGCGCGCGCCGCGGTGGACCACGCGGACGTCGTGATCGCGGAGATCAACCCGCAGGTGCCGCGCACCCTCGGCTTCTCCTCGGTGCACGTCAGCCGCATCGACTTCGCGGTCGAGGTCGATCGCGCCCTGCCCGAGATCGCCTTCCCCGCGCCGAGCGCGTCGGAGCGAGAGATCGGGCAGCACATCGCGCTCCAGATCCCGAACGGGGCCACGCTCCAGATGGGCATCGGCAAGATCCCGGACGCGACCCTCGAGGCGCTGCGCGGGCACGAGCACCTCGGGGTGCACACCGAGATGTTCAGCGATGGCCTGGTCGAGCTGGTCGAGCGCGGGGTGGTGACCGGGCGCGAGAAGACGCGCTGGCAGAACCGCGTCGTGACCAGCTTCGTGATGGGCACCAGGCGCGTCACGGACTTCGTGGACACGAACCCATTCGTGGAGTTCCACCCCAGCGATCTCGTCAACGACGCAGAGGAGATCGCCAAGCAGCACCGCATGATCGCGATCAACTCGGCCATCGAGATCGATCTGACCGGGCAGGTCTGCGCCGACTCGATCGGCGACCGCATCTACAGCGGCATCGGCGGACAGATGGACTTCATGCGCGGCGCGGTGCGGAGCGAAGGCGGCAAGGCGTTCATCGCGCTCCCCAGCACCGCGGCCGGGGGCACCGTCAGCCGGATCGTGCCGCGCCTGAAGCCGGGCGCGGGCGTCGTGACCACGCGCGGGCATGTGCAATACGTCGTGACCGAGCACGGCGTCGTGAACCTGCGGGGCCGCTCGCTGAGGCAGCGGGCCGAGATGCTGATCTCCATCGCGCACCCCGAGCACCGACGCGCGCTGCGTCACGCAGCGGCCGAGCGGCAGATCTTGTAGGCTGCGGGCGCTTTGCTCACCGAGCTGTCCAACCCCGCCCCGGGACCCGCGCGTGGTCGCTATGCCGACGGATACGCGCTCGTCGCCCGGACGTTCGCCGACCAGCTCGAGAGAGGCATGGAGGTCGGCGCCGCGCTGAGCGTGTACCGGCGCGGCGAGCAGGTCGTGGATCTCTGGGGTGGGCAGGCGGACGCGTCCCGCCGCGCGCCCTGGCAACGCGACACGCGGGTGGCGCTCTTCAGCGTCACCAAGGGCCTCATGGCCATGGGGCTGCACCTGCTGGCCGACCGCGGACAGCTCGACTGGGACGCGCCCGTGGCCGAGCACTGGCCGGGCTTCGCGGCGAACGGCAAGGCGGCCATCACCGCGCGCATGCTCGTGAACCACCAGGCCGGGCTGCCCTTTCTGGACGCCCCGCTCACGCTCGCGCAGTGCGTGGACCCCGCTCAGGCAGACGCGGTGCGGAGCGCGCTCGAGGCGCAGGCGCCGGCGTGGACGCCCGGAGAGCGCCAGGGCTACCACGCGATCACCTGGGGCCTCTACGCGCGCGAGCTCTTCGAGCGGATCGCGGGCGAGCCGGTCGGGCCCTTCCTGCGCCGCGAGCTCTTCGAGCCGCTCGGGTCGGACGCGTACCTCGGCACGCCGGCCGAAGAGGACGCGCGCGTGGCCACGCTCTACCCGCCGGCGATCGGCGACCGCGTGGCGCGCATGCTGGGCGCCTCGCTCCTGCAGCCTCGCTCGACCGAAGCCCACGTCCTGCGCGCCTCGATCGCGCGGAGCTCCATCGCCCGGCGCGCCTTTTTGAACCCCAAGACGGGCCCACGTGGCGTGCTCGCGTACAACGACGTCCCCGTGCGCCGCGCGGCGCTCGCCTGGGCGTCCGCCACCGCGAGCGCGGACGGAGTCGCGCGGGCCTACCTGCCCTTCGCCGGCGGCGGCGCGCACGGAGGCCGACGCTACCTGCGGGAAGAGACGATCGCGCCCGTCTACGCGCGGCAGGGCTGGGCGCGGGACCTGGTCGTACAGAAGCCGATGGGCTGGTCGCAGGGCTTCCTCAAGGAGGAGCGCCACCTCTTCAGCCCGACGCCGCAGTCCTTCGGCCACGCGGGCATGGGCGGCGCGCTCGGCTGGGCCGACCCGGTCGAGGGCCTCGCCATCGGCTACGTGATGAACCGGATGGACTGGCGAGTGCGCTCCCCCCGCTGCGTCGCGCTCTGCCGCGCCCTCTACGAGTGCGAGCCGCTGGACCGCGGGCCGACGCGATTGGCGCCGTGAAGCCGCGCTTCAGTCGCGAGTCGCCGCGAGCGCGAAGTCGAGCGCCGCGCGGGCGGCCGCGACCTGGGCCGCGTCGCACTGCTCGGGCGTGGCGCGCGGGCTGTCCGGGTAGACCTCGGTCGTCGTGCGGTAGCGGGCGCGGGTGAGACCGGCGCAGAGCCCGAGGTCGTTGCACGGATACAGGATGAGCCCGGGCGCGACGACGTCGGAGCCGATGATCTGCCCGTTCGCGTCGGCGGGCGCGATGTGGGTCACCTCCGCGACCGCGGCGAGGACGGCCTGCTGGAACGCCGGCTGCGGATCCTCGGTGTCTCCCACCAGGTAGAAGCCGTCGGGGATGCTCCCGGGCTCGAACGGCTCTCCGTCGCGCGCGGCCTTCGCGGGGCGAAACTCCGACTCGTCCGTGTCGGTGGTCTCGTGCAAGTCGATGTGCAGCACGAAGTCGCCCTGGAGCGGCGCCGCCAATCGCATCAGGGCGGCCGACTCCGCGCAGGGGCTGTCGGCGACGAACGAGCGGTTCGGGTCGAGCGCGAGCGGGTTCCAGCGCTGGACGCGCTCGTACGCCCAGGGGCTGACGCAGGGGACCACCAGCACGTCCAGGCGGCCGTCGTAGTCGGCGAGGTGCCGCTCGGCGAAGCGCAGCGCGCCGTGCACCCCGCTCGTCTCGTAGCCGTGCACGCCGCCGGTGATCAGCGCGCGCGGCGTCCCCTCGCGCCGGCCCCGGCTGCGCAGCGCGAAGAGCGGAAACACGCCGTCGGGGCCGTGATCGAGCGCGCCGTAGTCGACGACCTCGCACGTCTCGCGGAGACGCTCGATGGGCGCGAGCACATCGTCGGTGTAGCTGCGCTGCACCCGCTGACGGGCTCGCCACGAGGCGCGCTCGGCGTCGGTCCAGGGCTGGCCGGGGGTCCCGATCGGATAGGGCATGGGCGACGTACTACCTCGCTCGAGGCGCGCGCGCCGCTGCCCCGCCCCACTGCCGGGTCCACTCGTAGAGCGCGATCGCGGCCGCGCTGCCGACGTCCAGGCACTCGGTGGTGCCGTAGCGCTCGATGCTGACCCAGCGGGTATCTGCATGGTCTGCAGGCGTGAAGCTGACGCCGCGCTTCTCGTTGCCGACCACCAGCGCGCAGCGCTCGGGGAGGCTGACCCGCTGCAGGACCGATGCGTCCTCGGCCTCGTCCGGGGTCTCGATGACGACGATCTCGTAGCCCTCGCGGCGGAGGGCGGTGAAGCACGCGTCGACGCTGGAGTAGTAGCGCAGCGGGATCCGATGGAGCGCGGTGGTCGCGGTCGCGGGGTCGAACACGGTCGTGCCGATGAGGTGGACCTCGCGGGCCCCGAACGACTCCGCGGCCCGGATGATGCGGCCGATGTTCTCGCGCGGATGGAGGTGGTCGCAGACCATCACGAGGGGATGGACGCCCGGCGCGGCTGGCGCGTGCGGGCGCTTCATGGCGTGACCATGCCGCCAGCGGATGGAGGCGTCCGCGAGGCGGCGCTCGAGGCGCCGGACCCAGCCGCCGATGCCTCCGGGGCGCTCGTCCTTCTTCATGGTGCGACCTCGTGACACGGCTCGACGCGCGCCAGGTGAACGCGCGCGCGACCCTGGCCGCTGCCGAGCCCGAGGCGGAGGAGCGCGGGCCGCAGCGCCCACGACGTGAGCCCGACCGTGCGCGTGACCAGCCCGGTCCCCGCCTCGAGCCGCTCGTGGACCACGCGCGCCCGATCGGGATCGTCGATCAGGTGCGCCTCGACGCTGACGGGTCCCTCGAGGGGCTCGACGCTCACCGTCAGGCACGACGCCGCGCAGGGGACGAAGGGCACGAAGACCTCGGGCAAGGGATCGCCGCGAGGGTTCTCGGACAGCTCGAGCGCGCCCCCCCGCACGACCGGCGCGGCGGAGCGCACCCACGCCTCGCCGCGCTCGACGGCGCGCACGAGGTCGACGATCGCGTCGCAGCGCTCGGTCGGACGCTCGATGGGCGGCGCGGGCGGAGCGTGGGCGGTCAGCTCGCCGACCTCGAGCCGACACCCGTCGGAGACCGCGAGCGAGAGATGATCCACGGGCGGCTCGAGGGACGCCTCGCCGGCGGCCCAGCGCCGCTCGAGCGCGCCCGCGCGGGGGCTGAGAGAGAGCTCTCCGCGCCCCTCCGCGTCGGGCCAGAGAGGGATCCGCACGTACGGTCCGAGCTGGCGCTCGCCCGCGAAGAAGCGCACCTCGACGCTGGCGTCGGTGGCCGCGTCTCCTTCGCAGCGGAGCGAGTACCGGAGCGAGAGGAAGTGATCGGCCGCCACCGCGGGGTCGAGCCCATGGGTCCCGTTCGGCTCACGCGCGACCTCGATCGGCCGCGTCGGCGCGACCCGCGGCGCCTCACGGCGGCGGAGGAGCCAGAGGCGAGGCGAGAGGCGCGCCTCGGGCGCGAAGCGCTCGAACAGCACGGGCCAGCCAGGGGCGAGCTGTCTCCCGGCGACCCACTCCTGGTCGAACGAGCCCGCGTCGTAGATGAGGTGCTCGCACGCCAGGGCCTCGTCGCCGCCGAGCCGCGCGAGCCCGTCCGCGGTCCAGGTGACGAGCCCGGGCCCCGCCGTCAACCCGCGCAGCGCCGTGAGCCCCGCCCCGCTCGGGCGCAGCGCGACGCACGCTCCCGGCGCCTGCTCGAAGCGATCGCGCGCCCAGTCGAGCGCCCGGCTCATCTCGGTCTGTCTCCCGCGCGCGAGCTCGCTCGCCGCCTCGCCGAACACGAGCGGGTCCAGGTGGGGATCGCCCGCCTCCTCGCAGGGCGAGACCCTCGGCGCGTCGACCCGCGCGTAGTCCCCGTCCGGGTCGTGACCGCTCGTGACCGAGAAGCGCACCCACACGTCACGGCCCGCGAACGCCTCGAGCGGGAGCGACACCGCCTCGCTCTCTCCCGGCTCCATGGGCGCGGAGTGGAGAAGCGAGCGGTTCTCCCGGTCGATCACGTGCACCTCCCATCCCACGCCGTCGCTGGGAGGAGCGTCCTCGGGGGCGTCGACCGACAGCTCCGCGTGCACGCACGTTCCTGGACAGGGCCGCGTCGGGAGGAAGACCTCGGGGGGATCCGCGAGCGGGGGGTTGGCGTCGAGGTCGAAGCCGCCCTCCTCGTCGCCGAGGCCCACGTTGCGGACGAGCGCGCGCCCGTCCTCGGTGAGCGGGAGCAGCGACACCCGACGATCGCAGCCGCGCGCGGGGGGTGGCTCGGACGCGAGCGGATGCGTCAGCGCCTGCGCGCCCTCGATGGTCAGGCGCACCTCGCGCGCCGTGCGCCACCCCACGCCCTCGACCGACAGCTCCAGCCCGTCGGCGATCACCTCTCGGTACACCTCACGCTCGACCAGGAAGCGTCGCTCCGCGGCCTCGGGGTC
>SHBB01000356.1 GCA_004213565.1 Sandaracinaceae bacterium
GACGCGGAGTCACGTGTGAGGCGCATGCTCGGCCAGCCCGAGGCCGTGGACGTGCCTCTCACCGAGCACATGTTCACGGGCGTGCACGTGCTCAGCCCGCGCGCGCTCGAGGATCTCCCGGAGCGAGGCTGCGTGATCCGTCACGCCTACCGGCGGTGGGTGGACGACCCCGAGGTGACCGTGGGCGGCTTCGTGGATCTCGGCGACTGGCGCGATCTGGGGACGCCGGCCGAGTACCTGCGCGCGCACCTCGATCTGCTCGATGGGCGCCTGCGCTGGCCGACCGAGGACTTCGAGGAGGAGAGTACGGTCGTGCTCGGGGAGGGCGCCTACGTGCCGGAGGACGTGAAGCTCAGGCGCTGCGTGGTCTGGCCCGGGACGACGGTGACGGACCACGCGCACGACGCCATCCTCGCGCCTCACGCGACGGTGTGGGCGCACGGCGCGCCGCTTGGCGCGACGGAGCTTCCGCGATAAGCGGTGCGGGTGTCCGCCCCCAAGAACTTCGCGCTCCTCGGCGTGGCCGGCTTCGTCGCCCCGCGCCACCTGAAGGCCATTCAGGACACGGGCAATCGCCTCGTGGCCGCGTGCGACCCGCACGACTCGGTCGGGGTGCTCGATCAGCACTTCCGGGACGCGAAATTCTTCACCGAGATCGAGCGCTTCGACCGGCACCTCGAGAAGCTGCGGCGCCGCTCCGAGGAGGAGCGGCTGCACTATCTGTCGATCTGCTCGCCGAACTACCTGCACGACGCGCACGTGCGGCTCGCGCTGCGGCTCGGGGCGGACGCGATCTGTGAGAAGCCGCTGGTCATCAACCCGTGGAACCTCGACCAGCTCGCGGAGCTCGAGGCGGAGTCGGATGGGCGGGTCTACACGGTGCTCCAGCTCCGGCTCCTGCCCAGCCTCATCGCGCTCCGCGAGAAGACGCTCGCGCTGAAGGAGCCCGCCGAGGTGGTGCTCAGCTACATGACGCGCCGCGGGGCCTGGTACGGGGTGAGCTGGAAGGGCGACGAGGCGAAGTCGGGCGGGCTGCCGACGAACATCGGCATCCACTTCTTCGATCTCTTGCAGTGGCTCTTCGGCGAGACGGTCGAGAACGAGGTGCATCTGGCCGAGCCCGATCGCTGGAGCGGCTTCCTCCGGCTCGAGCGCGCGAACGTGCGCTGGCTGCTGTCGACGCGCTTCGAGGACCTGCCCGAGGCGACCCGCGAGAAGGGGCAGGCCGCGTTTCGGTCGATCACGATGGACGGCGAGGAGATCGAGTTCTCGTCAGGGTTCACCGATCTGCACACCCGGGTCTACGAGGACGTGCTCGCGGGCGGGGGCTTCTCCATCCAGGACGCGCGGCCGTCGATCGAGCTGGCCTACCGAATCCGCACCACGGCGCCGACCGAACCGGGGGAGCGAGCCCATCCGATGTTGAAGGAGCGAGCATGAGCCAGGCAGCAGATGAAGTGGTCGAGACGCGGTTCCTGATCGTCGGCGCGGGGATCAGCGGGCTGTCCTTCGCGGACTGGGTCGGCTCCGACGACTACGTGATCTGCGAGGCGGACTCGGAGATCGGCGGCTACTGCAAGACGGTCGAGCAGGACGGCTTCGTCTGGGACTACTCGGGCCACTTCTTCCACTTCCGTCGCCCCGAGATCGAGAAGTACCTGGTCGACCGGATGCAGGGCCAGAAGGTGCTCGACGTGGAGAAGCGCTCGCTGATCCACTGGAAGGGCGAGCACGTCGATTTCCCGTTTCAGAAGAACATCCACCAGCTGCCGAAGGAGGACTTCGCGGCCGCGCTGCACGACCTCTACTTCCGCGAGGACCGGGAGGCGGCGAGCTTCCAGGAGATGCTCTACGCGAAGTTCGGCAAGTCCATCGCGGAGATGTTCCTCGTCCCCTACAACGAGAAGCTCTACGCGACGGACCTGAGCACGCTCGACGTGGACGCGATGGGGCGCTTCTTCCCCTACGCCGACATCGACGACGTGATCCGGAACTTCCGCGCGGGCGACAACGCGTCTTACAACGCGAAGTTCACGTATCCGGAGGGCGGCGCGATCCAGTACGTGCACGCGCTGATGCAGGGCGTGGACGAGAGCAAGCTCTCGCTGAACGAGCGCGTGGAGCGGATCGATCTCGCGGCCAAGACGGCGCACACGTCCAGGGGGCGCACCATCCGGTTCGACGCGCTGATCTCGAGCGCGCCGTTCCCGAAGCTGCTCGCGATGACGGGGCTCGCGCACGACGAGCGCGCCTTCACCTGGAACGAGGTGCTGGTGTTCAACCTCGGCTTCGACCGCAAGGGCCCCGAGGGTGTGCACTGGATCTACTACCCGCAGCGGGAGCTCTGCTTCTACCGCCTGGGCTTCTACGACAACATCTTCGGCACCGACCGCATGAGCATGTACGTGGAGATCGGCTACCCCCACGGCGCGGTCATCGACGAGGCGGAGGTGGAGCGCGCGCGCGCCCAGGTGCTCGCCGATCTCGAGAAGTGCGGCGTGGTCGACGGCCACCGGCTCGTCAGCAGCCACTCCGTCGTGCTCGACCCGGCCTACGTGCACATCACGAAGGACTCGATGCGCGAGGTGACTCGCCTCAAGGCCGCGCTCGCGACCCGCGGCGTGTACTCCACCGGCCGCTACGGCTCGTGGACCTACTGCTCCATCGAGGACAACATCGTCGAGGCGCGCGCCCTCGCCGAGGCCTTCGACGCCGGGTCAGCCCAGGTGCCAACCTGACTCACGCTGCTTGATGACCTTGGCGGGTACCCCCACGGCCGTGACGTTGGCCGGGATGGGCTTCACGACCACGCTGCCGGCGCCGACGACCGACCAGGCGCCGATCTCGACGCTCTGGATGAGGGACGAGCCGGTGCCAAGATCCGTGCCCTCGCCGCACCTCACCGCGCCCGAGATCGAGACTCCGGGGGCAACGGTCACGAAGTCTCCGATGACCGCGTCGTGCCCGACGGTCGTGTTGAGGTTCAAGATGACGTGTCGACCCAGTGAGATGTCGCAGGTCACCTGAACGCCGGCGCAGAGGATGGAACCGTCACCGATCGCGACGTTGCGACCGACCCAGGCGCGCGGATGCTGGAGGGTCGCAAACTTCGCGTCAGTGGCCTCTGCGAGCTCGAACGCGATCTTGCGGCGGACTACCGGATTGCCGACGCCGATGACGACCGAAACATCGTCCCGCCCTCTCAGCCAGTCGGCCCCTCCCAGCACGGGGAGGCCGTGAACCAACTGCCCATGTCGTCCCTCGTCCCCGTCCAGGAACCCGACCACCTGCCGGGGATCGCCCGCTTCGCCGCAGTCGAGCGCGATCTGCAATACCTCGCGAGCAAACCCTCCGGTTCCCCAGATCAAGATGTCCATTCACGCCTCCCGCCCAACAGGATGATGCAGAGCCGCGCCGATGCGTTCTGATCTTTCCCATCGCAGCCTACCTCAGGGCGTCGGTCCGGTGACGCTCACCCTCGACATCGGGGCCGAGATCCGTCATCTATTCGCGGTTGATGCGCTCGCGGGGGCGTCCCTGGGCGGTTCGATCCGTCCGGTAGGGGGACGCTGGCGCGCGCCGCGCACGTGGCGGGAGCAATCGAATGACGCGTACGAGCTTGACCTTCTCCGGGCTGCTGGCCCTCTCCATCCTGGCGACGATGGCCGCCGTGGGCTGCGACGCCCGCACGGCGCCTCCGCTCCGCGACAGCGGCGCGGGCGGTGACGGATCGATGCCTCCTCCGACAGGCTGCACGGCGGGCGGGCCGAGCTTCGTCTGCGAGGGCAACACGGCCATCGGCTGCGCGGCGGACGGCAGCGAGACGGGCCGCACGAACTGCGTCGACTCGGGCGAGGTCTGCGTGAGCGGGACCGGCTGCGCGACGTGCCGGCCGGGCTCGTTCAGCTGCAACACGAACAACGTCGAGCGCTGCAACGACACGGGCACGGGCTACGAGCCGTTCATGATGTGCGACGCCGCGGCCGGTCAGAGCTGCAACTCGACGGTCGGCGCCTGCACGAGCCTCTGCGACGACGCGGCGCGCAGCAACAGCTACATCGGCTGCGAGTACTGGCCGGTCACGACGCTGAACTCCCAGGTGGACGCGTCGTTCCAGCCCGCGGTGGTGGTGGCGAACCCGCAGTCCACGCCCGCGACGGTGACGCTGTCGCGCGGCGGCTCGGTGATGTCGACCGTGGAGGTCGCGGCCGGCGCGACCCAGACGATCGCGCTCCCCTGGGTCAACGAGCTCAAGGGCACCATCGGCGAGGAGCAGTCCATCCTGCTCGCGGGCGGCGCCTACCGCCTGCAGTCGAACGTGCCGGTCACGGTCTACCAGTTCACGCCGCTCGAGTACGAGCAGGGCGGCGAGTTCAGCTTCTCGAACGACGCGTCGCTGCTCCTGCCGACGCACGTCATGACGGGCAACTACACGGTGCTCTCGTGGCCGGCCCTCATGCTCCGCCGCGACGGCATGGAGAGCACCAGCCCCGGCTTCGCGACCATCGTCGGCGTCAGCGAGACGCCGGTGCAGGTGACTGTGCAGTTCCGCGGCGACGTGGTGGCCGGCCCCGGCGTCACGGCGCAGGGCACGGGCAGCTCCGCCACCTACACGCTCAACCAGGGCGACGTGCTCCAGCTGGTCGGCGGCGCGCCCTCGAGCTGCACGGTCGGCGACTCGGACACGATCCCCCCGCCCATCCCGTTCCTGCCCCCGCAGCAGGTGGACTACTGCGTGTCGGGCGACCAGTTCGACCTCACGGGCACCGAGATCCGCGCCACCGGGCCGGTCCAGGTGATCAGCGGGCACAACTGCGCGTTCGTGCCCTACAACCGCTGGGCCTGCGACCACCTCGAGGAGGCGCTCTTCCCGCAGGACGCCTGGGACGAGGAGGCCATCGTGGCCAAGACCCAGGCGCCGATGGGCCGCAGCGAGCCGAACATCGTGCGCGTGCTCTCCGGCGCGGACGGCAACAGCATCACCTTCGATCCGCCCTCGGTCGCCACCGGCCGCACGCTCAACCGCGGTGAGGTGATGGAGTTCGAGGCGAACCAGAGCTTCCGCGTGGTCGGCTCCGGGCCCATCCTGGTTGGCCAGTACCAGGTCGGACAGGACTACGCGGGCTTCGGCGCCGGCGGCGAGATGGGGGAGGGCGATCCCGCCTTCTCGCTCGCCATCCCGACCGAGCAGTACCGGACCGAGTACACGTTCCTCGCGCCGAGCTCGTACCCGACGAACTTCGTCAGCGTGACCGCGCCGACCGGCTCGAGCATCACGCTCGACGGCGCGCCCGTGAGCGGTTTTCGCCGATCGGCGGCACCGGCTACGGCTCGGTGCAGGTCCCCGTCAGCGCCGGCTCGCACACGATCTCGGGCGACAACGCGTTCGGCATCGTGGTCTACGGGTTCGGCTCGTACACGAGCTACATGTACCCGGGCGGCCTCGACCTCGAGGCGATCAACCCGCTGATCTGAGCGCGGCTCCGAAACGGACGCCGAGAAGCGCCTCGATGCCCACGCGTCGAGGCGCTTCGGCGTTCGAGGTCAGAACGCGGGGATGATGCCGTCGCAGCGGGAGTTGCAGTCCGGGCTGCAGGCCATCTCGTTGAGGCAGTTGTCGCAGTCGAAGACCTGCGCTTCGTTCGCGTCGCTCACGTCGGCGTACTGCTCGCACGCGTCGGTGCAGCCGGTCTGGTCGTAGCTGTCCATCACGCAGTCGTCGTAGCTCTCGCAGACCTGGGCGCACTCGAGGTACTCGCCGATCTCGTTCGAGCAGCCGACGGTGAGGGCCAGGGTCGCAAGCAAGATTCCGAGGGTCTTGTTCATCACGGGGTCCTCCGTTCGGGGTTCGACGGAGGAATGGGCCCCGGCGCGGCGCCGCAAAGAGGGGGGAGTTTCCACAGGTTGCAGCCCCGCCACACCACGCCCGAAGGCGGGGATGGCCGCGGTCAGTCGAAGCGGCTGGCGAGGCGCGCGCGGAGGCCGAGCGCGACGTGGGCGACGACGCTCGCCGCGCCCCGCGGGAGGGTGCGGTTGAGCAGGTGCGGCGCGATCAGGCTGACGCGCGCCTCCCCGCCGAAGCGCGCGGTCAGGCGCCGGGCCGCGGTGGCCGTCAGCTCGCCCACGCGATCCGCGCGGAGCTGGGTGAGGACGTCCTGCGCGAACGTGTCGCCGCCCTCGGCCACGACCGCCAGTGTGTAGCGCGCGGCGCGGGCGAGTCCGTGGCGCTCGAGGTGGCGGGCGACGGGCTCGGGCGCGAGGTGATAGCGGCTCGCCACGGCCGCGAAGTCTCGACGCTGGTCGGCGTGCTTGGCCTCGTGACGCCCCTTGGCGAAGTTACCCACCAGGTGCGCGTAGAGGTCGAGCGGCGAGGGCACGACGACGACGCCGCTGACCAGGGTCTCGTCGATGCGCCCGCGCGCGAACAGCTGCTGGGCCGTCAATCCGTAGAGGCCGGGGGAGAACAGGCGGCGGTGGAGATCGACCTGCAGGGTCGCGTCGGGGCCGATGGTGTGGACGGCGGCGCGGCCCTCGGGCCAGCTCCGATAGCCGGCGCGCATCAGGGCGCGGAGCGCGTCGCTCATGCGACCCGGCGGGACGAGCAGGTCGGCGTCGGAGAGCAGGCGGTCCGCCGGATCTTGATAGACCACGTGCTGGAGCAGGACGCCCTTGAGCGGCATCGGGAGGATCCCGACCGCGTTCAGATGGCGCACCGCGTCGGCGAAGTCGCGCCGCGCGATCAACGCCGCCGCGAGCCGCTCGGTGTGCCCCACACGCATGCTGGGATCCACGCTCACCCGAGCACGTCACCCACCGAGATCGACAGGTCGCCGTCGAACATGCCCAGCTGGACCATGCGCTCGTACTCCTCACGCCGGAGGGCGCGGGCAGACTCGGGAGCGAGGTGGGCGGGGTCCAGCATCCGCCTCAGCGTATCGCCATCACCGACGGCGTGCAGTCTCTCAGACTCTCAGCCCTTGCCGATCCACTTGGCCATCACGACGGTCACGTTGTCCGGGCCGCCGTTCTGGTTCGCGCGATCGATCAGCCGCGCCACGCCCTGCTTGAGGTCGTTGGTGCTGCTGGACAGCTCGTGGATCTCCTCGTCCGTGACCGGGCCGCAGAGTCCATCCGAGCAGAGGACGTAGAGATCGCCGGGCTGAGGGTGGTCGAGGCGGGTGTCCACCTTGACCGTCTCCTTCATGCCGAGGGCCCGCACGATGACGTTCTTGTGCGGGAAATTGGCGATCTCCTCCTCGGTCAGCCGCTTCATCTTGATGTAGTCGTTGAGCAACGAGTGATCGTCGGTCAACTGCTCCATCTTTCCGTCGCGGATGCGGTAGACGCGGCTGTCGCCGACGTGCGCGATCAGCACCCCTTCGTCGATCACGAGGATCGAGACGACCGTGGTGCCCATGCCGCGAAGCTTGGGGTCACGCTGCGCGTTCTCGTGAATGCGCAGGTTCGCGAGCTTGATGCCCGTGATCAGCCGGTTCTCTTCGTAACCGCGCGACTTGTCCATCTTGTATGGCCAAGTCGCTTCGGGGTCGGCGCTGGTCGCCTTGAAGAACTCACGCAGAGTGTCGATCGCCATCTTGGAGGCCACCTCACCAGAGGCGTGGCCACCCATCCCATCAGCGACGAGGTAGAGTTTCTCCTCGTCGATGACTTCGAAGGCGTCCTCGTTGTGAGTCCTCTTCATGCCGACGTTCGTGTCGCCGGCTACGAGGACGCGTGCGCTCGAGGCCACTGACCGTATCCCTCCAAAATTCGAGCGGAAAGTTATCCCGCGACCCCGTGGCCCGTCAACGATTTCTTGGGTGACGGAGACCGGACCGCGTTCAGTGCACGAGCTTACCGCCCCCACCCACCGTGGTGGAAGCATTCGATTCACCGTCGTTCGGACGCCACGGGTGACTGCGCCGGTTCATGCGGGCCGGCACGCCGTATCTCATGATGCAGAACAGGGCGCGAAAGGCGTCCTTCAGCCCGATCTTCTTGCCTTCGGCGTAGGTGCGACCGTGATAGCTGATGGGCACTTCGTACACCCGGACCCCGAGCTGCGCGATCTTCGCGGTCATCTCGGGCTCGATGCCGAAGCGGGTCTCTTCGAGCGTGAGCTCGGCGAGGACCTCCCGGCGGAACACCTTGTAGCAGGTCTCCATGTCCGTGAGGTTGAGGTCGGTGACCATGTTCGAGAGCGTGGTCAGCGCGTTGTTGGCCACGGAGTGCCAGTAGTAGAGGACCCGGTGCGCGCCCCCGCCGGCGAAGCGGCTGCCGTAGACGACGTCCGCGTGCCCATCGAGGAGCGGCGCCAGCAGCGCGGGGTAGTCGTTCGGGTCGTACTCGAGGTCGGCGTCCTGGACGACGACGAAGCGGCCGCGGGCCTCCCGGAAGCCGGTCTGCAGGGCGGCGCCTTTGCCGCGGTTCTCGTCGTGCAAGATGATGCGGACGCGATCGTCGAGCGCGGGGCCCTGGGTGAGCAGCTCGCGCGTGCCGTCGGTGGAGCCGTCGTCGACGACGACGATCTCGAGGCTGTCCACGGGGCTGGCGAGGACGCGGCGCAGCGCCTCGTGAATCGTCGCCCGCTCGTTGTACGCGGGCATCACCACGCTCAGGGTCGGTGCTTCACTCATGCTGCGCAGGGGATGCCCGATCGCCCGCGCCGACGCAACCCGTTGCACGCGGCGGCGGCGGCGTGTAATCCGCGGCGGTGGGCGTGGACTCGGATCTCGCGGAGCTGGCCGCGCTGACGGCGGAGCATCTCCGCTGGGAGATGGACCTCGGCAGCCGTGGGCTCCCGGCGCTCGGGCTCGACGAGCTGGCGCGCGCCGAGCCCGCCGAGTCGCCTGTCGCGACTGCGCCCGCCGAGCCGCGAGCCCCGGCCCCGGCCGCCGCGGCCCCCGCGAAGCCCGACGCCGACCCCGTCACCCGGCTCCGGGTGCTGGCCGAGGAGGCGGCCTCCTGCACCGCTTGCCGGCTGCACGAGGGACGCACCAAGAGCGTCTTCGCTCGCGGCAACCCCGAGCGCGCGATCGTCGCGTTCGTGGGCGAGGGCCCTGGCTACAACGAAGACCAGCAGGGGCTGCCTTTCGTCGGCAAGGCGGGGCAGCTCCTCGACAAGATGATCGCGGCGATGGGGCTCTCGGCGGACGAGATCTACGTCTGCAACGTCGTGAAGTGCCGCCCGCCCGAGAACCGCACCCCGAACCCGGACGAGGCCGCCGCCTGCATGCGCTTCCTCGAGGGGCAGCTCGACGCGGTGAAGCCGCAGGTGATCGTCGCCCTCGGGCGCCACGCGGCGGAGAACCTCGGGGTCGGTGGGGGCGGCTGGCGCGGGCGCTGGGGCAGCTTCGCCGGCGTGCGCGTGATGCCGACCTATCACCCGGCCTATCTGCTCCGCAGCCCGGAGCAGAAGCGCCCGGTGTGGGAGGACCTGCAGAAGGTCGTGGCCGCCCTCGGCCGGGAGCTGCCCTCGCGGTGAAACCGGAACCGGACGAAGACGAGGACCTGTTGCCGCCGCTCCCGCCCATGGGCGAGGACGACGACGACGCGTTGCCGGACGCCCAGGACCTGGGTCTGGACGAGCTGGTCGAGGACCTGTCCAAGGAGGAGAGCGTCGGGCTGGACGACGACACCGGCTTCGACGACGACGCCCCGCTGTACGCGCTCGAGCTCCCTCCCGAGGAGGAGGCGGACGAGGCGTCGGAGGACCTGGACGCGATCCCATTCGAGGGCCTCGACGAGGGCGAGGAGTACGGCTGGACGGAGGACACCACCTCGGCCAGCGACGCCTCGTGGGATCCGGCCGAGATGGATCTTCCGTCGCTGCGGCCGCTCGGCAGCGACGACGGCGGCGAGGTCGGCGTGGACGACGCGATGGACTTCGTGGTCGTCGACGAGGACTCGGCCATGCACCTGCCGCCGCTCGACACGACGGAGGCCGAAGAGGAGGAGGCGGGGGACGATCTCCAGCTGGACGTGGTCGGGATGCTCGACGACATCGAGGACGAGTCGCACGACGCCGTGCCGTCTCCGCTGGACGGGGTGAGCGTCGAGTGGCTGGGGCTCCGCGGGGGCGCGTCCTCGGCGCGACCTCCGTACGCGTCGGGCGCGCAGGGCGTGTTCTGGGTCGGCGACTGCTTCGAGGACCCCATCGGCGCGGGCGAGGCGACGCGACGCGCCGGAGAGGGCCTCGAGGGGGAGGACGTGGTCTCCATCGCGTCGGACAGCGCCTCCGAGGGAGCGCGGGTGGTGGTCTCGACGCGCC
>SHBB01000357.1 GCA_004213565.1 Sandaracinaceae bacterium
CGAGAGCGCGTCGAGGGCCTCGACCAATCGGTCGGTCTCCTCGGGGGTGCCGACCGTGATCCGGAGGCACGCGGTGAGCCGCGGCTCGTTCGCGAACCGCCGCACCTGCACGCCGCGCTCGAGCAGGCCAGCGTGCACGGCGGCGGCGTCGTCCACCTCGACGAGCACGAAGTTCGCCTCGCTGGGATGCACGCGCTCGACCCGGGGGGTGAGCAGCTCGACGAGGCGGGAGCGCTCCGCGACGATGGCCTCGACCTGCGCCTCGAGCAGCTCGGGCATCTCCGTCAGGAGCGCGGTCGCGGCGGCCTGTGCGTAGGCGTTGAGGTTGTAGGGCGGCCGCGCCTTCTCGGCTTCGTTCACGAGGGCCTCGTGCATCCGGATCCAGCCGACGCGGAGCCCGGCGAGGCCGACCTTGGAGAGGGTGCCCATCACGCCCACGTTGGCGTGGCGATCGACCCAGCCGCCCAGGCTCTCTCCGGCGAAGGCGACGTACGCCTCGTCGAGCACCACCAGCGATCGGGGCGCCGCGCGCACGATCGCCTCGAGCGCGTCGGGCGCGAAGCGGTTGCCGGTCGGGTTGTTCGGCGTGGCGAGGAAGATGAGGTTCGGCGTGTCGTGCCGGATGACGCGCGTGGTGGCCTCGACGTCGAGGGACCAGTCGGGCGCGAGGGGGACCTCCACCGGCTCGAGGCCATGGACGCGCGCGGTGATCGGGTACATCACGAAGGTCGGCGTCGGGTAGAGGACGCGGCCCGGGGCGCGCCCGAACGCGCTCATCAGCACGCCGATCACCTCGTCCGACCCCACGCCGAGCAAGAGCTCCTCCGGCCGCGCCCCGAGCCGCTCCGCGAGCGCGCGCTTGAGGTCACGGGCGAGTAGGTCGGGGTAGCGATGCACCGGCACGTCGGCCAGGCGCTCCGCGAGGCGTCGCCGCGCGTCCTCGGGCAGCGGCCACGGGCTCTCGTTGGCGTCGAGCTTGACCGGCGCCGGATCGGGCTTGGTCCGGTAGGCCGAGAGCTGCGCGAGCGGCTCCGACGCCAGGTGCAGCGGGGGACGCGTCTCGCCGGGGCCGGTCATCGCGGCGCGTCCTCGCGCAGGAAGTGGGGGACCTCCTCGTCGTCGTCGCCTCCGCTCGGCGCGGCGCCGTCGAACTCGGCCTCCTCTTCGTTCACCGTCGGGCTGTCTCCGGGGGGCTCGCCCGCCGAGGCGGTGCCGTCGCGCGCCCGACCGTGCTCGTCGAGGTCACTCGGGAAGACGCCCATGTACGCGCTCACCACCGCCTCGGGCACGTCGTCCGTCGCGTCCGAGGCGCCCACCTTGACCACGTGCGCGCCGCTCACCCAGAGGGCCCAGCGATCGCCGGGGCCGGCGTCGAGGTACCAGACGTGCCCCCCGCCCAGCCCGCGCACGGACGCCTGGTAGCTCCCGAGCGCGCGGACCTGGCGGCGCACCTCCTCGGCGAGCCCCTGCGGCCGCTCGTAGACGGAGACGAAGACGTTGGCGTAGGGGACGCTGGTGCCGCGGCCGCTGCGCGACGCGCGCTGCACGTACGTCGCCGTGTGACCGACCGCGGCGTTGCCCGCCATCGCGATCTCGACGTCGAGCACGCGCTGATAGCGCCGGTAGCTCCAGCCGTCGATGTCGCGCTCGATCACGAAGCGCGCGGGGATGCCGGGCCCACACCCGGGCGCGCCCGTCGCGAGCGCGATCAGCGCCAACAGTCCCCCGAGGCTCCGCCACATGCGGGGGAGAGACTATCAGCTCGGCCCGTAGCCGCCACCGCCCTGCGCGCGAGCGAGCGCCGCGCGGACCTGGGCCGCGTCCTTGGCCGTCTTGCCTTCCTTGAGCAGGTAGCGGGCGAGATCCTCCTGCGCCTGGCTGTGCGCGCCGAGCGCCAGCGCGTGGAGGCCCCGGTCGCGCACGAAAGCCGTGTCCTCGGTGAGGTCGACCAGCCGATCGCAGACCACCATCGCGCGCGCGTGATCGCGCTGCCGCTCATGGGCGTGCTTGAGGTTCACGAGCATGCGCACCACCATCGAGCGCATGCCCACGGGCGCCAGGTGGACCGCGTCGAGGCGGGCGGCGCTGCCGAGCATGCGCGCGGCGAGCCGCGAGAGGGCCGCGTCGTCGAGCACCCGTCCCCCGAAGAACGGGTCGACGAACACACCGTCCTCCCCGCCGATCCGGGCGAGGAAGTGCCCCGGGAAGCCGATGCCATCGACCTGCAGGCCGGCCCGGCGCCCGACCGCCATCATCACGAGCGCGAGCGTGATCGGGATGCCGGTGCGGCGGCGCACGACGTCGTCCAGGTAGCTGTTGCGCGGATCGTAGTAGTCCTCTTCGTTGCCGTGGAAGCCCAGGCCCTCGTAGAGGTGACCGGCGAGCATGTGCGCCTGCTCCTCGGCGGGGCAGGCCGGGTCGAGCTCACCGAGCGGGGCGGCCAGCTCGTCGATCCGCGCCAGCTCCGACTCGACGTTCAGCTCCGGCTTCGCGTCGCGCGCGAGGAGCAGCGCGGCGGCCTCGGGGGAGGCTCGCTCCTCCCGGACCGCCACGACGAGGTCGAGGACGCGCTCGGCGCGCTGCTCTCTCGAGCTCACAGGCGCGGGCCGGCGCCACGAATCGCTTCGCTGGCCTGATCCTCGTACTTCTCGAAGTTCTTCTTGAAGAGGCTCGCGAGCTTCTTCGCGGTGACGTCGAACTTGGCCTGGTCCTTCCAGGTCTTCTTCGGGTCGAGCACCTCGCTCGGCACGCCCTCGACGGCCTTCGGCACGTGCACGCCGAAGATCGGGTCCTCGACGGTCTCGGCGCTCGTGAGCTTCCCGGAGTTGATCGCGTCGATGATGGCGCGCGTGTGCTTGAGGCTCATGCGCTTGCCCACGCCGTGCGGGCCGCCGGTCCAGCCGGTGTTGACGAGCCAGGTCTGCGCGCCGTGCTTCTGCAGCTTGTCGGCGAGCATCTCGGCGTACTTCGTCGGGTGCCAGACGAGGAAGGGGGCGCCGAAGCAGGCGCTGAAGGTCGCCTCGGGCTCGGTCACGCCCATCTCGGTGCCGGCCACCTTCGCGGTGTAGCCGCTGATGAAGTGGTACATCGCCTGCTCGGGCGTGAGCTTGCTGACCGGGGGCAGCACGCCGAAGGCGTCGCAGGTCAGGAGGATCACCTGGTCGGGGTGCTTGGTGACGCAGGGGATCTTCGCGTTCGGGATGTGCTCGATCGGGTAGCTGCAGCGCGTGTTCTGGGTGATCGAGACGTCGGTGAAGTCGACCTGACGCTTCTCGCGGTCGAACACGACGTTCTCGAGCACGGAGCCGAACTGGATGGCGTTGAAGATCTCGGGCTCGTCCTCGGCCGAGAGGTTGATGGCCTTCGCGTAGCAGCCGCCCTCGATGTTGAAGACGCCGTCGTCGCTCCAGCAGTGCTCGTCGTCGCCGATGAGGAGGCGCTTCGGATCGGCGCTGAGCGTGGTCTTGCCGGTGCCGCTGAGGCCGAAGAAGATCGAGACGCTCCCATCATCGCCCTCGTTCGCCGAGCAGTGCATCGAGAGCACGTTCTTCTTCGGCATGAGGTAGTGCATGATGGTGAAGACGCCCTTCTTCATCTCACCGGCGTACTCGGTGCCGAGGATGACGAACTCGTGGCGTCCGAAGTGCAGCGCGACCGACGTCTTGCTCGTCATGCCCGACGTGTAGCGGTTCGCGGGGAACGCGCCGGCGTTGTAGATGACGTAGTCGGGCTCGCCGAAGTCCTTCAGCTCCTCCTCCGTGGGGCGGATGAGCATGTTGCGCATGAAGAGCGCGTGGTAGGCGCGCGAGCAGATGATGCGGACCTTGATCCGGTACTTCGGATCCCAGCCGGCGTAGCCGTCCACCACGTAGAGGTGCGGGCGGGTGTTCAGGTAGTCGAGCGCGCGCTCGCGGTTGATCATGAACACCTGCTCGTCCATGGCGATGTTCACGGGGCCCCACCAGACGTCGCTCTTGGAGCCGTCTTCCTCGACGATCCGCTTGTCGCTCGGGCTGCGGCCGGTCTTCTCGCCGCTCATGGCGATCAGCGCGCCGCTCGACGCGATGGCGGTGCCCGCCTCGTTGCGGAGACCGTGCTCGTACAGGCGGGACGGGGGCGCGTTGCGGATGATGTTCGCGACGTGGATGTCGTACTGCTCGAGGTCGAAGTCCTGTCCCATGTTCCGGTGCCTTTCGAGAACGGCGTTCGAGTGGATCCTCTCGGACCCTGGAAGATAGGCCCGCGATGTCGACCCGAGAAGGGCCGCCAGCAGAGCAGCGGGAGCCTACGAGGTTTTTCGCCTCGCGCCACCGGGTCCCAGGGTCACCATCTCGTGACGAAGTGAGGCCGCTCTCACCCCGCTCGGCGCGCCTCGACCGCGTTCTCGACGAACCGCAGCGAGCCGCGCGTCGCGTCCAGCTGGGCCGTGGCTCCGAGAGGGACCTCACCGTCCTCGGGGGCGTGCCCGGCCCCGACCCCGGCCGCGACCGGGACGCCCAGATCGGCGAGGCGATCGCGGAGCACGGCCTCGACGGTGCGCCCGTCCGCGCGCGGATCACAGGCGGTGAACGAGCCGAGCGCGACCCCGCGCACGCGCGCCAGCCAGCCGGCCTGCCGCAGCGTGGTGAGCATGCGATCGACCCGATACGGCGCCTCGCCGACGTCCTCGAGGAAGAGGATCGCGTCGTCGAGCGGCGGCGCATAGGGGGTGCCGACGAGCGCGGCCAGGACCGCGAGGTTGCCGCCGACGAGGGGGCCCTCGGCCTCGCCCGGATGGATCGTGTCGAGCCCGGTGGCCGCGGCGACGGGCCCGCCCTCCACCGCGGCGATCCAGCGCTCGACCCAGGCAGGCTCCGCGCGTCCGAGCGCCGCGACCATGGGGCCGTGGATCGAGCGCAGCCCCGCGCGCGCCCACAGCGCGTGGAGCGCGGTGACGTCGCTGAAGCCCACGAGCAGCTTGGGCGAGGCCCGCACCTCCTCGGGCGTCAGCGCGTCCAGGAGGCGCGTCGCGCCGTAGCCGCCCCGCGCGGCCACGATGGCGTCGACGTCGGGATCGGTCAGCGCGTCGCGCAGCTCCGCCAGCCGGCGCGCGTCGTCGCCGGCGAGGTAGCCACGGGCCTCGAAGAGGTCGTCGGCGAAGCTCACCCGGTAGCGCTCCCGCAGCCGCGCCACGCCTCGCGCAAAGTCTTCGCGAGGGAACGGAGAGCTCGGCGCGATCACGCGGATGTGGCCGTCGGGGCGCAGTGCGGCTACGAGATCGAAGGGGGAGGGCACCGGCCCACTATGGAAGAGCTGCTCGACTGGCTCCAGCAGAGCGAGGGTCCCCTCGCCTACGTCGTGATCGGGCTGGCCAGCCTCGTCGAGTACGTGTTCCCTCCCTTCCCCGGAGACACGGTCTCGCTCTTCTCGGTCGTGCTCGCCGCCACCGCCGGGTACTCGGTGATCTGGGTCTACGTGTCGCTCAACGTCGGCGCGGTCGTGGGCGGCATGGGCGCATACTACGCGGGCCGCTGGATCGGGCGCCGCCGCGTCGAGCACCGCCCGCGTTTCCTCCGCAGCCAGCAGGCGCGCAAGGCGCTCGACGCCGTGCTCGCGCGCTTCGACCGACACGGCGCCGCCTACCTCGCGCTCAACCGCTTCGTGCCCGCGCTCCGCGCCTTCTTCTTCCTCGCGGCGGGCATGACGGGCATGAACCCGTGGAAGGTCGCCCTCTGGGGCGGGCTGAGCGCGTGCGCGTGGAACGGCATCCTGCTCGGCGTCGGCTGGGTCCTCGGCGCGAACTTCGAGCAGCTCGAGAGCTGGGTCGAGACCTACAGCGCGGTCGCCATCGGGGTCGTGGTGCTGATCGTGGCCGTCGGCGCGTGGCGATGGTGGCGGGCCGCCCGGCAGGACGCGGCCGAGGGGGACTGACGCCGATGGGCTGGTACGACTGGTTCGCGCACTTCCAGGCCAGGTCGAGCGTCAGGCGAACTTGCCGTCTTTGCCCGTGATCGTCGCGACGAGCAAGTCGCGGTTCATCTTGGCGATCCAGTCGGTGCTGATGCCCTTCGGGCACGCCGCCTCGCACTCCTTGTGGTTGGTGCAGCCGCCGAAGCCTGCCTCGTCGTGCGCCTGGACCATCTCGCGCGTGCGCTTGTAGCGCTCGGGCTGGCCCTGCGGGAGCAGGTTGAGGTGCGCGATCTTCGCGCTGAGGAAGAGGCTCGCGGAGGCGTTCGGGCAGGCGGCCACGCAGGCGCCGCAGCCGATGCAGGTCGCCGCGTCGAAGGCGCCGTCCGAGGTCTCCTTCGGGATGGCGATCTCGTTGGCGTCCGGCGCGCTGCCGGTGCGGATCGAGATGAAGCCGCCGGCCTGGATGATGGTGTCGAACTTCCCGCGGTCGACCATGAGGTCGCGGATGATGGGGAAGGCGCCGGCCCGGAACGGCTCGACCCAGATCTCGTCGCCGTTCTTGAACTGTCGCATGTGCAGCTGACACGTCGTGGTCAGCTTCTGCGGGCCGTGCGGGAGGCCGTTGATGACCGCGCCGCAGGAGCCGCAGATGCCCTCGCGGCAGTCGTGGTCGAAGACGATGGGGCGGATGCCCTCTTCGGCGAGCCGCTCGTTCACCACGTCGAGCATCTCGAGGAACGACGCGTGGGTGCTGATGCCCTCGGCGTACTTCGAGTAGTCCTCGAACTTGCCAGCGGCGTCGCGGTTCTCTTGCCGCCAGACGTGAAGCTTCAGGTTGATGTCCGACATCTCTTCTCTCACTTGTAGGAGCGCTGGGTGAGCTTGACGTACTCGAAGTCGAGCTCTTCCTTGTGGAGCTTGGGCGCCTTGCCCACCCCGGTGTGCTCCCAGGCCGCCACGTAGGCGTAGTCTTCGTCGTCCCGCTTGGCCTCGCCGTCCTCTCGGACGTGCTCCTCGCGGAAGTGGGCGCCGCAGCTCTCGTCACGATCGAGCGCGTCGACGTGCATGAGCTCGGCGAGCTCGAGGAAGTCGGACACGCGGCCCGCCTTCTCGAGCATGGTGTTCAGCTCCGCGCCCGAGCCGAGCACCTTGACGTTGGCGTCGAACTCCTCGCGCAGCGAGCGGACCTCCTCGAGGCCCTCCTTCAGCCCCGCCTCGTTCCGGCTCATGCCGCACTTGTCGTACATGATGTGGCCGAGGCGGCGGTGGTAGTGGTCCGGCGTGTGGGTGCCCTTGGCGCCCTTGTCGATGAGGCTCTGCACCCTCGACTCGACGTCCTTCACCGTGCTCTTGGCGACGGTGGAGTCTTCCTTCTTGTCGTTGTTCCCGGCGCGGGCGAGGTAGTTGCCCATCGTGTAGGGGATGACGAAGTAGCCGTCGGCGAGGCCCTGCATCAGCGCGCTCGCCCCGAGGCGGTTGGCGCCGTGGTCGGAGAAGTTCGCCTCGCCGAGCACGAAGAGCCCCTCGATGGTGCTCTGCAGGTTGTAGTCCACCCAGACGCCGCCCATCGTGTAGTGGGTGGCGGGGTAGATGCGCATCGGCGTCTCGCGCGGGTCGTCGCCCGTGATGCGCTCGTACATCTCGAAGAGGTTGCCGTACTTCTCCATGATGCGCGCTTCGCCGTCGCGCTTGATGGCGTCGGCGAAGTCGAGGTAGACGCCCCGGCGCTGGTCGCCGACGTAGGGGCCGACGCCCTTGCCCTCGTCGCACATCTTCTTGGCGGCTCGGCTCGCGATGTCGCGCGGCACGAGGTTGCCGAAGGACGGGTAGATGCGCTCGAGGTAGTAGTCGCGCTCGGACTCGGGGATGGAGCTCGGCTTCTTCTCCGCGTTCGCCGGGTCCTTCGGGACCCAGACGCGGCCGTCGTTGCGGAGCGACTCGCTCATCAGGGTGAGCTTGGACTGGTAGTCGCCGCTCGGCGGGATGCAGGTCGGGTGGATCTGCGTGAAGCACGGGTTGGCGAAGAGCGCGCCCTTCTTGTGCGCGCGCCAGCCGGCCGTGACGTTGCAGCCCTTGGCGTTGGTCGAGAGGTAGAAGACGTTGCCGTAGCCGCCCGTGCACAGGCAGACCGCGTCCGCCGTGTGGGCCTCGATCTTCCCGTTGTCGAGGTTGCGGACCACGATGCCGCGCGCGCGGTTGTCCTCGACGATGACGTCGAGCATCTCGTGGCGCGAGTACATCTTGACGCTGCCGGTCGCGATCATCTTGCTGAGCGCGGAGTAGGCGCCGAGCAGGAGCTGCTGGCCCGTCTGGCCGCGGGCGTAGAAGGTGCGGCTGACCTGGGCGCCGCCGAAGGAGCGGTTGTCGAGGAGGCCGCCGTACTCGCGGGCGAAGGGGACGCCCTGCGCGACGGCCTGGTCGATGATGTTCACGCTGACCTGGGCCAGCCGGTAGACGTTGCTCTCGCGGGACCGGAAGTCGCCGCCCTTCACGGTGTCGTAGAAGAGGCGATAGACGCTGTCGCCGTCGTTCTGGTAGTTCTTCGCGGCGTTGATGCCGCCCTGCGCGGCGATGCTGTGCGCGCGCCGGGGGCTGTCCTGGTAGCAGTACGCCTTGACGTTGTAGCCGAGCTCGGCGAGGGTCGCCGCGGCCGACGCGCCGGCGAGGCCGGTGCCGACGACGATGACGTTGAACTTCCGCTTGTTGGCCGGGTTCACCAGCTTCATGTCGAAGCGGTGCTGGTCCCAACGCTTTTCGATGTCGCCGGTCGGGGCGTGGCTCTCGAGCTTCATGAGTTGCGTTCCTTGCGTGAGGAGAAGCGACGCCTCAGTCGGCGGCCGGGAGAGGCGGGTCCTGAGGCTCTGGCGCGCCCAGCGGGTGCATGTCGCTCGCGGCCAGCTGCTCGTCGTTGCCGACGACGCGCGTCATCACCGCGACCGGGATGAAGATGTTGCCGCCCGCCACGACGAGCGCGAACCCGATCGCGAGCCGCTTGCGGAGCGGGTTGTACTTCGGGTGGTTGGCGCCGAGGCTCTGCAGCGCGCTCCACGCGCCGTGGAAGAGGTGCAGGCCGAGGAGGATGTTGGCGAAGATGTAGATGCCGGCCACCCACGGGACGCGGAAGCCGCGCACGACGTTGCCGTACACGTTGACCACGTCGTGCTCGCCGCCCAGGTCCAGCCCCGGCACGGTGAAGTGCGCGAGGTGGAAGAGGATGTAGGCGAAGAGCAACGGCCCGCTGATCACCATCGTGCGCGCCGCGTACGTCGTGATCTGGTCCTGCCGTGCCTTCTTGTAGGCGGTCGGCCGGGCCGACGAGTTGCGCCCGGCCAGCTTCATCGTGAGCGCGATGTGCGCCACGACGCTCACCAAGAGGACGCTGCGCACGCCCCACAGGAGCGCGGGGTTGCCCTTGAGGCTGGCCGCGTAGCCGTTGAAGGCCTCGTAGCCCGCGAACAGCAGCGTGTTGCCGGCGAGGTGGCCGATGACGAAGCCGAAGAGGATGAGGCCGGTCACGGCGATGACCGCCTTCATCCCAACGGTCGAACGGGTGAGCGTGAGCGCTCTCTGCATGGTTGTACCGGGGTCTCCGAGGATTCCTGGGACGCCCCCACCGACTCTACCCTGGGGCCATTTCGCGGCGGGGACAGGGGAGAATCGGCCCAAGCGCGGTGCGCGCGGGGGCTGCGCGCGCGAGTCATACACCCATGCCGGGACTTTTCAAAGCTGCTCGGACGGGGGCGCTCAGCCCGGTGGATCGAGGTAGTCGACCTCGCGCCCACGGAAGGTCCGGAAGCGGGTCACGCCGGGGCCGCGGGAGACGACGTAGTCCGGTCCGTGGGGCACTTTGCCGTGGCCCCCGGGCGTGTCGACGATGAGCTTGGGCAGCGCGATCCCGCTGAGCCGTCCTTGCAGCCGCGCCATGATCGCCTCGCCGGTGGCGATCGGGGTGCGGAGGTGGCCGGTGCCGCGCACGGGGTCGGCCTGCAGCAGATAGTAAGGTCGCGTCCGACGCCTCACGAGCCCGCGGAAGAGCGCCTCGAGGGTCTCGGCGTCGTCGTTGATGCCGCGGAGGAGCACCGTCTGGTTCATGACCGGGACCCCGTGGTCGACCAGCCGCGCGAGCGCCTCGCTCGAGGCTTCGGTCAGCTCCTTCGGGTGGTTGAAGTGGGTCATCAGCCAGGTGGCGGGGAAGGCCCGGAGCGCGCGACAGAGCGCGTCGTCGATGCGCATCGGCAAGGTGACGGGCACGCGGGTGGCGACGCGGACGGTGTCGAGGGAGTCGATCTGCGCGAGCCGCGTCAGGATCGCCTCGATGCGCCGCGTCGTGGCCACGAGCGGATCGCCGCCGCTCACGATCACCTCCCGGA
>SHBB01000358.1 GCA_004213565.1 Sandaracinaceae bacterium
GCTCTCCGGCTCTCACCGGGGTGCGTGTGAATCACGGTGGCGAAGGCCGGTTCGTAGAGCGTCGTCGCCATCGCCACGCCGATCAGCGCCCAGGCGGCCAAGTACTGCGGCAGGCTCTGCGAAACGCTCCACACCGCCACGCCCAATGATCCGACGAGAACCCCACCGACCATCACGCCCCGGGATCCTCGCCGGTCGATCCAGCCGCCGACCTGTGGAGCCGCCAGACCGGACAGCAGGAGAGCCAGCGAGAACCCCAGAGAGAGCCGTGCTTCGGACCAGCCCAGCTCCGCGTGCATGAAGGGCATGCACACTGCGAACGTGTAGTAGAGAACCCCCCATGCGAACAGCTGCGTCAGCGAGAGCTTGGCCGTGGTGCGCCAAGCCGCCGGCGACATAATCTCAGCAGCACGGGCCGCCGGCCGCGTCGGTGGAGCACACTCCGGTCTGCGGTAGGACGAGCTCCACGCGGCCGGCCGCCTCATGGTCTCCCGCGAGAGCCGCTACGACCGAGCGCGCCTGCTCGTAGCCGGTGGGCAGGAGAAAAGTCGGCGCTCGGCCGTAGCTCTTCATGCCGACGACGTAGAAGTCCTGTTCGGGGTGCGCGAGCTCGGCCGCACCATGGGGTCGGACGGATCCACAGCTGTGGTGATTGGGATCGATGAGCGGCCCGAGCGCCTTCGTCGACTCCGTGGCGAGGTCCAGATCGAGGCGGAGCTCCCTGAGCATGGCCACGTTCGGGCGGCCACCGGTGGCTACGACGATCTCGTCCACCACGAGGCGCGCCTCTCCGGTGTCGTCGAGGACCTCGAGGCCCTCGCGGTGCTTCCTCACGGCCGAGATGGACAACCCCGTCAGCAGCGCCACCTCCCCCGAGTGCACCGCGGCGTGGACACGGGTGCCCAGCGCGCCGCGCCCGGATAGCTCGTCTGCGTCGCCGCCTCCCCAGAGCCGCGACGGCTGTTCGCGACGAACGGCCCATGCCACCAGCGTGCCCGGCTCCCTCCGCGCGAGCTCGACGAGCGCGAGCACCGTACCGATGGCCGAGTGACCCGAGCCGACGACCACGGTGCGCTTGCCTGCATATCGGGCGCGCTCCCGCCCGAGAACATCGGGAATGCCGTAGCGGATCCGGTCGCGGTGCTCGCGCTCACCGTCCGCTTCGACGCCTCCCGCGCCCATCGGGTTGGGCGTCGTCCAGGTTCCGGAGGCGTCGATCACAGCGCGCGCGGTGAAGCGTCGTCGCCCCTCGGGCGTGTCCACCACGAGCATGAACGGGGCCTTCCCCCGGCGACCCTCCTTCATGCGGTCATGGCCCACCCGGCTGACGTTGGTGACCTCGTGCGACAGGTGGATTCGGTCGGACATCGTGCCGAGCCGGGCGAGCGGGTCCAGGTAGGATTCGACGAGCTCCTCGCCGCGAGGGGTCCGGTCTTCAGGCGGTGCGCGCCAGCTCGAGCGGGCTTCGAGCAGACGCCGGCTCGCCGGGTCGACCAGGTAGGACCAGGGGGTGAACAGCTCGACGTGACCCCAGTCCCGGATGCTGGCGCCGACCCGCGATCCCGCTTCGAGCACGAGAGGCTCGAGGCCACGCTCGAGCAGGTTCGCGGCGGCGGCCAGGCCGATGGGACCTGCGCCGATGACCGCGACGGGGAGGGGGCTCTCGCTCATCGCGCACCTCCCCCGCAGCAGCCACTCGACCCGCCTCGGTCGCTGTCGCCCGAGCCACCGGCGCTGGACAGGTCTCCCTGATCAGCGCCGCCGCAGCAGCTGGGCGTCGCGGGCGGTTGCCGATCCGCGGCGGGGTCGCAGCAACCACCGCCCTCGGTGGAGCGCGCCCGCGCGTGAGCCTCGCCGGTGAGATCGTACACCCCGTCGGGGTCGACAATGAATTTGCGGTTGGACATGGTTCTCTTTCTCCGTGTTGTTGGCGCGTATCGCGCTCTCGGAGAGAAAGACGGGGTCCTCCGGGGATGGACGCATTCTTTCTGCGCCCGCTCGATTGCGCCGCGTCCTGGCGCGAGTCCTCTCGCGAGCTCGGGGCCGAGGGCACGACGCAGCAGGGGCGGAGTACGCCGTGCGCGTGCGGACGCCTCGCGGCGGCTACGGGAGCTCGACGAAGCGGCCGATGAGGCGGAAGTCGGGGCTGTCGCCTTCGGCGTGGGCGAGGAACCACCAGTCGCCGCTGACGTGGGTGAGGGCGGGCTGGTAGGCGGGGACGCCGGGGGAGCCCTGGACGAGCACGGGCTCGGCCGCGGTGGGCGGGCTGCCGGGGGTCACGGAGACGGAGAGGAGCTCCATGGTGAAGCCGCGGATCTGGCGGAAGAAGGCGAGCGCGAGCTGGCCGTCCGGGCCCTGGGCCCAGCGGGGGGAGCTCTCGACGCGGCGCGCGATGCCCACCGTCGTGGCCTCGCGGGGGGAGGCGGAGAGCGCGACGAGGCGCAGGTCGGTGCCGATCGCGGTCTCCCCGGTGAACGCAGCGTAGACGGCGTCGTCGGTCGCGATGACGTCGGAGCCGGCCGAGGTGTCGAGGCCGTCCAGCACGCGCTCGGAGGTGTCGCCGCCGAAGGAGCGCATCCACGTCTCGCTCGCGCCCACGTCGGGCTGCCGGTCCCAGGTGAGCCAGACGGTTCCGTCGGGCGTGACGGCGACGGCGACGTTGCTCTGGGTGACCTCCATCTCCGGGCCCGGCTCGAGCGCGTCGCCCGCGAGGTCGCCGCTCGCCGACAGGGGCTGCGCGAAGGCGGCGAAGCGGCCGACCTCCTCCACCGCGCGGATGCCCGCCACGACGAAGCCGCCGTCGGGGGTGACCGCGAGCTTCGGCATCATGTGGTTGTCGGTGATGGGCGCGCCCATGCGCAGGCTGTGGAGGGTGCGGTCGCCCGAGCGCGGCGTGCCCTCGCGGTCGAAGAGGCGGTAGCGGATCTGGAGGTTGTCGGTGCCGCCCGTGCCGTCGTCGGTCTGCCAGGCGACGAGCATGGCGTCGCCCGCGATGGCGAGCTCCGGGTCGATGTCGTTGCCCTCGGGCGCCTCCTGGACGAGGAACGGCGCCACGAGCGGCTCGCCGCCGCAGCCGACCCGGGTCGCCCAGACGTCGAAGTTCCCGCCGCCGGGCTCGGGCCGCACGTACACGACCCAGATCGCCTCGCCGTCCCACCGCGCGACGGGGTGGATCTGGGTGCGTGGCCCGTCGGGGTCGAGCGCGAAGCGGGCCTCGCGGAGCGCGTCCTCGCAGCGCTGGGGGCCAGCGTCGCCCGCTCCCGCGTCGAGGCCCGCGTCCGCGATCGCGGCGTCGCCCGCTCCCGCGTCCCGGATGCCGGCGTCGTCGTCGCCGCGATCGTCTCCGCAGGCCGCCGCGAGGAGCGCGAGCGACAGCGCGGGGAGCGCCCTCGTCAGGGTGAGCATCGCGGGACCCTGCAGGGCCGAGGCGAGGGTTGCAACCCCGGCGATTGCTCGACCTCCCTCCCTAGTCTAGGGTCCGCGCCGCCATGACGCGCGTCCTCGTCGTCACGCCTACCTACAACGAGCGGGACAACCTCGAGGCGTTCGTGCGCGCGGTGTTCGAGGCGGTGCCCGAGGTGCACGTGCTCGTGGTCGACGACGCGTCGCCCGACGGCACCGGGCGCATCGCGGACCGGCTGGCCGGCGAGGACGAGCGGGTCCGGGTGCTCCACCGCGGCGGCAAGCTCGGCATCGGCTCGGCCTACATCGAGGGGTTCCGCGAGGGGCTGCGCGAGGGCTACGACGTGCTCGTCCAGATGGACACGGATCTCTCGCACGATCCGAAGTACCTGCGCGCGTTCCTCGACCACATCGAGGACGGCGCGGACGTCGTGCTCGGCTCGCGCAACATCTCCGGCGGCGGCGTCGAGGGCTGGGGCGTCGGGCGCCATGTGCTCAGCAAGGGCGGCAGCCTCTACAGCCGCACCATCCTCGGCCTGCCCATCCACGATCTCACGAGCGGCTACAAGGCGTGGCGCGCGCCCGTGCTCATCGGGATCGACCTGACGACGGTGCGCTCGGAGGGCTACTCCTTCCAGATCGAGATGACCTGGCGCGCCGTGCAGCGCGGCTTCCGCGTCGTCGAGCAGCCGATCGTGTTCGTCGACCGCCGGGCCGGCAAGAGCAAGATGAGCCGCGCGATCTTCCTCGAGGCGGTCGCGATGGTCTGGAAGCTCCGCCTCGGGCTCGTCTGATCAGAGCGCGCGCCGAGGCGGCACGGCCACGGTCGCGATCAGCACGCCGGCCGCGAGCGAGGTCGCGATGAGCAGCATGCGGAAGCCGGTCTGCAGCGCGCCCGTGATGTCGGCCTCGACCATGGAGGCGACGCTCAAGAAGCCGACGCTGCCGGGCACGAGCATCAGGATGCCCGGCGTGAGCAAGAGCAGGGTCGGCTTGTCGAAGCGCCGCGCCCAGACGTGGCTCCAGACGCCGATGACGATCGCGCCGATCAGCGCGCCGAGCTCCGGCCCGAGCCAGAGCTTGCCGAGCCGCGCCCCCACCACCGAGACGATGGCCGCGAGCAGGATGGCCGGCAGATCGCGCGGCGCGGCGCGCAGGAGCACGGTGAACGCCAGCGCGGCCAGCGCGTAGGCGACCCAGACGAGCCACTCCGGGCTCGGCGTCGCGCGGCCCACCTCCACGAGCGGCAGCGCCTCCGCGAGCTGGTGCCCGAGGGCCACGCCGAAGCCGAGCTGGACCAGGGTCGCCAGCGCGCCGATCAGCCGCGACGTGCCCGAGACCACGTTCGCGGTGGCGAGCTCCATCGTCGCGACGGTGAGCGTGAAGCCGGGGAGCAACACGATGACCGCCGAGAGCACGAGGATCGGCTCCTGGATGGGCAGCGCCGTGCCGAAGGCGGCCGACGCGAAGGTGCACGCCGCGGCGGCGATGGCGGGCAGGATGCGCGCGAAGTTCGGCGCGTGCGGAGAGGCGCGCGTGAGCAGGCCGACAAAGAGGCCGAGCGCGGCGGCGGGGCCGATGTCGTGGAGTCGCCCGCCCAGCAGGACGGACGCCGCGGCGGACGCGAGCCCGTAGCAGATCACCAGCACGGCGTTGGAGTAGCGCTCGGGCCGCGCGAGGATGCGGTCGAGGCGACGGGAGGCGTCCAGCGGCGACAGCTCGCGGCGCTCCACCCGGCCGACGAGGCCGTGCAGCGCGTTGAGCCGCTCGAGGTCGGTCTCCCCGGGCTCCACCCGCACCACGCGGGTCCGTCGGCGGTAGCCGTCGCTGAGCGTGACGATGAGCGCGGTGGGGGTCGAGAAGCAGTCCGCGTGGAGCCCGAGCGACTCGGCGAGCCGCGTCAGCGCCTCCTCGAGCCGCTGCGCCGGCAGCCCGAAGCGCAGGAGCGCGCGCCCGAGCCGCAGCAGGAAGCCGAACGACTCACCGAGCTGGACGATCTGCGGATCCTCGCTCGCCGCCTCGCGCACGAGCGCGTCGAGCGTGCTCTCGGCGCGCGGGCGCCGGAGCGGCTCGAAGAGGCGACCAGCTTGCAGGATCCACGTCTCCACGATGCCAGCACCCCTAAAACCCGGGGGCCCGATCCGCCAGTGTCGGGCTGTGAGGGGGCGCGGGCTGACACGTTGTCGCCACGCGGGGCGGACGCTCGCCAGCCTGTCCTCGGCGTGGGGCCGGGCGACGTGGGCGCGCTCGAACGTGTGGCGGAACGCGTCGTGCAGCTCAGCTCCGCATGCGTGCCCTGCTCATCCTCTCCACCCTCGGGATCTCCGGGAGCCTGGTCGGCTCGGGCGCCTCCGCGCTCCTCGCCGCGCGGCTCCTCCCCCTCGACGCCTCCATGGCCCCGCTCCCCGAGGCGGCGCCGCCCACCCACTCTCACCCCGGCGTGCAGCTCGCGATGTTCGGCCCGCCCGCGCCGGACCCGCCGCCCCCTCCGGCTTGCGAGGGAGACGAATGCGGCGAGCCCGCCAACCCCTGCGCGCCGTCCTGGCGCCTCGTCGGCGCGGTGGTGGATCCCCTGCACCCCGAGCGCTCCGTCGCCGCCCTGCGCGGCCCCGAGGGAGCCGCCGCCCTCCGCGTCTCCCAGGCCTGGAGCGGCGCGACCCTGGTCCGGCTCGACGCGCGCGAGGCGGAGCTCGAGCTCGAGGACGCGCAGCGCTGCACGATCATCATGGGCGAGGCCGCCGCGCGCAGCGCCGATCCCACGCCCACCCCCGTGGCCGCCTCCACCGACCCCCGCGTCGACCAGCTCGGCCAGGGCAACGTGCGCGTCGCCCCCGAGCTCCTCGACGAGGTCATGCGCAGCCCGCTCCGCGTGATCCCCGCCCCGTCCGGCGGCTTCCGCGTCTTCGGCGTGCGGCGCGGCAGCTGGTCCGGGGCCCTCGGGCTCGAGAACGGCGACACCGTGCAGGCCCTCGACGGCGCCCCGATCGACAGCCCCGACGAGGCCCTCGCCGCCTACGGCCGCCTCCGCGCCGGCGAGCGCGTGTCCGTGACCCTGAACCGCCGCGGCGAGACCATGCAGCGCACCGTCCAGCTCAGACCGGAATGAGCTCGTGCGGTCGCAGCGCCTGGCCCTTGCGGAACGCCTCGATGATCGCGTTGACCTCCGCGAGGCTCTGCGTGTGGCGCAGCAGCGGGAGATACAGGTTGCGCGCCGCGACCGCCTCGAGGGTGAAGGCCCAGGTGAGGCTCATCAGCGGGTTGATCCAGAGCGGGCTGCCGCGGGTCCGGGACGTGCGATGCACGTCGCCGTAGGCCCCCTCGATGGCGCTGGCGATGCTCCCGTTGACGATGCTGGTGCGGTGGCGCGCGTGCACCGCGTCGACGAGCGCCACGTACGCGTCGGCCTCCGGCATGCCGGGCAAGAGCGACGCCGCGCCGAGGAACCCGCCCTCTCGCTGGAGCGCCGCCACCGCCTCCAGGAAGTGCGCGTGGCAGACCCCGTGGAAGGCGTCGACCCCGAAGCCGACGCACACGAGCAGCCGCGTGGCCGGGCCCTCGAGGCCGCTCACGGCGGCCAGGCTCGTCGCGTCCTCCGCGGGCGTCCCCAGCCCGGCCTCGTCCCCGCGCATGAGCGAGTCGGTGCCTCCGTCCACCAGCACGATGGCGTCGAGGTCGAGCGCGTCTACCAGCGCCGCGTAGCCCGCTCGCACCGGCACGACGCCCGCGGCGGAGAACGCGTGGACCGACACCTCGCGCCCCCGCGCCTCCCGGAACCAGCGAGACAGCTCGCGCTCGGGCAGGTAGCCGCCGTCGCGCGCGTCGGCGGTGATCTCGACCAGGCCCGGCGCGGGCCGGTGGCCGTCGACGTCGTCGAGCCGGGCGAAGCTGTAGTTGGCGAGGTGCACGCGCTTGCCCTGCGCCTCGAGCGCGAGCATGAGCGGCACGCCGGCGTACACGTCGAAGCCGCCCCCTGCGCCCGCCACCAGCACGCGGTCGGCGTCGGCGAGGATGTCGAAGAGGGGCAGGCGCGCCAGCTGCATGGGCCGAGTATGGCCGCAGATTGAACCATCGGAGGCACGTGATAGGCTCCGCCGGCTTTTTTGGGGGCGGTGCGCGCCCAGAGCGGGGAGACGATGGCGAGAGACGGCAGCTTCCAGCCCAGGTTCGAGAGTCTTGTCGAGATCTACGAGCACGCGATCTCGAAGTACAAGGATCAGCCCTTGTTCGGGACGAAGGTCGGCGGGGACTGGCAATGGATGACCTACGCCGAGTTCCAGACGCACACCGACGAGCTGCGCGGCGGCCTGGCCGCGCTCGGGGTGGGCGAGGACGACGTGGTCGCGTGCATCGCCAACAACCGCGCGGAGTGGGCCGTCGGCGCCTACGCGACCTACGGGCTCGCGGCGCGCTACTGCCCCATGTACGAGTCCCAGCTCGCCAAGGACTGGCAGTACATCCTCGATGACGCGGGGGCGAAGGTCTGCATCGTCGCGAACGACGAGATCCGCGAGGCGCTCGAGGCCTTCAAGGACGAGTGCGAGTCGCTCGAGCACATCATCGTGCTCGGAGAGAGCAAGGACGACGCGCTCACGTACGACGACGTGCGCGAGATGGGCCGCAAGAAGCCGGCCCCGCTGGCCAAGCCGAGCGGCGACCACATCGCGGGCTTCATCTACACGTCTGGCACGACGGGCAAGCCGAAGGGCGTGCTGCTCAGCCACCAGAACCTCGCGAGCAACGTCAGCGCGATGCACGAGGTCTTCCCGATGGGCACCGAGGACCGGAGCCTGTCGTTCCTGCCGTGGGCGCACTCCTTCGGGCAGACGGTGGAGCTCCACGGCCTGTTCTCGATGGGCGCGTCGATGGGCATCGCGGAGTCGGTGCCGAAGATCATCGAGAACCTCTCCGAGGTTCAGCCCACCTTGCTCTTCAGCGTGCCGCGCATCTTCAACAAGATTCACGACGGCGTGCTCAAGAAGGTCGAGGAGGACGGCGGCCTCAAGAAGAAGCTCTTCCACGCCGCGATCGCGACCGCGAAGCAGAAGAAGTCGCTCGCCGAGCAGCGCCGCTCGAGCGGGTTCGTGGACCTCAAGCACAAGATCCTCGACAACCTCGTCAGCTCCAAGGTGCGCGCGCGCTTCGGCGGCCGCCTGAAGTACGCCTTCAGCGGCGGCGCGGCGATCAGCAAGGAGGTCGCCGAGTTCATCGACGCCCTCGGCATCACCGTCTACGAGGGCTACGGCCTGACCGAGACCTCACCGATCGCCACCGCGAACTGGCCCGGGGCCCGCAAGATCGGCAGCGTGGGCAAGCCCATCCCCGGCGTGCGGATCGAGATCGATCGCAAGGTCACGGGCGATCCGAAGCACGGCGAGATCATCGTCTTCGGCCACAACGTCATGCAGGGCTACCACGGGCTGCCGGAGGAGAACGACAAGGTCTTCGTCGAGGGCGGCGGCTTCCGCACCGGCGACATGGGCTTCATCGACGACGACGGCTTCCTGACCATCACCGGGCGCATCAAGGAGCAGTACAAGCTCGAGAACGGCAAGTACGTCGTGCCGGCGCCGCTCGAGGAGCTCCTGCAGCTCTCGCCGATGATCAACCAGGCCTTCGTGTTCGGCGACAACAAGCCGTTCAACGTGGCGCTCATCGTCCCGGACTTCGCGTCGCTCGAGAAGTGGGCGTCGGAGAACGGCCTCGGCCAGGATCGCGACGCGCTGCTGACGAACGACAAGGTCCTCGCCCTGATGCGCGAGGAGTGCGACAAGGCTTCGGGCGACTTCAAGCAGTACGAGAAGATCAAGAAGCTCGAGCTGCTGCCGGAGGAGTTCTCGGTCGAGAACGGCCTCCTCACGCCGAAGATGAGCGTGAAGCGCCGCAAGGTCATCGAGAAGTACCAGCCCAACCTCGACGCGCTCTACCGGAAGTAGGGCGGGTCGCGTCCCTCGCGGGGCTGTTAGACTCCGGGGCATGCACCGGACTCTCTTCGGGCTCGCGCTCGCCGCGTGCCTGGTCGGCTGCGGCGGGGGCGACGAGGTGACGTACGCGCGCGCGGACGGCACGGCCGGCGGGGAGGCGCGCTCCAACCAGAACGCGCCTCCGCCGGAGCCCGTGGGCGCGGGTGTGGCCGTGGCTGCGCCCGTCCCGACGGGCGCGCCGGGCGTCGCCTACCCGGGGCGGCGCGGCTCCGGGACGAGCCTCGAGGACCCGGTCCTCGCGTGCGGCCCGATGGACAGCTACGTCTTCGTCGCGTCCGAGGTGCAGTGCCCCGGCGGCGGCAACCCGCTCGGCGGGGATCCCGAGGCCGGCCAGCAGGCGCGGGTCGGGAACGTGGGCGCCAACGGCTCGGGCCACATCATCGACCTCTACCGCGTGCCGTGCCCGAGCGGGCCGCTCGAGGTCTACGTCGATCTCTACGGTTGCCCCGAATGGGAGGCCCGCCTCCGCGCGTTCGAGGGTCGATGAGCGACGACGAGACGAGCGCCGAAGACGACGCGCGAGACGCGGAGCCCAGCCCGTCGCGCGTCACGGGCCCCGCCCTGCGCTACGGCGCCATCGGGCTGCTCGTGCTCGTGGGCGGCTGCCTCGGGGGCGTCCTGGTGCGCTGGGTCGCGATGGCGCTCTCGCCCGACGAGCCGCCCCCGGCCGAGGTGATCGAGGTCCGCCCCACCCCGAACGTCATCGTGGCCGTGCGCGATCTGGCCCGGCTCGAGAGCGCCTCCTATCACGTCGAGCGCGTCATCGACCTCGAGAGCCGCCAGCGCCGCGTGTTCGGGCTCGTCGAGGCGGAGGACTCGATCCTGCTCGTCGCCGCGGCCGACGTGGTGGCCGGGGTGGACCTGAGCCAGCTGCG
>SHBB01000359.1 GCA_004213565.1 Sandaracinaceae bacterium
CTTCGTCGCGCACGCGCGCCGCGGCCGCCTGGGCCTGCTGCAGCGCTTGCTGGTGTGCGCCCGCGTTGGCGCGGCCGTTGGCGACCTGGTCGACGCTGGTCGCGAGCCCGCCGATCGACGCGTGGATCGCGTCTCCGTCGTTCGCGTTGAGCGCCGCCTCGAGGTCGTCGAGGGCGGTGAACGGGTTGGTGCCGCCGGTCACGCCGAAGATGGCGGCCGCGCTCACCTGGGTCGGGAGCCGCAGGCCGGGGCCGACCTCGATCTCCTTGAGCTGCGTCTCGCCGAGATAGGCGCCCGTCGGGTCGAAGGGCGTGCGGTCGACGCTGAGCCCGCTGAAGACGTACTCGCCTTCGATCTTCGTGTTGCTGAGGTTGAGCAGCTCCGCGCGGAGCGCGCTGACCTCGGTCGCCATCGCGGCGCGGTCGTTCAGGGACACGTGGTCGTTGGCGCCCTGCACCGCGAGCTCCCGCGCGCGGGAGAGGATGTCGCCGATGCCGCCGAGCGTGTCGTCGACCGCCTGCAGCCGGTCGATCGCCTCGCCGCTGATCTTCTCGATGGCCTGGCTCCGGCGCTCGCGGCTCTTGGTGCCGCGCGCGAGCCCCGCCGCGACGGGATCGTCGGACGGCTTCTCCACGCGGAGCCCGCTCGAGGCGATGCGCTGCTTGTCGAAGAGCGCCTCTCGGTTGCCCGTCACGCCGCGCGTGGCGAGCTCGTGCATCATCGAATCAGAGACACGCATGGCTCACCTCCCCAGGTTCACGAGCTCTTGGAGCATCGTGTCCGCCGCTTGTACGACCCGAAGGGAAGCCTGGTAGCCCCGCTGGTAGCGGCTCAGCGCGATCATCTCCTCGTCCATCGAGACGCCGGAGACGCTGTCGCGCATGGATTGAATCTGGGCCGCCGCGTCGTCCGCGAAGGCCGCGTCGAGGTGCGCGTGGCGGATCGAGGTGCCCGCCTCGCTGACGAGCGCGCCGAGCGACTCCTGCGCCGTCATCGTCGCGCCCCGCGCCACGTCCGCGTCGGCGAGCGCGGCGAGCGCGAGCGCGTTGCGGTTGTCGCCCGCGGCGAGCGCCGGGTCGGTCGCGGCCGCGAGCCGGTCGGGCTGGCCGAGCACGTCGGTCGAGACCGAGAACGCGGCCGCCGCGCCGTCCACCGCGGTCAGCGGCGTGAACAGGTTGCGCCCCGTGACGCCGTCGGTGCCGTAGCCCGCCGCGTGCACGCCGTTGTAGGCGGCGGCGAAGTCGAACGCGAGCTGGTCGAGCGCGGCCTCCGAGTCGGCGAGCGCGCCGTCCCGCGCCGCCACGAGCCCGCCCAGGCGGCCGCTGTCCGCGTAGCCCGTGACGTCCTGGTCGACGCCCGAGGTGCGCCGGAAGAGATGCATCGCGCCCGTCGTCGCGTCGGGCTTCGCCGAGAGCTGCGCCACCGTGCCGTCCGGGTTCACCAGCGACGGGCCGCCGCCGAGCGTGATCTGCACCGCGCCGCTGTCTTCGGTGATGACCTCGACGGGGATCTTCTCGCCGAGCTCGCGGATGAGCTGGTCGCGCCGGTCGCGCAGATCGCTCGCCTCGCGGCCGCCGATCTCCGACTTCTGGATCTGGATGCCCAGGTCGCCGATGGAGCGGAGCATGCCGTTGATGCCCGTGACCTCGCGCTCGATCTGCGTGTCGATGTCTCCGCGGGTGCGGTCGATCTCGCGCGCCGCCTGGTTGAACGCGACCGAGAGCCGCTCCGCCGTGGCGAGCACCTGCCCGCGCGTGGCCGGGTCGGCGGGCCGCCCGGTCAGCTCGCTGAGCGCGACCTCGAAGTCGTCGAGCGACGCGCCGAGCCCGCCCTCCACGTCGGCCAGCACGCGGTCGAGCACCGACAGCGCCTCGCTGCGCGCGGTCGCCTCGCTCTTCGCGCCCGTCGCGCCGAGCAGCCGCCGCTCGAGGAACTGGTCCATGATGCGCCGCGAGCCGCGCACGCGGACCCCACCGCCGCCGTCGGGCGGAGGGCTGATCGGCTCGAGCCGCACGTCGCGCCGCGTGTAGCCCACCGTGTTGGCGTTCTGCGCGTTCTGCGACGTGACGCCCATGGCGTAGCCCTGCGCGTGCAGGCCGGTGGCGCCGGTGTTCAGGAGACCGAAGAGGCTGCTCACAGCACACCTCTCGTCAGGCGCGGGCCCTCGGGCGTCTGCTCGCGGCCGTCCGCTCCGTAGGCGCCCTGCGCGTCGACGCCGGCGAGGGCGCGGTGCAGGAGGACGAGCTGACGGATCAGGCCGACGTTGGCGCGGGCGATCTCGGCGAGCCGACGGAACCGCGGCCCCTCGAGGCCCCCGGCGTCGCGCACGCGGTCGAAGAGCGCGCGCTTCTCCTCCTGCAGCCCCTCGAGGCACGCCACATCCGCACCGAGGGCCGCCTGGCGCTCACGGTCGAGGACGTCTCCGAGCTCTTGCAGAAGGTCGTCCATGTCTCAGCGCTCTTCGTCGAACATCGCGGAGGCGATGCGCTCGGGGTCGATGCGGAACTCGCCGTCCAGGATGGCCTGCTTGAGGCGGGCCACCTTCTGGGCGTCGGGCTGCTCGGGCGCGCGGGCTTCACGCATGGCGCGCGCCGCGTCACTCATCTCCACCTCGGCCGCCGGGCGACCGACGGCGCTCTCCGCCTTGGCGGACTCGCTCGCCGGGGCGCCCTTGCGCTCACGGGTGGACTCGATCTTCGAATACGGGTTCTGGCCGGTGATCTTCATGGATGGGTCTCCGAGCTTTCATTCGGACGGTCCGAGGTCGAGCTTGAGGAAAAAGATCGATTTTCTTCCGATTCGCCCATTCGCGCCGCGTCATGCACGGAAGCATTGGCGTTTTCGTGGATCGGCCGCTCCGGGCGCGTCCCATCCTGGGGACGTCGGAGGGCGATGATGTGGATGGAGTCGAAGCCGCCGCGCGCGTCCTCGCCGCCCGGGTTGCCGTAGCGGTTCCAGGTGCGGCGGGTCAGGTGCATCGCGCCGCGCGAGCGGCCCTCCCAGCCGTCGAAGACCACGCGCTGGACGCGGCCCTGCTCGTCGTAATCGACCTCGTGCACCCGCTCGACGACGCCCATGTGGCCGGAGCGGCCGTCGACGCTCGAGCCGGTGAGCATGAACGCCCGGTCGCCGCGCACGATGGCGGAGTCGAGGCTCTCGGCCGTCTCGCCGGTCACGACCTCGCCCCACTCGCCGCGGAGCTGCCCCGCGTTCGCGTCGGCCGTCACTCCGTCGGGGCCCATGTAGCCCCAGCCGCGCGTGCGGCCGACGAGCGGGACCTCGAAGCCGGCTCGGCGCGCCATCTCGAACGCGAAGAGGTTGCACTTGTAGTTGTCCTCGAAGCCGGCCGCGTCGCGCACGTTGAACGCGGCCACGCCGTCGGGCCCCTCGGTCGCGAAGTCGCTCGCGAGGTCCGCCTCGGTCAGCCGCCCGGCGCGCCCCCACTGGGTCGCCACTCCGTCCGAGCCGAGCATCTGTCGCGCGATCCCCTGGAGCCGCCCCGTCATGCCGGAGAGCACCGAGCCCGCGGGCGGCCGCGCCTCGATCACCTCGCCCACCGTGCGCGGCTCGAACGGCGTGAGCGGACGCAGGGCTGTGTCATTTCGCTGCTCCATCATGCGCTGGTAGGCGGCGGGGCCGAGCATCGACCGCTCGATCGTCGAGCGCATGCCCATGCCGCCGGCCGCGGTCAGCGAGTCGGCGAAGCTCTGATCGAACATGTGCGCGTACATCTCGGAGCCAGCGCCGCTGCCGAACATGCCGCCCTCGCCGCCGACCGTGCTCCGCATCACCGACACCAGCTGCTGGATCAGCAGGCCCTCGAACTGGCCGGCCGCGCTCTCCACGCGCTCCTGCCGCCGCTCGGCCTCGGCCGCCGGGTCGGGCTGGGTGGGGATGCCGGGCACGCCGGCGCCGGGGAGGCCGACGGTCACTGGACCTCGATCTCCGCGTGCAGCGCGCCCGCCGTGCGCAGCGCCTGGAAGATGGCGATGAGATCCCGCGGCCGGGCGCCGAGCGCGTTGAGCGCGTTGACCACGTCCTGCAGGTTCGCGGCGGGGCCGATGCGCCGGAGCGCGCCGCCCTCGGACTGCACCTCCACGTCGCTCTGCTCCACCACCGCGGTGTCTCCGTCCGCGAGCGCGTTCGGCTGCGAGACCGCCTGCTGCTCGCGGATCTGCACCGTGAGCCCGCCCTGGGCCACCGCGACCTCGCTGATGGTCACGTTCGCGCCGACCACCACCGTGCCCGTGCGCTCGTCGATGACGATCCGCGCGCGGCTCTCCGGATTCACCTCGAGGATCTGGAGCCGCGCGAGCAGCCCCACGCGGTCCTCCGCGTCGTCGTCGGGCACCGTGATCCGCACCGTGCCCGAGTCGATCGCGCGGGCCGCGCCGTCGCCGAGCTCCCCGTTGATCGCCTCGGCCACGCGGCGCGCGGTGATGAAGCTGGGCGCGCGGAGCGTGAGCGTCAGCGGCCCCTCCGTCGGCAGCCCGTTGCCGGGCACGCGCCGCTCCACGATGGCGCCCTCGGGCACGCGGCCCGCCGTGAGGTGATTGCGGCTGACGCTGCTCCCGCTCGCGCCGCTCGCGCCGAAGCCGCCGAGCAGCACCGCGCCCTGCGCGACCGCGTAGACGTTCCGGTCCGCGCCGTAGAGGGGCACCTGCAGGAGCGTTCCGCCGGCGAGGCTGCGCGCGTTGCCGAGCGACGAGACCGTGACGTCGATGTGCGTGCCCGGGTTGGCCGACGCGGGGAGCGTCGCGGTCACCATCACCGCGGCCGCGTTGCGCGTCTGGATCATGCGCGGGTCGATGGTCGCGCCGAGCCGGCGGAGCATCGCGGCGGTGGACTGCAGCGTGAAGCGCGCCTGGCCCGAGTCGCCGGTGTTGTTGAGCCCGACGACGAGCCCGTAGCCGACCAGCTGGTTCTCGCGGACCCCGTCCACCTCGCAGAGCTCGAGGATGCGGGCCGCGTGCGCGGACTGCGGCGTGAAGACGGCCAGGGTCAAGAGCGCGATGGGGAGGATCTTGCGGGACATCATCATGCTCACATCGGGTTGACGTGACCGAGGAGCTGCTGCAGCCAGCCGGGGCGCTGGTTCTGCGTCAGATCGCCGCGGCCCGAGAACTCGATCTCGGCGTCGGCGATCCGGCTCGAGGGCACGGAGTTGTCGGCCTGGATGTCCTGCGGGCGGATGACGCCCGAGACGTAGATGTGGAGCTCCTCTTCGTTGATGAGCAGCACCTTCGTGCCCTCGATGAAGAGGTCGCCGTTGGGCAGCACGCGTCGCACGCGCACCGCGATGTCCGCCTCGATGTTGCTCGAGCGGCGCGTGTTGCCGCTCCCATCGAACTGCGTCGTGCTCATCAGGTTGAGCAGCTGCGAAGGGTCGAGGTCGGGGTAGGCGCCCTGGAGCGCGGCCATCAGCCCGAAGAGCCCGCCGATCCCGAAGTTGAAGTTGCTCTCGCGGTCCATCGAGGTCGACGCGTCGCCGATGGCGCGCGGATTCTCGTCCACGCTGATGGTCACGAGATCGCCCACCATGCTCGCGCGGAAGTCGGCGAAGAGCCCGCGGCTGCGGTCCTGCCAGAGGCTGCCGCCCGACACGGGCGTGCTCTCCTCCTCGTAGGGCCCGGGCTCGTACTCCCGATGCCGCGCGGTGTAGTCGCGGATGTGCGACTGCGGATAGCAGCCGGCCAGGATCACGAGCGAGATCAACGGCGCGAAGCGCTTCACGGGACCACCTCCACGGTGTCGGCGTCGATGACGCGAGCGCGCAGACCGCTCCGCGTCTGAAGGTTCTGAATGCGGATCACGTCGCCCACCCGCCCGGGCTGGCGCGCGACCCCGGGGGCGCTGGCCTCCACCGCGCCGAAGCGCGCGATCACCCGCACCCGCCGTCCGGGCGCGATGACAGGGGCGGGACAGGACACGCGGGCTTGCGCCGGTACGCGGACCTCGCGGCCGCCAGCGCGGAGAATGACGACCACGGGCGCGGCGCCCGACGAGCGCGGCGCCTGCCCTTCGGCCTCCACCTCGAGCGGCCCCTGCGCCACCGACGCGTCCCCGCGGACCGTCAACGCGTCGACGGTGCACGGCGCGAGCGCCTGCCGCACCGCCCCGCGGGACAGCTCCGCCAGCGCCTCCGAGTCCAGCGCGCGCGCCTCGCGGCGCACCCGGGTGGCCCGAGGGATGGCGAGCCCCCGCACATCTCGTCCCGCGCGCCGCAGCGCCGCGAGCACCTCGCTCCGGCGCACCACGCGGCTCGCCCCGGGGGGCGGCGCGGCGCCGAGCGGAATCTGACCGAGCTCGGTCCCGGCGAGGGCGGGGATGACCTCACCGAGCTGGATCTGCTCCTGAGCGAGCGCGAAGCTCGGCACGAGCAGGAGCGTCAGCAGGGCGACGAAGAAACGCATGCCCCGTCTCACAGCACCGCCCGTGCCACCCGCCTCCCCTCCCCGAATTCAGGGCGTTTCGCCCGCGATCCCCCCGATCGTCAGTCATCCCCCTGGCGATCCGCCGGAGCCTTGACGCTGAAGCGGGGGCGCCTCCTCGGCCAACGCGCCTTCGCTCCGCTCACGTTCCGCGCGGATCACGGCCGACCCCGCCCTCGCGTCGAAGCCCCTCGTGCACCGCGTCGGCCGAGGTGTCCGCCGCGTCCTCGATCTGCCACGAGAGATAGAAGAGACGCTCCCGACGGATGGCCGTGCCGGTGCCCGAGGGCCCGAAACCCTCACGGTACTCCGACAGCAGGAGGGCCAGCGCCCCGTCGCCACAATCCAGGATCGCGTAGTGGAACTGCTCGACACCGGTGAGCCACGTCGTCGCGGAGAAGGAGATGCCGAACGCGCGCTCGATCGCGGCCCGTGTCGAGCCGTGCTCTCGCCCACCGAAGCTGGTGAAGCCGCGCAACTCACAGCGGGCGGGGTCCAGCGCAGCGAGGCGGGCGCGCCTGGCCTCCTCTCGCGCCTCGTTGGCTTCGACGAGGGGCTGCGCCACCTCTCCGAGGGTCAGGGGCGCGACGGGCTCGCCCGCGTCCGATGGCGCGTCGAGCAGGGGAGCGATCTCGGGGGGCACTGGCATCTCCGCCGCGTGATCGAAGCACTCGGTGGCGGGCAGGTGGATGAACGCGTGGAGCATCGCGCAGATGGCCATCGATCTCCCGAGGTCGAGCATCGGAGCGCCGACCGCGCTCGTGCCGGGTTGACGGGACAGGGCCACGGCGGCGTGTTTGTAGAGCACGTAGGTGAGCGCGAGCTGCCCATCATGGTCGCGGTGAGCGGCGAGCCGGTCGTCTCTCGCGGCCTCGATGAGAACCCGCGCGAACCGGGGAGCCGAGGCGGCGGCGTCGAACCGCGCGGGTTCGGGGTACTCCGGCGGAGGCTCGGTCGCGCAAGAGATCGACAGAACGGCAAGCGTGAGTGTCAGAAGGACGGCGCGACGCATGCACGGGAGGGGAGCACATCGGGGGGGACGAGTCGACCGCCGACAGACCGTGCCAGTGGGGACGCCGACCGACCGGGACAGTGGGGACGCTCTTCGTCTTTTCGTCATTGCGGCAACCGCCCGAAATCGCTCCTCATACACGAATGACGATATGACGAAGAGCGTCCCCGGCCTTCCAGGTCCTAGCGCGAGCGAAAGGCGATGGAGAGCGTTCTTCCCCACCCGTCCTCCCCTCGCGGCGGCCCTCGAAGAGACGTCTTGCACTTGGGAAAGATCGCCCCTGACCCCGGATCCGTTCCCGGCTCACCCCCCTGCCCAGCCGGGTTGCGCACCGCACGGCGTGTGGCATCGTCGCCGCCACCATGTCCAAGACGCTTTCGGCCCTCGTCCCCCTCGCCGCCCTCGTGATCTGCGCCGCTTGCGGAGACCCGCGCGACGTCCCGTCCTCCCCGTTCGCGGCGCGCTGTGAGTTGCTGTGCGACATCGACGGGACCATGGAGTGTGAGTCCAGCGACGAGCAGGATTGCCTCGCGAACTGCAACGCTCGCACCGCAGCGCTCCCGCCCAACTGCGGCGCGTGTGTCCTCGACAACAGCTCTGGCCACTCGGGGGAGTGCTTCGACGACGGCACGGGCCCGGTCTGCGCCTGCTACCGGGCGCGGATCGGCAGGGTCTCAGGCAGCTGCGAGTCCCTCTGTCAGGACATCGTCGCCCCCGTCCCGGTGGAGGCGCGGTGCGCGCTGCTCTGCTCCGGGACCGGCGAATGCGAGGTCGAGACCGAGGCCTGCCAGGCGAACTGCGTCGCCCGGTTCCAGCCGCTCTCTCCAGGTTGCAGCTCCTGCCTCCTCGACAACTCGTCGCGACAGTTCGAGGAGTGCGTCGACTTCGGCGACGGCCCCGAGTGCCAATGCCGCGACGCGCTCTTCGCGCGCATCTCCAGCCCGGAGTGCGAGAGCTTCTGCCAGTAGCTCGGCGGGCCCCGGCCGCGCTTCGCGAGCCGGAGCTCGACCCTGGACAGGCCCTCGCCCTCGAGGCGGGTCCACGTCGACGTCTCCGATCGCGCTAGACCTGGGCAGCGGAGCGGCGACCGTCTACGATGCTGCCCATGGGACACCTTCGCGGTCTGGTCTTCTTGAACCTCTTCTTCGGACTCGCGAACGTGCTCTCCATCTGCCTGGTGCCGGCGCTGATGATGAACGGCCGGGACGACGGGGTGCTCGACGAGTTCTCGACCCTCGCGATCACTCCACTGATGCTGCTGCTGGGCGTCGCGCACCTCTACATCGCGCGGCAGATGCATCGGCGGACCACGCGCTTGCCGCAGACGCTGCTGGCCGTGCTCTACCTTGCGGCCTTCCCGGTGGGCACGATCTTCGGCGCCTACGCGCTGTGGGTGATCTGGTCCAACGACGAGAGCGCCGAGGCGTTCTCGTGAGCGTCGGCGCCCTCAGGCGCCGACCAGGACGACGCAGCGCCCCCAGCGACTGACCGGGGGACGATCCACCCCATCAACCCGAGCTCCCCTCGACGCGCCAGCGGTCCAGCTGCTCGCGGCCGACGCCCGCCAGGTGTCCGTACGCCCAGGCGCCGTCGGGACGTCGGACGAACCCCGCGTACCAGGCCTCCTGCTCCTCATCCCGGAGGGTCACGACCATCATCGACGCGCGGCCGTTCACGCGGCTGCCCCCGCTGACCCACACGAACGCGGCGTCTCCTGAGCGCGCGCGCAGGGGCCGATCCAGGTTCGCCTGGCTCCACATCTCGCCATGCAGCGGCCGCGCGTCCGCGACCGGCACGTACCGCCCGTCGTTCAGCGCGAACCGTCGCTCCGACACCACCCGCTTCGGCACGAACGGCGGGATCACCAGCGCCTTCTTCTTCGTTACGTCTCGGTGAACGGACACGAGCCCCAGATACGTGTTCCCCGCGAATCCCAGCCAGCGAGGCCCGAACCAGTTGTCGACCTCGACCACGAACAGATCCTCGGGCCGCATCGCGCTGGCGATCCCGTCGACCAGCGCGCCCGCGAGCGACACGAACGCCTCGTCATCCCCCTCCCGTGGGCCGAGGTCCGGAACCAGCCGCGTCGCCATGCTGTGGGATAGCACACCAAGCTCAGCGCCCGCCGCTGAGCAGGGGGGACGCTCATCGTCTTATCGTCATTGCGGCAACCGCGCGAAATCGCTCGTCATGGGCGAATGACGATATGACGAAGAGCGTCCCCGCCCTCCCCGTCGCCTTCGTTCCCGGTCAGCACCGCGAGCAGGGCGGGGAGGTCCACGTCCCGACAGCCGCAGGTCTCGAGGGCCGAGCCTGATTCCCGAGCGCGAAGCGCTTGACTCGGTGCTAGATGGCCATTGTCCATCCTGGTACCATGCAACCTTGCTGTCTCTCTCACCCGGGGATGCCCGTGTATCGCACCCACCGAGTCTTCGTCGTTTTTCTCGTGGTCCTCTCCGGTTGCGCGCAAGAGGGAGCTGCCCGTGAACACGAAGCGCTCGCCGTGTACGGATCCCTGGCGACTCTCGTCCTCGAACAGCCTGTGGAGATCGAGGCGCGACCGGACGGGTCAGTCGCCGTGCTGCGGGAGTCTACGGCGTCCGCCTCGCCGACCCTCGGGCGCGTGCTCCAGAGGGAGGTCGTCGTTCTCGGCGCGGAGCCTGGGGCCGTCACGCTGAACTTCGATGGTCTGCCGCCCCTCGTCATCCATGAGGAGGACAATGCCGGTCCGGCTCAGCGAATGGGTGGGGCA
>SHBB01000036.1 GCA_004213565.1 Sandaracinaceae bacterium
GGCTACGTGCTGGAGGAGGAGCTGCTCGCGCCGGATGGCTTCCGGAACGCCATCGAGGAGACTCGCTTCCAGGCAGAGGAGCTGGTGCGCCGGGCGTCGGGCGCCATCCCGACGACGATCTTGCGGCCGGCGATCATCGTCGGGGACAGCGTGACGGGGGAGATCGATAGGCTCGAGGGCCCCTATCTCCTCGTGCTCCTGATGCTCAACGCGCCGGCCGACCTGCGCATGCCGCTGCCAGGTCGCGGGGACGTGCCGCTCAACCTGGTGCCTGTCGACTACGTGGTGGACGCGGGCTTCGCGATCGCGCGGGATCGGCGCGCGCTCGGCAAGACGTTCCACCTGGTCGATCCCGAGCCCGTCACGGCGCGGCGCGTGTTCGAGCTCATCGCGCGCGCGGCGGGCCGCCCCGTGCCGAGGGGGTTCCTGCCGACGAACCTCGCCACGGCGCTGCTCCGGACCCCCGGGGTGGAGCGGTTCGCCCACGTGCCCCGCGCGTTCCTCGAGCAGCTCGCGACCGAGGTCGTCTACGACGACCGCAACGCGCGGGACATCCTCGACGAGCTCGACGTGCCCTGCCCCCCGTTCGAGAGCTACGTGGGCGTGATGGTGGACTACGTACAGAGGCAGCAGGCGACCCGGCGCGCCCAGACCACGGCCTCCGAGGACACGGGGCGGGCGGACGCGGACCCCGCGGTCGCGGGAGAGTGAGCGGCACGGGCGCTCCGTTTGTTGCTAAGCTTTCGCCGGCATGTCGGGGAACAGGGGGCCGGAGCGACGTCTGATGAGCCGGAGTGACCCCCTGCGGGACACCATGTCGGACGCGGCCGGGGGGACGGATCCGGAGGTCGAGCCCCGCGCGCGGCGCCCGAAACGAACCTGGGATTCGTTCGAGCCGACGGTCGCCGACCAGAACGGAGGCAGCCCCTCTCCGTGGTCGGAAGAGATGACGCTCGACGGGCCGACGCGGGTCGAGATGCCTCGCGCCCTGGTCGATCCCGACGCCCCCCGGATGGCCGAGGACGCCGACTTCGGCGACCGGTACCGCTCGGACGAGATCCTGGGTCAGGGCGGGATGGGCACCATCCGCCTGCACTACGATCGGCAGATCGGCCGGCGCGTCGCGCTCAAGTCGATGAACGACAAGGACGCGGGCTCGAGCGATCGCTCGCGGTTCATCCGGGAGGCGCGCATCCAGGGTCAGCTGGAGCACCCCTCGATCGTCCCGGTCTACGACGTCGCGATCGACCCAGACGGACAGCCCTTCTTCACGATGCGGCGCGTACGGGGGATGACCCTGGAGGTGATCCTCGAGCGGCTCGCGATGGGCGCCCCGAAGGTGTTCCGCGCGCAGCACTCGCGCCGACGGCTTCTCGGCGCGTTCAGCCGCGTGTGTCAGGCGGTGCACTACGCGCACGAGCACGGCGTGCTCCACCGGGACATCAAGCCCGCCAACATCATCCTCGGAGAGTTCGGCGAGGTCTATCTGCTGGACTGGGGCCTCGCCGGGCTGGCGAAGCAGCGCGACGAAGCGGTCCGGGAGCTCAAGGCGCTGCGGCTGACGCGGGAGACGATGCCCGGATCGCTCCTGGGCACACCCGGCTACATGTCGCCCGAGCAGGCGACGGGCGGGGTGCAGGAGCTGGGCCCACCCGCAGACGTCTACGCGCTCGGCTGCATCCTGTTCGAGATCCTCACGCTCATGCCGCTCCACGATGGCGAGGGCGTGGTGTCTCTCCTCGACGCGACGATCCGCGGCACCACCGATCGGCGCCCCTCCCGGCGCGCGACCCATCAGAAGATCGATCCCGAGCTCGACCGGATCGTGATGCGGGCGACGGCGCTCTCGTCCGAAGACCGCTTCCAGTCCGCGCGCGAGCTCTTCCTCGAGATCGAGACCTACCTGGATGGGCGTCGGGACGAAGAGCAGCGAATGCAGCTCGCCGACGAGCGCGCGCGCGCGGCGGCCACCGAAGCCAAGGCCGCGCTCTCGAAGGGCGACAGCTTCGAGGAGCGACGTCAGGCGCTCCGCGACGCGGTCGGCGCGCTCTCGCTCGACCCGTCGAACGAGCTGGCGCTCCGCACGTTCGCCGACGTGACGACGACGCCGCCCGACGCGCTGCCGCCGGACGTCGACGAGAGCCTGGCCGACGCCTCCGCGGCGAGGCTCCGCTGGGTGGGCGGGGCCGTGTCGATCGTGTACGCGAGCGCCTTCGTCTACCTGCCCTTCATCGCGGCCAGCGTGGTCGAGCATTGGTTGCCGGTGGTGGTGTCCTACGGGTTCCTCCTCACCGCGGCGGTCGTGGGGTTGCTGACCGCGCGCGCGGCGCGACCTCGACCGCGCTGGATCGCGGCCGCGATGGTGCTGAGCAACATCGGGTTCGCGGCGACGGCCCCCTTCTTCGGCCCGCTGCTCGTCACGCCCTCTCTGCTCGCCATCAACACCGCGCCCTACGCGCTCTACCTCGGGACGCGGGGGCGACGGCTCGCCCTGGCCTTCGGCCTCGGGACGATCTCCACCGTCATCGGGCTCGGGATGATGGGCGCCATCCCGGTCGAGTACGCGTTCCAGGACGGCGTGCTCGTCGTGCATTCGGGCGCGCTCCGCTTCGCGCCCATCCCGACGCTCGTCTTGCTGACCTTGCTGGCCCTCGGTCAGATGCTGGGCGCGATGCTCGGCGCCAGTCGGATCCGCGCCGACCTGGACCGAGCCGAGCGCGCGCTCCACATGCAGTCGTGGCTGCTGCGCGGGCTGGCGATCGACCGCAAGTCTTCCTCCGTGCCGCCGCCGCGTCAGTGAACCGGACGCTCGTCACCTCCCCCCGCCGCCGAGGGGAGGAGGTGGGCGCGACGCAGTCCGCCGTCTTCTTCGGAGACGATCTCCTCGAGTGTGCTCGCGAGCGGCTCGAGGCTCCCGTCCGGGTGGAACGCGGCCGCGCCGCCAGCGGGGATCGCCACCCCGCGCGGGATGGGGGCCTGCTGGACGCTGGCCGCGAGCCGCTCCGCCGCGTCGGGACCGGTCTCGATGACGAGCGGGACGAGGCCGAGCGTCGGCGCGAAGCGCTCCGCGGCGTCCCGGGTGCCGAGGCCGAGCAAGGTCGCGCCGGCGGAGACGCCGACGAGCACGGCCCCCCGGGTGAAGCTCTCGCGGAGCACCTCGACGAGGTCGGCCGACTCGAAGGCGCGAAGCCCCTGGAGGGGATCTCCGCCGCCGAGCACGATCAGGTCGGCCTCGGCGAGGAAGTCCCGCTCCGCCTCGGTGGGCTCGGCGCGCACGTGCATGCGCTGGGGGCACTTCGCCGCCTCCGCGAAGCTCTCGAAGATCTCGTAGAACTCCGGTCTGTCACCGTTGCACGCGCCGAGGTAGGCGGCGCGCGGCCCCCAGATCCAGGCCGCGTCTCGATAGGCGGCGGCGACCAGCTCGCTCACCGAGCCTTCGCCGAGCCGCGCGAAGAGCGGTCGGCTGTCGGCGAGTAGAAATGCCGGGTTGAGATCCGCGGACGGCGGGCGCTCTCGCAGCTCGCGGAGCAGATCGTCGGGGTCTTCCACGCGGCAACGATAGCCGTCGCTCAGCGGCCGGCCAGGCGCCCTACCCGCTCCCAGCAGGCGCCGTGGATGCGCGCCGCCGCGTCCCCGCGTGGGACGAGGTCGTGGAAGCCGCGCCACCGCGGCGCGTCGCTCCGGAAGTCGGCCGCGAGCGGGACGACGCGCGCCCCCCGCTCGCGGAAGAGCGCGAGGGCACGGGGCATGTGCTGCGCGGAGCTGACGAGCCCGACCCGCCGCCATCCCCGCGCCCGGATCTCGCGCGCGTGGATGACCGCCTCCTCCGAGGTCGTGCGCGCCCCCTCGAGCCGGACGATCGCCTCGGCGGGGACTCCCATCTCGCGCCAGATCCGCTCTGTCGCCGCGGCGGCGTCGTGCTCGGAGAACCCCGCGATCGCCGATCCGGTGGTCACGAGCCGTGGGGCGAGGCCGCGGTGGTAGAGGCGCGCGCCCAGCGCGACCCGGTCTCCGCTCGCGCCGAGCTGGATGCGTCCGTACGCCTCGTCCGTCCCTCCGCCGAGCACGATGACCGCGTCGAACGGCGCCTCGGCAAATGGGTCGCTCGCGTACGCGCGCTCGAGCGAGCCGCCGAGCAGGTCGGCGACGAAGCCGCTGCCCGCGAGGGAGAAGAGCACGAACACGACGCACAGCGCGGGCAGCTCACGCCAGCGATCGCGCCAGTAGGCCAGCGCGATGAAGCCGGCGAGCGCGCACCAGACGAGCCCGAGAGGCATCGCCATCGCTCCGAGCGTCTTGGTGAGCAGGTAGCCGCGCGGGGCGGTCGCCAGCGCGAGGAGCGCGACGCCGAGCGGGACCCCGATCGCGAGCGCCTTGGCGCGCGTCGAGGTGCGATCGGCTCTCACGGAGCGCTTCAGGACGACGACGAACGCGATGAGGCTCGCGAAGAAGAGCAAGGCTCACTCCGGTCGCCAGGAGGGCGCCACCAGACGTCGGCGACCATCGGCGGCCATCGGGATGCCGGCGCGATCGCCCTCGGGGAAGACGCGATCCCAGCGCTGACAGGTGACCTCTTTGTGCGCCTGGTCGAGCGCCTCGCAGTAGTTGGTGAAGAAGCAGCGTCGGACCTCGTCGCCGCGACCGAGCCGGATCTTCCGGAACCAGTCGGGGTCCGCGAGGCTCTGGCGCGCGGCGGCGACGATGTCCGCCTCGCCACGCGCGAGGATGTCCTCCACCTGCCAGGGCGAGCAGATCCCTCCGGCCCCGACCACCGGCGTCTCGAAGCCGGCCTCACGCACGGCGGCGCGCACGGCGGCGCTGAGCGGGATGTTGCGACCGAATGGGCCGGCGGCGTCGATCTTCACGTGCGGCATGCACTCGTGACCGCTCGGGCCGGTGTAGGGATAGGCGGCGTGGCCGACCTTGGGCTGCCTGGCGTCCTCGAACTTCCCGCCCTTGCTCACGCTGAGGAAGTCCATGCCCGCCTCGGCGAAGCGCACCCCGAACCAGGCGGCGTCGTCGGCGCGGTTGCCCCCCTCGATCACCTCGTCGCCGAGGAAGCGCGCGCCGACCGCGGTGTCGCGCGAGACCGCGGCGCGCACCTCGCGGTAGACCTCGAGCGGGAGACGGACGCGGTCCTCGCGCGCGCCGCCGTAGCCGTCCTGCCGCGTGTTCCGGGCGCTGAGGAACGACGCCATCGTGTACGCGTGCGCGTAGTGGAGCTCCACGCCGTCGAAGCCCGCCTCCTCGGCGCGGGCCGCCGCGCTCGCGAAGAGCCCGGGCAGGACCTCGGGCAGCTCGCGCACGTGCGGCAGGTGCACGTCGGTCACGCGCTCGCGGTAGCCCATGCGCAGGCTCTCGAGGTCGCGGGGGTCGAGCACGTCGGCGAGCGCGTCGTCGTCCATCTCGAGGAGGCGGGCCCGGATGGCGTCTTCGTCGTCGAGGTCCAGGCGCTCGCGCAGACGATCGTCGACGACGAGGAAGCGGCGCAGGAATTTCTCGGCTGAGACGCGACGCTTGATCGCGAGGAAGTCGATGAGCTGGATCAGGAGCCGCGTCTGGCCGTCGCTCGCCTCGCGCACGGTCTCGACGAGCTGGCGCAGGCCGGGCAGGAACCGATCGTGGCCGATGCGCAGGAGCGGCCCGCTCGGCACATCGCGGATCCCGGTCGCCTCGATGACGATCGCGCCCGGCTGGCCCTCGGCGAAGCGCCGATACCACGCGAGCACCGCGTCGGTGACGAAGCCCTCGTCGGTGGCGCGCCAGGGCACCATCGCCGGCACCCAGGTGCGCGCGGTCAGGGTCAGGGGGCCGACCCGAACGGGGGAGAACCAGCGCATGGCTGCCGCCTCGTCCGAGCTCGGCCAGCGCTCCACGGGCAAGAGCCGCAGGAGGCGCTTGTCGGGCGCCTCGCTCACGCTAGATGTCCTTCGCGGAAGTCGGGCGCGCGACTCTGCGTTGCTCCTCCTCGGAATACGTAGAGTATTCCTCGTCGTCGCGCCTCGATTCGCACGCCGATGTCTCGCCCCACAGGCTCGCGACCTCCGCTACGGCCATCTACTTGCCGGCGAGCGTCATGCGGGAAACGCGGAAGGTCGGCGTCGCGACCGAGGTGCGGAGATCCAGGTCGTCGGCCACCGCGTCGATGCGCTTGAGCAGCTCGTCCACGTTGAGCGAGATCGTGACCTCGGAGACGGGGAACGTCTTCTCGCCGTTCTCGATCCAGAAGCCCGACGCGCCGCGGCTGAAGTCGCCGGTCACCGCGTTGAAGCCGAAGCCCATCATCTCGGTGACGTAGAGACCGCTCTTCGTCGACTTCAGCACGTCCTCCGGGCTCTGCGTTCCGGGCTGGAGGATGAAGTTCGTGGTCGAGGGGCCGACGCCGCCGCTCGAGCCGCGGCTCGCGTTCGCGGTGCTCTCGAGGCCCAGCTTTCGCGCGGAGTAGGTGTCGAGCAGGTAGCTCTTGAGCACGCCGTTCTCGACGATGGTGTTGCGACGCGAGAGCAGCCCCTCCCCGTCGTAGGGGCGCGAGCCGGGCGCGCCCTCGAGCAGGGGGTCGTCCACGACGTTCACCAGCTCGCTCGCGACCTGCGTGTCGACCCGGTCGACGAGGTAGCTCGAGCGACGCCAGATCGCGCCGCCGTTGATGCAGCCGGCCAGCAGCCCGAGGATGGAGCGACCCACGTCGGGGTCGAAGATCACCGGGCACTCCTGGGTGGCCGCCTTCTGCGCGCCGAGCTTGGCCAGCGTGCGTCGCGCCGCCTCGCGCCCGACCTCGTCGGCGGCGAGCAGGCCCGCCTTGTGACGCCGCGCCGTCCAGTAGTAGCCGCTCCGCTTCTTGCCGTCGGCGTCGTCGGCGACCGGGTTGACGGTGAGCGAGGCGTACGTGCCCCGGCTGACGCCGCCGAAGCCGCCGCTCGTCACCAGGGCGCGCGCGCCCGAGGCGCGAGAGAAGGTCGCGCCTTCGCTGTTGGTGATGCGTGCGTCGGCGTCGCGCGCCGCCTTCTCTCCAGCGAGCGCGTGCGCGAGGGCCTCGGCGCCGTCGATGTCGTGAATGGACGCGTCGTAGAGGTTCAGCTCGGCGTGCTCCTCGCGCTTGCTCAGCTGCGAAGGATCCGGCGGGCCCGACAGCTCGTCGGGCTGCGAGAGCCGGGCGAGCTCGATCGCGTCCTCGACGAAGCGCGCCACGCCCGCCTCTGTGAGATCGCTCGTGTAGGAGACCGCGACCTGCTTGCCGACCATGACCCGCAGACCGACCGCGCGGCTCCCCGCCTCCTCGACCAGCTCGGGCTCGCCGAGCCGGACCTTGGTCGAGAGATGCGAGCCCTCCGAGACGACCGCCTCCGCGACGTCTGCCCCGGCCTTGCGCGCTCGCTCGACCACGCGCTCGCCCATGGCGAGCAGCTCTTCCTGGTTCTCCGTCGCCATCGCTCCTCAGCCGATCTGGGTTCCGCCGACCGTCATGCCCGAGATCTTGACCGTGGGGCAGCCCACGCCGACCGGCACGCTCTGGCCTTCTTTGCCGCAGGTCCAGATGCCGTCCGAGAGCTCCATGTCGGAGCCGAGCATCGTGACCTTGCGCATCACGTCGGGACCGTTCCCGATGAGGTTCACGCCCTTGAGCGGCGCGGTGATCTTTCCGTCCTCGATGAGGTAGCCCTCGGTGAGGTTGAAGACGAAGTCGCCGTTCGAGATGTCGACCTGGCCTCCGCCGAACTTGCTCGCGTACACGCCCTTCTTGACGCTGCGCACGATCTCCTCGGGGTCGTGCGGACCGGCGAGCAGCAGCGTGTTCGTCATGCGCGGCATGGGGTGGCTCTTGAAGCTCTCGCGGCGCCCGTTCCCGGTGGGCGTCGTCCCGAAGAACTCGCTCGAGTGGCGGTCCTGCATGTACCCACGCAAGATGCCTTCCTCGATGAGCACCGCCTTCTCCGGCCGCTGCCCCTCGTCGTCCACGTTGATCGAGCCGCGGCTGCTCATGAGCGTCGCGTCGTCGACCACGGTGCAGAGCTCGCTCGCCACGCGCTCGCCGACCTGGTCGGTGTAGTTGCTCGAGCCCTTGCGATTGTAGTCCGCCTCGAGCCCGTGACCGACGGCCTCGTGCAGGAGGATGCCGCTGTCTCCGGGGGCGAGGACGACCTCGAGCTCACCCGCGGGCGCCTCGCGCGCGTCGAGCATCGCGAGCGCCTGGCGGACGGCCTCCTTGGCGTGCTGCTCGGGGCTCTTGCCGTCGAAGTAGGTCCAGCCGACGCGGCCGCCTCCGCCGGAGCTGCCCGACTGGCGCTTCCCGTCGTCCTCCACGATCACGCGGATGCCGAAGCGGAGGAGCGGCTGGCGGTCGCGGACCAGGCGGCCGTCGCTCGTCGCGATCAAGATCTCGCGCATCTGCTCGGCGAGGGACGCCTCCACACGCTGGACGCGTCCGTCGACGGCGCGGGCCGCCTCGTCGGCGCGCTTCAGGAGCGCGCGCTTCTCTTCGCCGGCGAGGTCGAGCGAGAGCATGTCGACGGGGTAGCGGTTCGCGACGTCGAGGGGATCGAGCCCGACCGGCGCGGGTGCGCCGCCGCCGTCCGCGATCTGGGCCGCGGTGCGGGCCGCGCGCTCCATCGCCTCGGGCGAGAGATCCTCGACGTAGGCGTAGCCGGTCGCGTCGCCCTTGCGGACGCGCACGCCGAGACCCGCGCTCACGGAGCGGCCAGCCGACTTGAGGATCTGCTCCTCGTAGGCGTAGCTCCCGGAGACGTTGTACTCGAAGAAGAGGTCGGCGTAGTCGCCGCCGCGCTCGAGGGCCACCGTCAGCAGGCGACGCGCGATGCTCACGTCGATGGCGTTGGGCCCTTCGGGCGAGAAGGGAGCGGTGTATCGACTCATGGCTTCGTGGACTCTAGGGCCCGACGGCTCGGCTCGCCATCGAGCTTCGTGTGGCAACACAGTTCCTGGGGCAGACAGCACGATCGCACAGACGCGAGCGCTTCTGCTACGCTCCCGCGGCAACCGCATCGGTCAGCGAAAGGGAGAGCGCATGGAGGAGCACCAGGAGGCGATGGTCAAGTCTTTGGTCGCCGTGGCGTGGGCCGATGGCCGCATGGACGGCGAGGAGACCGAGGTCATCGAGGCGCTGCTCGGCGCCTTCGAGATCGAGGGCGACGACGCCGAGGCGGTCCGCGAGTTCGCCAAGGAGCCGAAGAAGCTCGAGGACGTGCCGATCACCGATCTGTCCGCCTCGGACCGGCGCCTGCTGCTGCAGCACGCGGTCATCCTCACCTTCATCGACGGGGAGCAGTCGGAGACGGAGCGGAAGATCCTCGCGGATCTCATCGCGCGCCTGCACATCCCGGAGGCCGAGGCGAAGTCGCTGCTCGAGGCGGCCGAGGCGCGCGCCAAGCGGCTCCTCGACCTCCTCTGAGCCAGGGTTCCGAGCCAAGGTATGTTCAGGGACGCCGGCCGACTGGAGGCGCTCCTGCTCGACGCGGGCAACACGATCGTCTTCCTGGACATGGAGGCGGTCGCCGAGGTCGTGCGAGCGCAGGGCGTGAAGGTCGCCGCGGAGCGGCTCGGCGCCGTGGAGGGCGCGGCGAAGCGGCGCTACGAGGCGGAGCTCGGCGGCGGCGGGAGCCACGAGTCGGGGTGGCGCCTCTACATCGCCACGCTCTTGAACGAGGCGGGGCTCGAGGAGGAGACGGCGCGCGCGCTCGTCGACCCGCTCCGCGCCGCGCACGACCAGCTCAACCTCTGGCGGCGCGTGCCGGAAGATCTGCCAAGCGCGCTGCGTCGCGCGGAGGCGCTGGGGCTGCGCGTCGGCGTGGTCAGCAACTCGGAGGGCAAGCTGCCCGAGCTCTTCGCGCACGTGGGGCTCGGGGGCGCGTTCGAGGTCATCGTCGACAGCGCCGACCTCGGCGTCCGCAAGCCCGACCCGCGGATCTTTCACGAGGCCACGGCGCGCATGGGCGTCCCCAACGAGGCGGCGATCTACGCGGGCGACATCCCCAGCGTGGACGTCGACGGCGCCTACGCCGCGGGGCTCGACGCGGCGCTGATCGATCCGTACGGCTTCTACCCGGATCACCAGGCCTCCCCGCGCTTCGGCTCGGTGGCGGAGCTGGTGACGGCGCTGGAGGCGGCGCGATGAGGGAGGCGGCGATCCTCGCGTACCGCCCCCGGGAGGACGATCTGCCGGAGGACCGGCTGGACGCGCTGCTCGACGCCCTGCTCGACGCGCTCGCGCAGGAGAAGGTGATCACCGAGCGGCCGCCCTGGCGGCTGACCGCGGCCGACGGAAGCCGCGTCGTGATCTTCGAGTGGGTGTCGCCGCAGGGCGCCCGGCGCGCGCAGGACAACCCGACCATCAACGAGCGCATGTCGGAGCTCGAGCTCGTCGCGGAGCAGGTCCCGCTCGCAGATCTGGAAGAGGCCGACGAGCTGGACGCGAGCTTCGCCTCGGCTCAGCGCTCGTAGAACCGGGCGATGGCGTCGACCACGCGACGCTGACGCACCTCGCCGAGCTCCGGGAAGATGGGCAGCGAGAGCACCTCTCTCGAGGCGCGCTCCGCCTCGGGGAAGTCCCCCTCCGCGTGGCCGAGCTGGGAGAAGCACTCCTGGAGGTGCAGGGGCCGGGGGTAGTACACGGCGGAGCCGATGCCCTCCGCGGCGAGGGCCTCGGCGAGCCCGTCTCGATCTCGGACCCGGAGGGTGTACTGGTTGTACACGTGGCCCTCGGACACGCGCGGAGGCGGCACGAGCCCGGGGATCGCGCGCTCCGCGAAGAGGGCGTCGTAGCGCGCCGCGTTGGCCACCCTGCCCTCCTGCCAGCGCGCCAGGTGCGGGAGCTTCACGCGCAGCACCGCGGCCTGGATGGCGTCGAGGCGGAAGTTGCCGCCCACGATCGCGTGCATGTACTTCGGATGGCCACCGTGAACGCGGAGCCTGCGAACCTTCTCCGCGAGCGCGTCGTCCTCGGTGGTGACGAGCCCCGCGTCTCCGAACGCGCCGAGGTTCTTCGACGGGAAGAACGAGAACGCGCCGAGCGCGCCGAGCGCGCCGACGGGTCCGGCGTCGGTGCGGGCGCCGATCGCCTGGGCCGCGTCTTCGACGATCGGCACCCCGAGGGAGCGGAGCGGCTCGAGGTCGGCGGGCTGCCCGAAGAGATGGACCGGCACGATCGCCTTCGTCGCGTCGCTCGTCTTCGCCGCGACCTGGCCTGCGTCCAGATTGAAGCTGCGGGGATCGATGTCGACGAAGACCGGGGTCGCGCCGAGCCGATGCACCACCCCCGCGGTGGCGAAGAACGAGAACGGCGTGGTGATCACCTCGTCGCCCGGCCCGACGTCCAGCGCCATCAGCGCGACGAGGAGCGCGTCGGTGCCGCTCGAGACGCCGATGGCGTGCTTCACGCCGAGGTGCGCCGCGACCTCTCGCTCGAAGGCGTCGACCTCGGGCCCCATGATGAAGCGGTCCGCGCGGACCACGTCGCGGATGGCGATCATCGCCTCCTCGCGCAGGGGCCCGTTCTGGGCCGCGAGGTCGAGCAACGGGATGGGCCCGTCGCTGACCTCGGGGCCGTCGATGCGCGCGCAGACTTCGCCCTCGATGCGGTAGCGCTCGCCGGTCTCCGGACACACGGGGCTCGCCTCCGAGATCCGCGCGCCCGCGCGACTCATCCACCCCACCCGACGCGCGGGGTTGCCCACCACGAGCGCGTAGGGCGCCACGTCCTTGGTCACCACCGCGCCCGCGCCGACGAAGCAGTAGTCGCCGAGGTCGTGACCGCAGACGATGACCGCGTTGGCCCCGACGCTCGCGCCCCGACCCACCCGGGTCTTCCGGTACTCGTGCTTGCGGCTCACGAACGAGCGCGGGTTGAGCACGTTGGTGAAGACGCAGCTCGGGCCGAGGAACGCCCCGTCCTCGATCTCGACACCCTCATAGATGGACACGTTGTTTTGCACGCGTACACCATCGCCCAGGGTGACGCCGGGCGCGACGAACACGTTCTGGCCGAGCGAGCAGCCCGCGCCGATCTTCGCCCCCACGCTGACGTGGACGAAGTGCCAGATCTTGGTGTCGTCACCCAGGTGGACGCCCTCGTCCACGATGGCGCTCGGGTGGACGAAGGGCGCGCTCAATCGACCGCCTCGAGGATCACCGCGAGCCCCTGGCCGACGCCGATGCAGAGGGTGGCCAGGCCGAGGCGCGCGTCGCGTCGCTTCATCTCGTGCATGAGCGTCACGACGATGCGCGCGCCGCTGCAGCCGATGGGGTGACCGAGCGCGATGGCGCCGCCGTTGACGTTGACCTTGGACGCGTCGAGGCCGAGCTCCCGCACGCAGGCGAGCGACTGCGCGGCGAACGCCTCGTTCAGCTCGACGAGGTCGAGGTCCTTGGCCTCGAGCCCCGCCTTCTTCAGCGCCTGACGCGTCGCCGGCACCGGGCCGATGCCCATGTAGTTCGGGTGCACGCCGGCGACGCCCGTGGCGCGCACGCGGGCGAGCGGCTTCAGGCCGTGCTCCTGGGCGAAGGTGTCGCTCGTCACGAGCAGACACGCCGCGCCGTCGTTGAGGGGCGAGGCGTTGCCGGGCGTGACCGTCCCGCCGTCCCTCTTGAACACGGTGGGCAGCTTGGCGAGCTTCTCGAGGGACGTGTCCGGCCGCACGCTCTCGTCCCGCTCGAAGGTCCCGGGGGGCGCCTTCTTGTGCGCGGGCGGCGTCGTGACGGGCACGATCTCGTCGGCGAAGCGGTTCGCCTCCCAGGCCGCCGCCGCCTTCTGATGGCTGGAGAGCGCGAACGCGTCCTGATCGGCGCGCGAGACGCCGTACTTCTCGGCCACGTTCTCGGCCGTGTTGCCCATCGAGATCAGCGGGAAGCGCTCGGCGAGCTTGGGGTTCTCGAAGCGCCAGCCGAGGCTGGTGTCGTAGACCTTGGGCGCCTTGCGGGGGTACGCCTCTTCGGCCTTCGGCATCGCGTAGGGCGCGCGGCTCATCGACTCGACCCCGCCCGCGAGCATCACCTGGTGATCGCCGAGGCGGATGGCGCGGGAGGCCTGGATGAGCGCCTCGAGCCCGCTCCCGCAGAGGCGGTTGACGGTGACCGCGCTGACCTCGTCGGGGAGCCCGGCGAGGAGGGTCGCCATGCGCGCGACGTTGCGGTTGTCCTCGCCCGCCTGGTTGGTGTCGCCGAAGATGACCTCCTCGATGGCGTCCTTCGCCTTCGGCTGCCGCTCGACGAGCGAGCGGATCACGTGGGCGGCGAGGTCGTCCGGACGCACGCCGGCGAGCTCTCCGCGGTACTTCCCGATGGGCGTGCGCAGCCCGTCGACGATCACGGCTTCGGTCATGCTGTCTTCCTTCGTCTCAGCGCCCGCGGAACTCGGGCTTGCGCTTGTCATTGAATGCCGCGAGGCCTTCCTTCGCGTCTTCGCTCTCGAAGAGCCGCTGCTGCAGCTCGCGCTCGAGGGCGAGGCCGTTCTCGAGGCTCATCTCGGCGCCCGCCTGCACGGCGCGCTTGATGTGACCCACCGCCATCGACGCCTTGAGCGGCGGACAGAACGAGCGGGCGTACTCCTTGGCGCGGTCGAGGAACCCGTCCGCGTCCCAGACGTGGTTGACGAGGCCGAGCTCGGCCGCGCGGTCGTAGTCGACCAGGGTGCCCTCGCACATCAGCTCGATGGCCTTGGCCTTGCCGAGCATCCGGGCGAGACGCTGCGTGCCGCCCGTCCCCGGGAGCACGCCGAGCGCGACCTCCGGCAGACCGAGCTTCCCCGAGCCCTCGGCCGCGACGCGCAGGTCCGCGGCGAGCGCGATCTCGAGGCCGCCTCCCACGCAGTGCCCCTGGAGCGCGGCGATGACGAGCTTCGAGGTGTTCTCGATGCGCAGCATCGTCTCGTTCGCGTGGAGGCAGAACTGGTACTTGAAGCGCGGCGTGACCGCTTGGAGCATGCCGATGTCCGCGCCCGCGCAAAAGAACTTCTCTCCCGCGCCGGTCAGGAGCACCACATGGCAGTCGTCGTCGAAGCGCGCCTCCAGGATCGCCTGATCGAGGTCGCGCATCATCTCGACGCTGTAGGCGTTCGCGGGCGGGTTCGACAGCTCGATGTGGCCGACGCCCTCTTCCACGGCGAGGCGCACGAGGCCGTTCTGCATCGCTCTCATGGGGGTGGGCTACGGCTCGCGAGCGTGAGTGTCAATGCGCAGTCGCACGCTCAGCAGAACGCGACATGCCCGCGAAGTCGCCTTCGCGGGCATGTCGGAGAGAGGCGGTACGGGCGCGTCAGCGCAGCATCGCGCGGCAGTCTCCGACCTCGCGGCCCTGCCCCTGATCGACACAGTTCTGATACGCCTCGCGAGCTCCCGCGGCGTCGCGCATCTCCTGGCGCGCCGCGCCGAGCACGAGCCAGCCGAGCGCGATGGTGCTGTCGGCGGCGAGGGCCTGCTGCGCGAGCTGCGCGGCCTCCTCGTTGCGACGACGGTTCAGCGCGCTGAGCGCCTGGCGCGCGATGCGGCGCGCGTCGGCGGGGGATGCGGCGGGCTCCTCGGCCGCCGGCTCCTCGGCCGCCGGCTCCTCGGCCGCGGGCTCCTCGACCGCGGCGACGGCTTCGCCTTCGGCCGACTCCTCGCCTTCGACCGCAGCCTCGGCTTCTCCCTCGAGCGCCGCCTCTTCGCCTTCGGCGACCGCTTCGCCCTCGACCGCTTCACCATCGACCGCTTCGCCCTCGGCCTCCTCGACTGGCGCCGCGACGGCCTCCTCGACCTCCGGCGCCTGCTCGGGCTCGTCCGGGGTCGTCTCTCCTTCGTCCCCGAAGGTGTCGGGAAGCTCCGGCGGCGCGCCGCCGCTCAGCTGAACCGGCTGGGGCATGATGACGTTCTGGTAGACGACGTAGCCGCCGATCAGCACGAACCCGGCCGCGAGGATCGCGAAGGTCGCGTACTTCGCCTTCTTCATGCCGGGCGAGATCGGCAGCTCGCTCTTCTGCAGGTCGTCCCAGGTCTCGTGCTCGACCTGGTGCTCCTTCTGCTCGGACCGGAAGAAGTCCTCCGCCACCGCGGCGTGCTCACCGGTCGCGGTGACCGCGCGGATCTCGGCGCTGGTGGTCGTCTGCTTCTTCTTGCGACGCGGCGCGTCGGAGTCCGACTCGGGCTTCTTCGACTCCGACTTCGCGGCCGGCTTCTCCGACTCCTTCTCGGGCTTCGACTTCGCGGCCGGCTTCTCGGACTCCGGCTTCGCGGCCGGCTTCTCGGATGCGGACTTCGCGGCCGGCGCCTCGCTCTTGCGGGCCTCTCGCTCGCGCGCCTTCTTGGACTTGCGCTTCTTCTTGCGCTTGCGCCCGCTCGGCTCGGCCTTCGCTTCTTCCTTCGGCGCGGGCTCCGCCTTCGCCTCTTCCTTCGCCGCGGGCTCCTCGGCCGGCTCGGCCTTCGCCTCTTCCTCCGCCGCGGGCTCCTCGGAGGGCTCGGCCTTCGCCTCTTCCTCGTCGGCGGGCTGCTCGGTGGGCTCGGCCTTCGCTTCTGCCTCCTCGGCGGGCTCCTCGGCCGCGGCCTCCGTGGCGTCGTCGTCTTCCGCCAAGGCGCGCTCGGCCTCGGCCGTGAGGTCCGGGACGGTGGTGGCCGCCTCGGCCTCGCTGGGCGCGGCTTCCTCGGCCGTTTCTTCCTTGGCCGCGGGCTCGTCGCGCTTGACGGTCTGCGTGTCGTCTTGCCGCGCGATCGCCTCGTCGCGGTCGGCTTCGTCCTCGTCTTCGTCGCTCCCGGCGACCACGCCGTCGTTCACCGCGACCTGAGACGTGGCTACGCCGCGCTTCGACTGGGCGGGGAACTGGATGACGTTGTTGGCGGACTCGGCCTCATCGGCCTTCGCCTCCTGTTGCCCTTGCTCCTGGGCCTGGGCCTCCTGTGCCGCCTTCTCCCGCCTCTTGCGCCTGCGCCGTCCCTTGCGTGCCATGCCGTCCTCGTCCTCTGCTTCTTCGGGGGGTGCTTCTTCGTCCAGGGGTTCGTCGTCGTCGACGCCGCCTACTTCCAAGCTCGTTTCGCCGTGCACCTGCGCCTCGGTCGCCTCATCGGACGGTCCTGACGCGAGATCCTTTGGCTCAGCATCTTCCATGCCGGCAGGGCCGGTCCCCGGATCCGCGCCGATCAGGCCGAGATCTGGCACATCTTCACTGGCATCCTCTGACACACCTCCGGCCGCTTCCACGGCTCCGCCGTCAGCTTTCGCACGATCGGTGGCCGCCTCGACGTCGAGCGTTGCAGGCGGAGGCTCGGTGGGGGCGCGCGGCACGAGGTCCGGGACGTCCGCTTCGTCGAGGTCCCCGTCTTCCGTCAGCGGCTCCTCGCCGACCAACAGGTTGTCGTCGATCTGCTCATCGGGGCTGACGGTCCGCCCGGTCGGGTAGACGATGCCCTCGAAGTAGAGCTTGGTGATGGCGGTCAAGGTCTCGAGGTCGTCCCCGCCCGCCAGATCGACGACCTGGAGCAGGGAGCGGCGCCCGTCGATGAAGCGGAGGATCTGGTTGATCTCGTCGGGGATCTCCGCGAGCCGCTCGACGAGCTCCTCCTCGGAGACCTCGAAGACGTTGTCGAGGGTCGGGATCTGCTCCAGGAGCCGCCCCCACTCGTCGATCCGCCGCATCCCCTCCATGAGGATCGCCTGCGTCGAGGCTGTGATGCGCGGCTCGACGCGTACGGGGCGGAAGTCGATCTCGAACTCGCCTTCGTTCCAGAGGAGGAGGCGATAGATCGCGTTCTCGGCCGCCAGCCGGCCCATCTCCGCGTCGACGAGCTGGCCGTCGCGAAAGCTGATGCTCCCGCGCTGGCCTTCGTTGGTCAGCTCGAGCACCCCGGACTTGCGGCTGATGTCGATGGTCTGGAGGAGGTCGACGAGCCCCATGTCGCCGAGGGAGCCCGTGAAGCGCGTCTTCGAGATGGACGTGCGCTTGGCGAGCCCTTCACGCTCCTGGCGCTGCAGCGTCAGGTTGATCCGCGTGATGATCTCTTTGATGTAGATCGGCTTGGTGAGGTAGTCCTCGACGCCGAGCTCGAGCCCCCGGACCTTGCTCTCCACCGAGCTGTCGCTGGAGAGGAACATGAACGGGATGGCGTCGTTCCCGTCCTGCTTGCGCAGCTCCTCGACGAGCTCGAAGCCGTTCATGCCCGGCAAGCGCGTGTCCGAGAGGATCAGGTCCGGCTCGGAGAGGTCCACGGTCTCGAGCGCGCTCTGGGCGTCCCGGCATGTGGCGACGGAGTAGCCCGCCTTCCGCAGGCTCACCTCCAACACCCGCAAGCTGCGGGGGTCTGCGTCCACGAGGAGCAGGCTCTTCTTCGCCACCTTGTTTTGGCCTCTTCTTCGTCGGGTAGGTCAGCCTGCGCGGGCGCACCCGCGGCCGGTCGACGGCTGCGAAAGGATGCGGACGCAGCCTGCGGAGGTCAAGCCAGGTCGCGAGGCACGTCGCCTCGCGAACGTCTCGAAGCATGGCATCGCCCCGCCGGGCGCGCGACCCCGGACGGGAAACTCCATCGTTGACCCCCCGGCACGCGGTCGCCTATCGTCTCCGCCGAGCCGCGCTTTCGCGGCAGGAGGTGTCGATGGCGGACCGGAAGCGGACGCTCCGAACGGCGAAGGTGATGGGTCTGGCGCTGGGCCTCGGGGTCCTCGCGGCGGCGTCCCTGGGCGCGTGCGGCGAGGGCGAGGGCGGCGATCTCGAGATCCACAACCTCGACCCGCGGGCCGGGGCCACGGCCGGAGAGCAGCCCGTGAAGATCATGGGCAGCAACTTCCGTCGAGACATCGGCTACACCGTCTACTTCGGCAGCCGGCGATCCGAGCGCTCGACCATCCTCGACGACCACACGCTCGTGGTGGCCACGCCCAGCGCCGACGAGGCTGGCGCGGTCGACGTGATCGTCGCGGCCGACGACGGCCCGGCGTACCGCATCGTCGACGGCTTCCGCTACGAAGAGATGGGCGGAAACGTGATGGAGAACGTCGGCTCGGCGACCTCCGGTCACGGCGAAGAGCGCTTCTGAGGCGAGGTCACTCGCAGGCCGGGACGTCGCCGTCGAGCCAAGGCTCGCGGCGCATGTCCGTCCACGGCTCGGCCAGCCGCCACACGCTCTGATCGTCCTCGAAGAGCACGACTCCGTCGTTGTCTCCGCTCGCGTAGGCGCCCCAGTGGAACTGGCACAGGTCCGTCGAGGGGCGCGCAAACGTTGCGTGCACCACGCTCTGGCCGTCCTGCCAGACGTGCAGCTCCCCGCTGTGCGCGTTGACGTAGACGGTGACCCGCACCCACTGACGGAGGGGGAACGCGGGCGCGTCGGGCTCGAACGTGTTGCGGTCGGTGTGCGCCGGGCTCAGCACGCGGCTCGGCTGGTCGAGGCCGAGGGTGACCACCCTCTCGGACCAGCCGCAGTCCGTGTTCACGGTGAAGAGGCTGAGCCATCGGCCGCCGCCGAAGTCGTAGGGGACGTCGAGCCAGCGCCAGAACGTGACCACGACCCCGTGGGGCGCGTCGATCCCGGTGCCCGCGTTGGTGTAGGCGGGCTCCGGCCGGTCGCCGTCGAACTCGACCCCGCCGTAGCCGCGATGCACGTCGGTGTGGCTCGGGCACTGGATCGCCGAGCGATGCGATCGCGTGCCCCCGTGGGCCTGCTCGGTGGAGAACCCCGTCTCCCGGCAGCCGCCGCTCTCGGGGCCCCAGTCGCCGTTGTAGGTCGCGCTCGTCCAGCGCTCGTAGGTCCCGGTCTCGAAGTCCTCGTGCCAGAGCCGGCGCGCCTGCATGCACTCGCCGCCCCCTCCGCCGCCCGCGTCCGGCGAGACGTGGGCGTCGCTGCCCGCGCCGCGGCCTCCGTCGGACGGTGAGCGGGACGCCTCCAGCTGGCCGGTGCAGCCGAGCGCGAGGAAGATCGCGAGCAGGAGGAATCGGGAGCCCGTCATGGGGGCCGAGGATACCGATCTGGGCCGGGCGTTCCAGCGCGGTCAGGCGATCTCCGCCCCCTTCGTGCCGAGATACATCGCGCGTGCCTCTCCGATCAGGTTCATCTCTCCGTCGAAGAAGGCGCCGACCGAGCCGGCGTGGTCGACGTTCCCCGAGGACTCCTTGACGTCGTCGGAGATCGCGCGCGCCACGTTGTTGTGGGCCTGGCTCGCCGCCGCGGGGTTGCTCGCGGCGGTGATGCCGCCCGAGCAAGAGTTGCGGTAGGCGATGATCGCCTCGTACGGAGGGTTGCTGCCCGCCTGCCCCATGGAGACGCGCGCCTCGTCTCCGCCGGTCTTGTTGAAACAGAGCGCGACGCGGCGCGTCTCGCCGTTCGTGTTCGAGCCCAGACCGCGCACGTGGTACTGGCCGCGGTTGCCCTCCACCGTCACGCAGCCGCGGATCTCCGCGTCGCGCGCCGACCCTTTGACGATCACGAAGCCGTTGTTGACGACATGGCTGTTGGAGACCCGCAGCCGCTCCGCCAACGTGTAGTTCGTCGTGTAGGTCTCCCAGAGGTGCGGGCCGTTCGAGCCTACCCCGTCGAACGAGGCCGACGCGCCTCGGTCGACGTTCATGTGGTCCATCCAGCAGTCGGCCGCGTAGAGATACGAGTGGCCGGTCTGGTCGTCGACGTCGCCGCCCGCGTTCCAGTACCAGATGAAGCCGTGATTGTCGTCCTTCCGCGTGCCGCCGAACGCGCGGATGCAGCCCATGCGCCAGAACGTCGAGCGATGGGACTTCTGCCAGTGCATGACGACTCTGATGTTGTCGCGGTTCCTGGCGCTCTGGTTGGTGTAGCCGTTGACGATGCGGTCGAAGAAGACGTCGTGGTTGACCTCGGTCGACTGGGCGAAGCCACGCTGGCCGGCCGTGTTCACGTGGACCGTCTCGCCGGGGAAAGCGACGTAGGCCTTGGGGTGGTCCGCGTCGCCGAAGGTGAGCTGACGGGGCGGGCTCGGGGTGTAGCCACCCGCGAACCGCGAGTGATCCGGATCGAAGTGCTCGGTCTCTCGGATGTAGCAGATCTTGTCGCCGGCGCGCCCCGAGTCCTGGAGGGCCGCGAGCTCCCGGAACGGCGCGTCGATGCTGCCGTCCGCCGACGCGTCGTCGCCGCCGACGGTGTCGAGGAAGATGAACTGCGACGTCCCGACGGTGGTCGTCCACTCGACGTCCACGAAGGAGTCGCCGGACCGGCCGTGGTCCTGGTCGTAGACGCGCACGACGAACCCGTGCGTTCCGGCGGCGGCCGCGGGGACGTCCCACGCCACCACCCCGTATCCCTCGGGCGTGACGAACGCGTCGGCGCCGTTCCACTCCAGCGTCTCGTGCACGACGCGCGCGCCGGGAGGCCCCTCGACGAGCTCGTAGCGGTAGGGCCACTTGCCGAACTGCACGCCGATGGGGATCTCGTAGAGCACGCCGGGGTGGGCGTGACGATGTCGGGCGTAGGACTCCGTCTCCGCGTCGGGGCGGGGGTAGATCACGTGGAGCGGGAAGTAGCCCTCGTAGTGGCCCTCCGGGAGCAGCCAGCTCGGTCCGACCCCCGAGTCCGGCGAACCGGCGTCGTCCGGATCGACGGGCCCTCCGTCCGCCCCCAGGCCGCCGTCGACGCCCGGACCACCGTCCGCGCCCCGACCGCCGTCCACGCCCAGACCGCCATCGTCGCCGAGGCCCATCGAGCTGCACGCCGCGCCCGCCAACGCGCCGCTCGTGGCGACCAGGAATCGGCGCCGACTCAACCCACTTCGCGACTCGCTCGAGCTCATCCCTGCCTCCCGGAGTTCGTGCGCCACACGTCGACGCCCATGAAGAGGGTGGGCGGAGCGCGGTGGGTCTGACGACTGATCTCCCCTTATCGGAGCGAAGGTCAGCGCGAATTAGTGGAGCGGGCACGAGGCCCCGCGCAGGCTCCAGACATGCTGCACCTCGACCGGATGCCCAGGATCAGCGTCCTCTGCGTGGCCCTCGCGCTGTCTGCGTGTGACGACGGAGGCGTCGACCCGATGGACTCTGGCTCCGTCCGGGCCGGAGACGGCGGCCGAGTCGACCGCGCGGACGGCGGGCGGGACCCGCTCCCGGGCGACGCCTCGATCGCCGACGCCGCCGCTCGCGAAGATGGCGCGGTCGGTGAAGACGCCGCGGTGCGGGAAGACGCGGGCGCCAGCTCGTTCGTGCCGTACCTCGCCGAAGACTTCGAGAGCTACGCGGACGGCACGCGGCTCAGCGGCGTCGTGTTCGGTTCGGCGGGGCGCACGACGGCCAGCGCGGAGCAGGCGGCGCGCGGCGAGCGGAGCGCGCGGATGGCCATCGCGAGCGGTGACGGAGGCGGCTTCGGTCGCTGGGGAGGCATCGTCTCGATCGACCCGCCGCTCGAGGCGGGCGCGGAGATCTGGGTCCGCCTCGACGTGTACTGGCCGAGCGGCTTCGAGTTCTCGGCCAGCCCGTGGATGAAGTTCCTCCGCCTCCACTCGCGCTTCGAGAGCCGCGAGAACGGCGGCTACAACGACCTCTACATCGACCAGGCCGACGGACCGACGAGCGTCTTGCGCACGATCAAGGAGATCCACAACCGCTGGGAGGTCTACGACGGCGCCCCGATCCCGCGCGATCGCTGGGAGCGCTACGAGATGTACCTCTCCATCGACGACCGGTCGGTCGACGAGGGCGGCGGGGGGCGCGTCCGGATCTGGCGGGACGGCGAGCTGATCTTCGATCGCACCGACGTGCCCACCATCCCCGACGCCGGCGGCGACATCGACGCGTTCTACCTCTTCACCTACTGGAACAACGAGCGCCCGCCCGACAACCACTGCTTCGTGGACGACCTGGTCATCGCCACCAGCGCGAGCCCGCCCCCGGGGCGTGACCCGGACGGCCACGTGTTCATCGGCGACTGGAGACCCTGAGATCAGCGCGGCCAGGCGAGGATGATGACCACGGCGATCGCGTTGGGCCCGGTGTCGGGGCGGGTCCCCTGCGCGACGCCGATGCCGACGTGGCGGACATCCGGGTCGAGGGTGGGCTCGAGCGCGCCGGCCTCGGAGACGTCGGCCACGATCGCCATGACGCCGCCGAGGCGACGGTAGGCGATGGCGAAGCGCCGGAGGCTCGCGCTCGCGTCGTCGACCGTGTCCTGCTGAGAGAGCCCCGGGTCGGCGAAGAACTCGGTGGCGGCGCTCTGGGCGGCCTCGGAGAGGTGATCCTGGATCTCCACCGGAGGGGCTCCGCGCGCGCTGCGGCTGCGGTTGATCAGATCGACGATCGTCGACGGCGCCCCCGCCAGATCGACGCGCTCGGCCATGCGCACGAAGACCTCGGTGACGATGAAGGCGCTGCGCGCGCCCTCGGGCTGCGCCACGACGCCGATGCCGACGTGGCTCACGTCCGGGTTGACCAGGTTGGCGCGGTGGCCCGGGCTCTCCATCAGGCCGCGGTGGATCTCGGCCGCCGAGTAGCCGCGGCCGATGTTCTCGAGCACGAGCCCGCTCTGGAGCCCGCTCGTGCGCACGCGGTCGGCGGGCGTGCCGCTGCGCGGAGACTGGTGACCGATGTAGTCGTTGGCGACCATGTCCCGGCTGTGACCGAGCGCGACCTCGCGCAGCCCGGCGTGCTCGGTCAGCTCCGGCAGACCGGCCCCGCGGCGCGTCTCGTTGAGCATCTCGATGAGCTCTCGCCGAACGCTCTCGACGTCTCGGCCGCCGCCATCGGCGACGCCGCTGAGGCGCACCTGTCGGGGGATCTCGGTGCCGACGAAGACGGGGAAGTTCGCGATGACCGTGTCGCCGTGCTCGCCGCGCCCGACGACCTCGACCTGGTAGGTCCCCTCCGCGCCGGTCGGCACGCGCACGTCGAAGTCGGGGCCGCTGCCGGCGGGCAGTCGGCGCACCTGGCCGTCGGGCTGGGCCACGACGACGGCCGGGTTCCGGTGGTCCCCGATGAGCCGCCCTCGCACCGCGATCGGGTCGCCCTCGCCGACCTGGCGCGGCACCGGCTCGAGCTCGACCCAGCGCCACGAGAGCATGACCACCGCGACCGAGAGGCCGGCGCGCTCGACCACCGCGGCGCCCCAGCGGTTGTAGGTCTGTCGGTTCATGAACTGCCCGACGGAGCTGGCGATGCCCTCCTCGAGCGAGTCGGCGGGCTGACCCAGCACCATGATGTGCGGCACCGGCTCGACCAGGCCGAGGTGGCGCGCGAAGAACTCGACGATCTCGTTCGGCGGGGGCTCTCCGTCCGGACCGAGCCGGTCGGCGACCCACTGCGCGAGGCGCGCCAGGCGCGGGTCGCCTTCGATGGGCATCTCGTGCGTCGCCGACGCGGACGCGACGCCCGCCCGCACGGCGTCGCCCGCGGGGCCCTCGCTCAGCACCGCCTCTCCCTCGGCCGAGGCGGTGACGTACGCCGGCACGGTGGGCGCTGGCGCGTCGACGACCTCGAAGTCCTGGTCGGTGCCGATGGTCGAGCCCTGGCTGCCGCCGCCGCAACCGAGCGCCAGCGCTGCCAGGAGGGAGAGGGTCCGCGTCGCGATCTGCATCGGCCGCATCATGCCTGAGTGGGAAGAGATCGTCCCGAATCAGGCGTGGGCCCGGTGGATCAGGGGGCTCACATGGCCCAGGGGTCGACGACCTCGCTGGTGGAGCCGCGACGGGTCGAGCGCGTCGGCGGCGGCTGCGTGGGCGGCGGCGTCGGCGGGGTCGCCTCGCTCGAGCGCGAGCGTCCGCCGCTGCGCGAACGGCGCGACGGCGTGGCCGCCCGCTCCGGCTCCAGCGTGATGCTCAGGCTGTCGCCGGACTGAGGGCTGATCTGGACGGGCGTCGTCTCGTGTCCGCGGAGGCGCAGGGTCACCTCCCGTGTGCCGTCCGAGGGGCGCTCGACGCGGATGGGCGTGTTGCCCAGCATGACGCCGTCGAGGAGGACCTCGGCGCCGGCCGGATCGGAGCTGATCTCGATCGTCGCGACGTCCGGCGTGTTCGGCGTCGGAGGCGTCTCCACCTGCGGCGTCGGGTCGGGGTCGGGCTCGGCCTCGATCTCCGGCGGCGGCGGAGGCGGCGCCTCGGTCTGCTGCGCCATCGCCTGGCCCTCATCGTCGCCCGTCATCAGGAAGACGGCGGTCCCCACGCCGCCTCCGACGAGCAGGAGCGCGAGCACCGCCACCGCCACGAGCGCGAGCTTCGAGCCGCCGCCCGACGGCTGGGCCGCCACTTCGAGGTGGCTGGGCGGCTCGAGCGCGTCGGCGAGGTTTCCGGGCGGAGACACGCCGGGCCGGCCACCGACCGCCACGCTGCCGCCTGCGGCGACGGTGTCGAGGTCCGCGATCAGCTCCTGCATCGACAGGTAGCGCTGGTCGGGGTTCTTCTCGAGCGCGCGCAGCGTGACGGACTCGAGCGCGCCGAGCGACGCGCCCTTCACCTCGCTCGGGCTCGCGGGCGGCTCGAACATGTGCTTCGAGAGGATGCCCATGAAGGTGTCCGCGTCGAACGGCACCTTGCCGGTGAACATCTCGTACATGATCACGCCGAGCGCGTAGATGTCCGTGCGCGCGTCCACGCTGTGGCCAGCCGCTTGCTCGGGCGACATGTAGTGCGGCGTGCCGAAGACCATGCCGGTCTTGGTCAGCTTGCTCGCCCCGCCGCCGACCTTGGCCACGCCGAAGTCGAGGACCTTCACGAAGAGCGGGTCGTCGCCCTGGTGAATGACGATGATGTTGTCGGGCTTGAGGTCGCGGTGCACGATGCCGCGCGCGTGGGCCGCGTCCAGCGCCGACGCGATCTGGCGGATGATGTGGACCGCGTCGGCCATCGGGATCGAGCCGCCGCGCTTGATCATGTCGGCGAGCGACAGGCCGTCGAGGTACTCCATGACGAAGTACACCGCGCCGTCCGGCAGCCGGCCGAAGTCCGAGATGTCGATGATGTTCTGGTGGCCGATGCTGGTCGCCGCCTGCGCCTCCTGCATGAAGCGCTGGACGACGTCGGCGTCCTTGGAGCTGTCCCCGCGGAGGACCTTCAGGGCGAGCTTCTTCTGCAGGACGGTGTGGGTGGCCATGTAGACCACGCCCATCCCGCCCTCACCGATCTGCTTCTCGATGCGGTATCGACCGTCGATCACCCGCCCCAGGAGCGGATCGGTCGGCGACTCCTGGCTCTCCTGTGCCTCGTAGGTCTGCGCGCCATCGTTGGGGCAGAACTGGAGAGCTTCCTGGAATCGCGTTCCGCACTGCGGACAGATGCGCATCGGCTGGCCTGAGGATAGGGAATGGGCGACGGGCGGCGCAAGCGACAGCGGAACCTTCAGCCGCCGTCGAACGCCCCCGAATCGGGTCCGGCGTCGCCAGCCGTGGACGCATCGCGCTCCCCACCCGCATCGGCGGGGTCCACCCCGGAGTCGGTGGGGGCCGCGCCCGAGTCCCGCAGACCCGAGTCCAGCTCCGGCTCGAACGGCTCGCGGCACACGCCGCCGCTGCACTCGAGGTGGCTCTGGCACTCGTCGGTGCGGGTGCAGGGGTCTCCCTCGCCCTTGCGGGGCTCCGGCTCGTAGCCGCCGCATCCTCCCTCGGACTGCAGCAGGGCGAACGCCAGCACGAAGCCGGCCGCGAGCAGGGTGCGGAGCAATCCCACGGAGGCAGGATGCGGGGTCCCCGGCCGGAGTCAAATCTCGGGCGCCGTGAACCAAAGTCGCGGCTCGTCCCGTGTCAGAGTGACGGGAGGGTGGTCTTGGGCGTCCAGACGGAGCAGAGCGGGTCGTTCACGGTCGCGGAGGCGGTGCGCGCCGAGCCGGGCTCGGACGCTTCGCGCTGGCTGGCCGCGTGGTCGAAGCAGATGGACGACGCCTCGTGGCGGGCGCTGCTCCGGGAGCTCGAGCGGATCGCGCGAGCGCTCGCCCCCGGCTACCGGGACGTGGCCGACCCGGAGGACGTCCTGGGCGAGCTGCTGATGATGAGCTGTGACCGCTGGCTCCCGCGCTACCTCGCGGAGCTGACCGCGGGCGAGGCGAAGACCTCGCTGCGCTCCTACCTGACGTTGCGGCTGAAGGCCCACCTCTCGGAGGAGCGGCGCAAGCGCGCGCGGCGGCGGCGGCTGATGCGCGCGGCCGTGCCGCCGCAGCTCGAGCGAGGGAGCGAGCCGGACCTGGCCGCCTCCCACGACGACCCGCACGACAACGCCGTGGCGCGCGAGCTGATGGACCTCGACGGCGCCGACGAGGAGCTGCGCGAAGTGCTCGGGCTGCGCCTGGCGGGCTTCTCCCAGGCGGAGATCGCCGAGCGGCTCCAGGTGTCGCGGCCGACCGTCTCCCGGCGCCTCGGCGCCATCGGCGCGATCCTGGCCGCGATGACCGCGGGCTGGCTGCTCGCCACGCTGGCACCCACGAGCGCGCCGCGCGAGCACGCCAAGGCGGCGACGAAGGAGCGCCCGACGAGCGCGACCGGCGAGGCGCTCGCGGCGCGCTTCGGGGATCTGCCCGCGCACCGCTCCCCGTACTTCGTGTCGGACCCGGACGTGCGCGCGGTCGGTGAGCGCGCGTTCCATGGCTGCTGGCTCTCGCGAGGGACGCGGGAGACCACGATCTTCGACGTGCGCCTGACCACCGACGCGGCCGGCGCGGTCACCGAGGTCGACGTCTCCGATGGGCCGGAGGGCTTGCGGGAGTGCATCGAGGAGCAGGCGGCGGGCCTGGTGATCCCGCATCGCGCGCGCCAGGCGATCGTGACGAGGGTCGGCACCCCCGAGCTGTCGAGCGAGGATCGGCTCTCGGTCGCGCGAACGTGCTTCGGCCGCGGGGAGTACGAGTGCACCATCTACGTGCTCGAGAACCACGCGGCGAGCGACGCGGAGGTCTCCCTCCTCGCCGACGCGTACGAGCGGCTCGGAGACGCGGCGTCGGCGCGGGACGTCCGCGAGCGCGTGCCGGAGCAGCCGCCCTCCCTCTGAGGGCTACGGGCGGCGGACGCAAAGAGGCCCGCGCACCGGAGCGGCGCGCGGGCCTCGGGAGAGCCGGCCGTCTCAGCCCTGCATGTTCGTGCCGCACTCGGCGCAGAACTTCGCGCCGGGCGCCGCGACGGTGCTGCACGAGGGGCACGGCTTGGGCTGCGGCACGAGCGAGCTGCCGCACTCGGCGCAGAACTTCCCGGGGGCGACCGTCGCCGAGCACGACGGGCACTGCACCATGCCGCCGCCCGCCTGCACCGGCTGGGGAGGAGGCTGCTGGGGCGGGGGCTGCTGCGGCTGGCCCTGCTGGGGCTGCATGTTCTGCGCGAACATGTTCGCCATGGCGAAGCCCATGCCGAGGCCCGCGCCGCCCTGCATCGCGCCGCCGCCGCCGCCGCCTTCGCCTCCGCCCTGCGCCATGCCCTGGCCGGCGCCGAGCATCGCCTCGCCCGCGGCGTAGTTCATGAAGTTGCCGCCGCCGAGCTCGTCCTTCGCGCGCTTCTTGACCTTGAGGTCCGCGTAGCGCGCCTGGGCCTCCTCGAGGCGCTTCTGATCGTCGGCGTCGAAGTTGATCGAGAAGTCACCGAGCTCGAGGAACTGCACCCCGATCTCGGAGAGGTCCTCGCACTTCTGCATGAACATCTGGCCGATCTCGTCGTGATAGGCGGCCAGATGCTGCACCTCCACCTTCTGGCGGATGATGAACTGCGGGAGGCTCTTCTTCACCGCGTTCATGAACTTGGTGGTGATCCAGCGCTCGACCTGCTCGTTCGACTGCTGCCCGCCCATGCCGAGGTAGCTGACGATGAAGCGGTCGGGGTGCGTGATCTGCCACGCGTACTCACCGAAGATCCGAGGCGTGAGCGTGATCTCCAGCTCGGGATCCTTGATGGGCGGGAGCGCGCCGCCGAAGCGCGCGCCGCGGAAGGGGCGCATCGTCACGAAGTAGAGATCGGTGACGAAGATGTTCCCGCCCGTGAACGAGTCCACGAGGTTGCTGAGGAACGGGATGTTGCCCGTGTCCAGCGTGTGCCGCTGCGCCGCGCCGGCCGTCCGGAGCACGCCGACGAGGGCGCCGTCCCGGAAGAACACCGCCGCCTCGTCTGCGTCGACCGTCAGCTGCGAGAACTTCGGGATCGTCTGCTCGGGGTGCTTGTAGACGATGTACTGCTTGGCCGAGTCGGGCCGCGCAACCATCATTTCCTGCGTGCCCTGCCTGATGAAATCCATGATCCCCATCGACGCGCTCTCCCTTTTCGGCTGGTGGACGCGGGCAGGATAACCATCCCGTCGCGTCCTTACTACCTGCGATTCGCGGGCCGGCGTCCGATGCGCCATCCTGGGCGGGCCGGGCCTCGATCCCCCGGCGGAACCCCAGCGTGCCGCCGCTGTCTCGCTTCCATGCCGCGCAACGCACGAGCCCTGCCCTTCATTCTCGCCCTGGCGATGGCCACCCCGGCCGCCGCGCAGGACGGTGGGCTGCCCGACTGGGTGGAGCAGGACCCGTTCTCCAACGAGGAAGACGACCCGCTCGGCATCGACCGGAGCGATCAGCTCGAGCGCGTCTCCCCGACCACCGTCGAGGAGGAGGCGCACGCGCCCATCCCCGTGCAGCGCGGAGAGGTGCTCCACGCCATCGCGGGGGTGCGCGAGACCGGACACGAGGTCGACGTGTGGCTCGGCCACGGGATGGCCGTCGTCGAGGAGCGGATGCGCTTCACGTCGAGCGCGCGCTACCCGGCGGAGCTCCGCTATCGGCTGGCGGTCCCCGACGGCGCCTCGCTCGCGCACCTCGAGGTGTGCAGCCCCGACGGCTGCCGCGAGGGCCTGGTCGAGGAGGGCGCGGTCGAGGAGGGCGGAGCTCTGG
>SHBB01000360.1 GCA_004213565.1 Sandaracinaceae bacterium
CCCTCGAACGGCACCCTCCCCGTCAGCATCTCGTAGAGCATCACGCCGAACGCGTAGATGTCCGTGCGGCCGTCGACCCGGTCGCCGCGGATCTGCTCGGGGGCCATGTAGCTCGGCGTGCCCAGCAGCTCTCCCGCCTTGGTCACGTCCGTCGACCCGTCCACCGCCTTGGCGAGGCCGAAGTCGAGGAGCTTCACGTGGGGCGCGTCGCCGACCGCGTCGCACAGGAAGATGTTCTCCGGCTTCAGGTCGCGGTGCACGATGCCGAGGTCGTGAGCGTGGGTGAGCCCTCGCGCGATCTGCACGCCGAGCCGGACCACCCGGCGCGGCTCGAGCGGCGCCGCGGTCCGCTCGATGACGTCCGAGAGCGGCTCCCCGTCGAGCCGCTCCATCACGTAGTAGGGGCGCGCGTCTTCGAGGCGCCCGTGAGCGATGACGTCGACGACGTGTGGGCTCCGGGCCGCCTCGAGCGCCTGCGCCTCCCGCTCGAAGCGCTGGACGACCCGCGGACGCTCGCTGAACCGAGGCTGCAGGGTCTTGAGCGCCACGCGCGCGTCCGCGTGGACGTCGAGCGCCTCGTAGACCGTGCCCATGCCGCCGTCGGCGAGCACGGGGCCGACGTGATACCGGGCGTCGACCAGCTGCCCCACGAGCGGATCGCCGCCCATCTCGGCGCGGGCCGACGGCGGCATCGAGGTCGGGTCGGACGAGAGCGTCTCGCGCTCCTCCCGCGGCCTCGGCCCCGCGCTCGGCCCCAGCGCCTGTTCCCCGGTCGGCTCCCCCACGACCCGCTCATCATGAGCCGCGCACGGGGGCGTGGGAAGTCCGCGGGCGGAGATCAGGCGTCGAGCTCGACGGCCCGCACGGTCTCCTCGAGACCGAACCTCGGCTCGAACCCCAGCACCTCGCGCGCCCGCGTGTCGTCCACCATGCAGACGTAGCGGATGTGATCGAGCTCCGGCGTCGGGAACGAGGTCATCCGGTAGCGCCACATCCGGTCGAGCACGAGCTGCGCCATGCTCGCGGGGACCGCGCGCGGGCGCCGCCCGAGGATCTTGAACACCCGGCTCATGGGGACCTCGCCGGGGCCCTTCAGGTTGAAGATCCCGCGCACCCCGGGCGCGAGCGCCAGCTGGATGGCCGAGACCACGTCGCGCTCGTGCATCACCTGCACCATCGGGTCGAAGCCCATCAGGGAGACCGGGCGCTCGAGGCGCAGGTAATTGCTGGGCGCGTTGTGCACGCCGCCGAGGATGTGGCACGGCCGGAGCACCACCGTCTCGGTGTCGGGGTGCCGCCAGAAGAAGCTCTGGGCGAGCATGTCCACCTCGACGAGATCGCGGATCGCGCTGAAGTGCTGCGCCCCGAGCAGCGGGGCCTCCTCGGTGAGGAACTGCGGGTTGTCGGGGCTGGGCCCGTAGACGTTCGCGCTCGAGAGCACCACCAGCTTCGGGATGTCGTACTGGATGAGCGCGTCGAGGAGCTTCTGGAACGCGACCACGTTCCATGCGTGGTGCACCTTCGCGCTCGCGCGGAGGTCGTGCATGATCCCGAGGTGCACCACCGCGCGGATGTCGCCCGCCCGGAAGACGTCGCGCGTCTTCTTGCGCCGGAGATCGATCTGGTGATGCACGATGTCCTTCGGACGCCCGCGGAACTCGCGCCGATCGATGCCCACCACCCGATCGTTGCGGTGGAGCCTGCGCGCGAGGAGCTTGCCGAGCCGACCGCAGATCCCCGTCACGAGCACGGCGCCCTCGCGGGCCTGCGCGTGCGGGTCACGGCTGGCGGCGGGTCGGCGCGTCGCGCTCGGACGCTTCACGGGCTGCGGCGCAGCGGGGGGCGGGACCGTCGCCGGGCTCACGGCCCGCTTGCGCCTCGCGGAGGGGCGCTCGCCGCCGGACCCCGAGCGCTTGGGCTTCTTCGGGGCGGGCTCCGGCTTCGCCGCCTCGTCGGCGGACGAATCCGCGGGCGGCTTCTTGCCGCGCCGCGCGGAGGGGCGTCGCCGACGGGAGTCGCTCACGGACCCCGAGTATCCCGACGGCGCACGGCGAAACGCAAGCTCAGGTTTCCGTCGCCTCTTCTTCGCCCTCGGCCGCCTCGCCCTCGGCCGGCTCGCGCAGGCTGGGCTCGCTGGTCAGCTCGATCTGGAGCTCGAAGATCTCGCCCGCCGCGATCGTGAAGCGGCTCCGGCCGGTCATGGGCTCGGTGAGGCGCGGATCCATGTACTCCCAGGTCACGACGCGCTGCGTGGCGCCTCCCGAGGCCTCGCCCTCCTCGATCTCGGCGATCTTCATCGCGCGCCACGGCGCGGTCGTGAAGCTCTCCTCGAACCAGCGCTGGACCCGGTTGCGGCCCTCGTGACGGTAGGGGTCCCCGGTCTCGGTCCGGGTGAAGGGCTCGAGGAGCGCCCCCGACTGCGCGAAGAGCTCCGCCACCGCGTCGGCGTCGCCGCGCATGAAGTGGGCGACGTAGCGACGCACGATCTCGTCCTCCGCGAGCAGCTCCTGGGCCGCGCGCTCGTAGACCATGCGGACCTCGAGGCCGTTGCACCACTGGGAGCGCTGCACGAGGACCTCGAGGCGACCGTCGGTCATGCGCACGTCGCCGGGGCGGTTCTCCTCCGGGCGGCCGTAGCACGCGTCGGTGGAGGGGACGGCCACGCGGACCACCTCCTCCATGAGCCAGCTCTCGCCGCCGCCCTCGGGCAGGGTCGCCTGCTGGACGACGGTGTGCTCGCAGCTCTCGGTCGCGAACTGCTGGTCGTGCACGAGCAGGAGCTGATTCTCGCCGCGCTGATGGACCCGCACGTGCGCCGCGTAGCCGCGGGCGAGCAGGTCGAGCGGGCCCTCCGTGCAGTGCGCCTCGACCCAGCGCCAGCGGCTGTCGTCGAGGCCCGGGGGCATCGTCGCGGTCCGACCGCTGCCGGCGGTGACCTCGAGGTCGCCCGTCTCGTCGGGCGTGGTGCGCTGGTCCTGATCCCCACCGCAGGCGGCCAGGATCAGACAGAGGCTGAGGGAGACAAACGGGCGCATGACGGCCGTACAGAAGCCCGCGGACCGTCTCCCGTCAAGCCGTCCGTTGAAGAACGTCACCGCTCCTCTCGACGCGCGGCGCCCGCGGGGCCGGCCGCGGCGGCTCACCAGAAGATCGAGCGCCGCTCCTCCAGGCCCCGATCGACCATGCGCTGGATGTTCGCCCGGACCTCGGCGACCTTCTCGCCGATGACCGCGTCGTCGTCGTCCGGGTCGCCGTCGAAGCGCATCGGGGGCCCGAACCGCAGCCGATAGCGGGTGGGGAGCGGGAACGGCATCCCGAGGAAGAGCTGCGGGATGATGGGGAACGAGGGCATGCCGAAGAGCCGGGCCACGCCCTTGAAGTCGGCGACGCTGATGAGCTGCTCCTCTCCGCCCACGACCGACACGGGGACGATCGGCGTGCCGGTCTCGAGCGCCAGGCGCATGAAGCCGAGGCCGAAGTCGACGAGCTGGTAGCGCTTGTCGAAGGTCTTGCTGATCCCGCGCGTGCCCTCCGGGAAGACCACCAGCGCCTCGTCGTTCTGCAACAGCCGGCGCGCGTTGTCGGGGGAGCCGACCACCTGGCCGCAGCGCGGGAAGAACACGCTGACGAAGGGCAGCTCCGCCGACCAGCGCTCCACCATCGAGCGCGGGAAGCGAGGCGGCTCCGCGTCGAGCATGAGCGAGGTGCCGATGATGAGGCCGTCCATCGGGATCTGCCCCGAGTGGTTGGCGATGATCAGCACCCTGCCCTCCGGCACGTGCTCCACGCCGAAGACCTCCGTGCGGAAGTAGAAGCGGTGCAGGAAGGCGGCGAGCGCGAGGGCGTAGCGCGCGGTCCCCGGGTCGAAGCCGAAGGGATCGAAGCCCGCCTCGTTGGGGTGCATCTGGATGCGCGCGATGCGGGCGTCGAGCTCCTCGCCGAGCGCGTCCTCGCTGAAGCGCACCATGCGATCGCCGAAGCGCGCGACGAGCTTCTCGAGCCGGCTCTCGGCCTCCTGCTTCTTCTGCCAGCCGCGGCTGGCGAAGGGGACGGGCACGTCGCCGAGGGGCATGGCCGGACTGTGCGCGAAGGAGCGCGGCCCGGTCAATCGGAGGCGTCAATCGGAGGCGTCAATCGGAGCCGTCAATCGGAGGGCACCTGGACCAGCAGGTCGTGGGGATCGGTCCTGCGGCCGTCGACGCGGAGCTCGAACGCCAGCGCTCCCTCGGTCGCTGCGATCCACGCGCCGCGCTCCACGCGCTCGCCGGGCTCGACGTGCACCTCGCCGACGCCCGCGTAGACCGTCACCCAGCCCATGCGGTGCAGCATCACGACGCTCTGGCCGCGGCGGCCGAGGCGGCCCACGTAGACGACCTGCCCATCCGCCGCCGCGCGCACCGCGGCGCCGTCTTCGGCCTCGATGCGCGCCCGCCGCCGATCGTGCGAGGCGAGCGAGCCGCCGCGGACCGGCCACAGGAGGTTGGAGAAGATGCGCCCGCCCGCCTCCTCGCGGAGCGCCTCGGTCGGCGCGAAGCGGAGCAGGCGGCGCACGAGGGCCCGGCGATCGACGGTGGGCGAGGCGACCGGCTGCGCGTCGGCGAGGGGCGCGGGCGTCGGACGATCCGCGGGGCCGACGTCGTCGGGCTCGGGCACGCGCCCGGCCGCGAACGCGCGCTCCGCCACCCGCCGCACGAACGCCGGGCCACCGTCGAAGAGGGCGAGCGGGTCGGTGGGCCGGCCGCCGTCGATCAGCTCGAAGTGCACGTGCGGGCCGCGGGAGATGCCGGTCGAGCCGACCAGGGCGATGCGCTCGCCGCGCCGCACCCGCCACCCGGGCTGCACCGTGGTGCGCGAGTTGTGCGCGTAGAGGGTCACCCAGCCGTTCGGGTGAAGGAGGATGACGCAGTTGCCGTAGCCGCGGATGCCGTTGTCGGAGTAGGCGACGATGCCGTCTGCCGCGGCGCGCACGACCGTGCCCACCGGCGCGGAGATGTCGACCCCGTCGTGACGGAGGTCCGGGCGCGTGGTGCGCACGAAACCGAAGCCACGCACGTAATTGCCGTCGTCGACCGGCCAGAGGAGACGGTCCGGGCTCTCGCGCCACCCGGCGGCGCGCAGCCACGCGGCCTCGGGCTGGCCGTGCATCAGCTGCGACGCCGCCTCGCGCGTGCCGAGCCCCAGCGCCTGGGCGCGCTGGAGCGACGCCCCCCGCGGGGTCGGCACGTTGCGCGGGCCGTCGCTGAAGCGCGAGTAGTCGTGGCGATGCGCGTCGCCTCGCTCCGCGGGATCGGCCGAGGCCGGGGCCGCGAGCAGGAGGAGGGCGTATGGCATGATGTGGGACAACCGCACACCCACTCCAAGCCATGGAACGGGCTCCACGGTCAAGAAAGTGCGCGGCGCGGAGAGCCGTCGGGAAAGTGGCGCGCGCTTCCGGTAAGGTGAATTCGCTCGACTTGGAGGAGACGGACGATGCGCGCTTGGCTTTCGGTGACCGCGGCGGTGCTCCTGAGCGCCGGCTGCTCCTGCGACTTCTTCGACTCCGGTGACGTGGACGCGGGGCCACGCAACGGCGGCGTCGGTGACCCCTGCTTCACCGACACGGGCTGCCGCTCGGGCCTCGTCTGCGACGACACCAACCGCTGCGCTCCATCGGGCACGGGCGTGGAGGGCTCCGTCTGCGTCCTGAGCGGCGACTGCATGGACGGGCTCTTCTGCGGGCCTCGCCGCGTCTGCGAGGCGGCGGGCGACGGCGCGGACGGAGACGACTGTCAGGGCACGGCCGACTGCCAGCAGGGCCTCCTGTGCACCGTCGAGGGCTTCGGCTACCGGTGCCGCGCCGCGGGCGACGGCGACCTCTCCGATCCCTGCGGCAGCGACGTCGACTGCCTCGCCGGGCTCGCGTGCGTGGTCGGCGACGGAGGCGCGCGCACCTGCCAGAACCCGGCCATCGGGAGCGGCGACGCCGGCGCGGGCCGCCCGCCGCTCTTGCCCCCGTGGACCGGCGCGGACTGCGTCGAGGACGCCGCCGATCCGCCGCGCGCGTACTTCGAGGTGCCGCGCGGCGACGAGACCGACGGCGACTTCTACCGGCTGCCCTTCCCCAACGACGTGCGCCGCACCGCGACGGGCCTCGATCTGACGGGCCACCCGCGCCCCGCCACCGCGCTCCCGGTGGACGTGCTCGGGCGCACCATCGCGGCGGCGGAGCAGGACCTGGACGGCTTCGCCACCAACCCGGTCGTCTTCTTCCGCTTCTCGCGCCCCTACGAGTGGGGCGACGTGAACGGCGACCGCGTGCGGCTCGTCGACCTCACGCCCGGCTCGCCGGAGTTCGGGCGGGATCTCGGCCGCGGCTGGCTCACGACCGCGGGGCCGATCACCCGCTACATCTGCCCGAACTGGCTCTCCGTGCGCCGTGGTCACGGCGCGCCGCTGCGCCCGGGCACGACCTACGCGTTGATCCTGCTGGACGGCATCCGGACGGACGCGGCGAGCGGCAACGTCCCCTTCGAGCCGTCGCCCGATCTCGAGGCGCTGCTCGGCGACACCGCGCCGACGGGGGCCCCACTGGACACGGCGTGGGATCGCTATCAGCTGCTGCGCGACTGGTTGGCCCAGGCGGAGACGCCCGCGGTGGGCGACGTCCTCAACGCGGCGGTGTTCACGACCCAGACCGCGACCGACGCGGTGCCCGCGCTCCGCAACGTGATCCGCGGTGGGCCCGCGCCCGCGCTGAGCGACGTGACGGTCTGCGCCGATGGCGTCGCCAGCCCTTGCGATGACGGAGGGCTGCGCGCGTGTGGCCCCGAGAGCAGCGCGTACTGGGAGATCCACGCCCGCGTCGCGCTGCCGCAGTTCCAGCAAGGAACCCCACCTTTCGAGACGCCGGAGGACGGCGGCGGCATCGAGTACGACGCCTCGGGCGCCCCCGTCGTCGCGCGCAGCGAGGACGTGTGCATGGTGATGACCGTCCCGAAGGTGCCCGCGGCCCCGGCGGAGGGCTTCCCCGTCGTCTTCTGGGCGCACGGCACGGGGGGCGCCTTCACCGCGCCGATCGGCAACGGCTTCGCGGAGGACCTGGCCACCGCGGACGGCGGCGCCGGCCCCGCGAACGCGGTGACGGTCGCCATCGACATGCCGCAGCACGGCAGCCGCCGCGGCGCGTCGACCCGCGACCCCGACGGCCTGGTGTTCAACTTCGCCAACCCCCGCGCGGCGCGCGACAACTTCCTCCAGGGCGCCGCGGATCTGCTCGCGCTCGTCTACTGGGCGGAGGGCTACGTGCTCCCGGCCGCCGAGGCGCCCACGGACTTCGACGTGCGCTTCGACCCCGCGCGCTTCGCGATCCTCGGGCACAGCCAGGGCGCGAGCCACGCCTCGCTGATGGTGCCCTACGAGCCGGGCGTGCTGGCCGTGCTCCTCAGCGGGCTCGGCGGCGACCTGACGGAGTCGCTGCTGACGAAGACCCGGCCCGTGAACATCGCGCGGGCGGTGCCTCTCGCGCTGCTCGACCCCGACCGCGACGGCAACCTCACCGCGGGCGCCAACCACCCGGCGCTGGCCCTGATCCAGATGCTCTATGAGCCGGTCGACGCGGTGAACTACGGCCGCCACTACCACCGCGAGCCGATCGACATGCGCGGCCGGCACGTGATGATGACCTTCGGCCTCGGCGACAGCTTCAGCACCGAGCGCACGATGGCCGCCTTCGCCCGCAGCGCGAGCCTGCCCCAGGTCAGCCCGGAGCTGGTCGACATCGGCCTCGGCGACGCCCTGCCCCCTCCGGTGAGCGGGAACGTGACGGTCGAGATGACCGACTACACCGTGGGGCTGCGGCAATACGAGCCGGAGACGGGTCGCGACGGGCACCACGTTCTGACCGAGCAGCCGCAGACCCGCGGCGACGCGCTGCGCTTCCTGCTCCAGGCGCTCGCGGGCGCGACGCCGACCATCGGGGAGTGACGCGACTCAGAAGTCGACGCCGATGATCGCGTCTCGCTTCGGGTAGCCCGTCGCCGCGAGCGAGCAGAGCATGCCGCTCATCGTCGCGGCCTCCATGCAGCCCGCGTTGATGCCGCACCAGGTCCAGTCGCCGGCGAGGTACAGGTTCGGGAACTCCGCGTCGTCGTGCGCCTGCAGGCGATGCTTCGTGCTCCCGGGGACCGACAAGACGTATCGCTCTGTCGGCGAGACGTTCGCGCGGATGTACTGACTGTCGATGCGAAGCAGGCCGGACGGGGCGTGCTCGCGCGCGTCGACGAGGACCGACCAGTCGAAGCGGGGCTCGGCCTCGGTGCCGACGTTCGTGGAGGGCCAGATCCGCGTCAGGGCCTGATCGCACATCTTCACCGCGACCGCGCGGACCTCGGCGTGGCACTTCGCCCAGTCCTGATGGAGCTCGTGGGGAGACACCTTGGGGTCGTCGAGCATGGCGGTGGTGAAGTAGGCGACGTTCTGAGGCCACGCCTCGTCGATCGTCCGTGGCCCTCCCCGGTCCCACGCGATCGGCGTCGACGTCCAGCCCTCCATCGGGACGAGATCGCTCAGGTCGCCCCACACGTTGAGGTAGTTCGCCTCGTCGTAGCTGAAGGAGGTCATCGGCCGGCCCATGTTCGGCCAGCCCATCTCCGACGCGGTCTTCTTCGACCAAAGCTGCAGCGCCATCGTGCGCGTGGTCCGCACGTGGTCGCGCATCCGACGCCAGCGCTCGCTCAGCTCGAACAGACCGCCGCAGAGGTTCGGGAGCGCGGCGACCGAGATGCCGAGCACCACGTCGTCGAAGTCCTCCCCGAGCTTCAGCGTGATCTTGCGCGACGGATCCAGCTCGCGCTGCGGGTGCTCGAAGTCGACCCCGGATTGCCGCAGCGCCGCGCCGTCCTCGAGCTGGTCCCACAGAGGCTGGGATGGCCAGCAGGGCAAGCCCTTCACGTCGAAGAGCGGCTCGTACTCGTCCCGATCGTCCGCGAGATCGACCTGACGGTAGAGCTCGATCTCCCCGATGGGATCGCTCGCGCTCGCGCCGGGCTTCAATCCCAGCACGCGGTGGAAGAAGCGGAACTTCACGCCGCGCTTCTTCAACACCTCGTACATCGGCGCGTAGCAGGTGTCGGCGGTCGAGGCGGCGAACTTGTAGCCGAAGGCGCCCTTGTAGGTGAGCGCCGCGCGGACCATGCCCTGCAGCGCGGTGCCCGCCTCGTACTGCGCCTTGGGCGGGAACGCGCCGCCGGGGCCGTCTCGGCTGTCGCCGTCGACATACGCAAAGGACGAGTCGTACACCGCGCGCATGATCACGGAGTCGACCGTGAGGCCGCCGTCCGGGTAGGCGTGCTTCGCGACCCAGTCCCGGAAGTTCACGTCGTTGATCACGGTGAAGCCGTGCGTCAATACGCCATCCCGAATACAGCCCACCACGATCGCGTAGACGAAGTTGGCCATGATCCAGAAGCGGCGGACGTCGTCGTCGTCCAGCTCGTCCTTCAGGACCTCCCACATCGTCCACATGTAGGCGCGGAGGAGCTCCAGCACGAGCTGCACCACCGGGCCGACCACCGCGCCGACGAGATCCTCGACGACCTTCTCGACCTCGTCCGTCAGCGCGTGCACGGCGCGGGAGAAGATGGAGCCCTCCGCGTGCGCCTCGTGCTCGGCCGCGTGGGGGTTGTCGACGTGCTTCAGCGACTGCCGCGCCAGGGCGTGCGCCAGCTTCAGGATGCCGTGCGCCGGGTCGCTCGGCGCGCCCACGCTCACGCCGAGCTTACGCACCCGCTCGACGAGATCACGCGTGGGGGCGGAGAGCTCGATCCCCCGGAGCGACACCCCGGTCAGCGCGAGGTGGTGCCCCGAGATCATCTCGAGCCCCATCAGCACGTACTCCCAGAGCGGCAGGAGCAGCCCGCCGCTGCCCGGCTCCTCGGCGTTGGTGGGGTTCTCGATCTTCCAGAACGTCTGCCGGCCCTTCACGCGCTCGACGAAGACCGCCTCCCACTCCGGGATGAACGCCTCCTTCCAGCTCGCGAGCGGCGCGTCCGGAGGCCGGCTCAGCTCGCCGTACACGTCGCGGATCTGCCGGAACGAGTTGTCGTAGAAGCCGAACCAGTTGTGGAGCCCGTGCTCCTCGATCCGATACTTCCCCGCGGGGTCGACGTTGCGCCCCGCCGCGCCCTTCCCTCCGA
>SHBB01000361.1 GCA_004213565.1 Sandaracinaceae bacterium
AGCGCGTTCAGGAGGCTGCTCTTGCCGACGCCGGAGGGGCCGACGAACGCGCTGACCTTGCCCACGAGGCGCTCGCGGAGGGCCGCGACGCCCTCCCCGCTCGCCGCGCTCGTGTAGCAGACCGGGTATCCCAGCTCGGCGTAGGGCGCGAAGACCGCCTCCGCCGCCTCCCGCGAGACCTGATCGATCTTGTTGGCGACGATGATCGCGTCCAGCCGGTCCAGCTCCGCCACGACGAGGAAGCGGTCGAGCAGCCGCGGGTTGGGCGGAGGGCTGCCGCACGCGAACACGAGGGCGAGCCAGTCGAGGTTCGCCACCATCACGTGCTCTTTGTACCGCCCGCGCCCGCCCGGCTGCCGACGGGCGAAGCGGTTCTCGCGCGGCTCGACCTCCTCGATGACGCCCTCGCCCGGCTGGCCCGTCTGCACGGAGACACGCACCCGATCGCCGATCACCACGAGGTCGGTGCGGGCCTTCTTCTCCTTCTTGAGCCGGCCGCGCAGCGTGCAGTGCACCACCCCGGTGTCGGTGAGGACCCAGTGCTGCCCGCTCTGACTCTTGAGCACTCGACCAGGGAGGTGCGCCATCGCGTGGGTCGAATGCCACGGATTCGAGGCGGCGTCACGAGGCGCGGTGACCGGCGCTCCCACCCGCTGACCGAACGGGTCGGCTTCAGCCACGACGCGGTGCGTCGTTCTCCGGGGACGTGTCACGACCCGAGCTCGACGCCCTGCTCCAGACCTACCTGCACACCGACGCGCCCACGGCGTCGGAGCCGAAGATCGCGCTGAGCGAGGAGGGCGCCGTGCAGCTGGCCGAAGACGCGACGCGCGAGCTGCGCACGCGCCCGACGCGGCGCTTCAAGCGTCCGCGCGGCCGGACTTCTTGACGCGACCGGGCGGGGCTACTCTGTCCCCATGGACCTCGACCGCATGCTCGGCATGTGCCGCCGAGATCAGTGGCGCATCGACGACCTCGACTGGGACGTGACCCCTCGGCCGCTCCCCAGGGAACACGAGATCGCGGTCTGCCAGTACTTCACGGACATGAGCGGCATCGAGCTGCTGGCGGGCGAGCTGTTCCGGGCGCAGCGCGCGCAGACCGACGACCCGGTGTTGAAGGAGATCTTCACGACGTTCATCGAGGACGAGGCGCGCCACTCCGAGGTCGCCACGCGGCTCGCCGCGCACTACGACGTGCACCACTACCGGGACTACCAGCTCAACCCGCACCTCGTCCGCTTCCGGGAGCCCTTCGTGGAGGCGGTCCACCACCTGCCGCCCGACATCGCCAGCGCCTACATCACCACGGGTGAGCTGCTGCTGGACGTCGCGCTCCTCCGCTCCCTGGACGACTTCGTCGACGACGACATGAGCCACCGGGCGATGCGCCTGATCAACCGCGACGAGTCCCGGCACATCGCGGTCGACTACCACATGGTCGAGTTCTACGCGTCGGAGGGCTACGACCGCTGGCTCGAGGCGCGGCCCGAGAAGTCGCTGGACGAGCAGGCCCGCTCGCTCTTCGCGCTGGCGGTGATGCTCTGGCACGCGGGCCCGTTCTTCCGGGACGTCTTCTTCGCGCCGATGGACCTGACCGACCCGAGCGGCAAGCGCCTCTTCGAGGCGTTCAAGCGCATCCAGCTCCTCGGCGAGCGCCCCGGGGTCGGCGACCGGCCGTTCACGAAGTTCATCCGCACCATCCAGGACGCCTTCAACGACCCGATCCTCGGCGCCATCTTCGGCCCGCTCCTCCAGCGCGTCATCGGGCTGGATCCCCGGGTGATCAACCGCCTCTACACCGAGGAGGACGTGCGCCGCTACCGCGCGATGACCTTCGACGAGATGGCGCAGGAGGCGATCGGCGTGAAGTACCAGCAGCCGCAGTGAGCTGCTAAGCCGCTCCCATGGGCTTCGACTACGCTTTCTTCGCGCTCCTCTTCGCCGTCGCCACCACGCTCGCCCCGGCCGACGCGCGCGAGGTCACCCTGGTCAACGGCGCCCACCCCGATGAGACGCTGGTCTGGACCCGCGGCGAAGACGCGCGCTGGGCGCTCACCGTGAACGGGCGGGACGTCGGTCACTTCCGGCGCGACGGCGCGATGGTCGTGCACGAGACCGGGCAGCGCGCGCCGGACCGCTTCCCGATCGCGTCCCTCGTGGATCCCGACTCCCTGCGCCGCGGCGCGACGCGGCTGCCGACCAAGGGGAGCTTCGCCCCGGCGGTGATCACGGTCTCGCGCCAGGGCGGGCGCGTCGAGCTGTCCGACGCCTCGCGGGAGGTGCTCTACGTGCCGCTCCTGCTGCGCTCCCGGTAGTCGCGACCGCCTCAGGCGACGAGCGCGATCTGCGACGCAGCCTCCGGGCGACCCAGCAAGAATCCTTGCACGAGATCGCAGCCGACGCTGGCGAGGGAAGCGAGCTGCGCTTCCGTCTCCACCCCCTCGGCGAGGACCTCCATGCCCATCCGGTGCCCGAGCGCGATGACCGCCTCCGCGATGGTCCCATCCTGCGTCTCCTCGAGCGCCTGGACGAAGACGCGGTCGATCTTCAGCCGACTGACCGCGAAGCGCTGGAGGTACGCGAGCGACGAGTAGCCCGTGCCGAAGTCGTCGATGGCGATCGGGACGCCCTCTCGCTTCAAGGCCTCGAGGGTCACGTTGGTGCGCTCGGTGTCGCGCATCAGGATGCTCTCGGTGATCTCGAGCTCGAGCGCGGACGGCTCGATGCCGAACTCCGCGAGCGCACCCATCACGCTCCCCACCAGGTCGTCGCGCTCGAAGTCCTGGCCGCTGACGTTCACCGCCATGCGCACGTGTCGGGGCATCCCCGCCTCTCGCCACTCCGCGAGCTGGCGGCAGGACGCGCGGAGCACCCAGCGGCCGACCTGAGAGACGAGCCCCATGTCCTCGAGCAGCGGGATGAACGTGGCGGGCGAGACCTTCGTGCCGTCGAGCCGCGTCCAGCGGAGGAGCGCCTCGTAGCCGATCACCTCCCGCGCAGGGACCGAGAACTGCGGCTGGAACGCGAGGGTGAAGCGCTCCTCGGCCACGGCGTCGCGGAGCTCGTTCTCGAGCGCGATGCGGGCGACGCCCGGGCGCGCGCTGTCGCGCTTGGGGCGGGCCAGCCGATTGCGGCCGCTCCGCTTCGCGTCGTACATGGCCGTGTCCGCCTCGCGCAGGAGGTCGTCGAGGGAGCACGTGTCCCCCGGGCGCTTGACCACCACGCCGACGCTGCAGGTCACGCGCACGGTCGCCTGCGGGAGCTCGAACGGGCGCCGCAGCGCGTCGAGGAGCCGCTCGGCGACGATGGAGGCCTCGTCGGGGTGGTCGAGCTGCCGGAGCACGATGGCGAACTCGTCGCCCCCGAGCCGCGCGGCGGTGTCGTGGTCTCGGATGCTCTGGCGAAGGCGCTCGGCGACGTTCTGGAGCAGCGCGTCGCCGGCCTCGTGACCGAGTGAGTCGTTGACCGTCTTGAAGCGGTCGAGGTCCACGTAGAGGAGCGCGGTCGCTTGCCCGCTCGCGGCCGAGGCGGTCTGCGCGCGCCGCACCTCCTCGCGGAGGGTGAGGCGGTTGGCGAGGCCCGTCAGCTGGTCGAAGTGCGCGAGCGACGTGAGCCGCCGTGTGTAGTGCGCGCGCTCGACCCCGAGCACCAGGGCGCGACAGAGGCGGCGATCCTCGACGCCTTTCACGAGGTAGTCGTGCGCGCCGGCGCGGATCGCCTGACAGGCCATCGTGTCGTCGTCGATGCCGCTGTAGACGAGGAGCGGGACGTTCGGGGCCACCTGGCGGAGCTTCACCACCGCGTCGAGCCCGCGCGCGTCCGGGAGCGAGAGGTCCACCAGCATCGCGTCGAAGCGGGTGGAGGCCGCGACGAGCTGCGCGTCCTGGAGACGATGCACGGCGTGGCTGCGCCACCCATTGCGGCGCAGCCGCTGCGCGAGCAGCGCGGCGTCGTCCGGGTCGTCCTCGACCACCAGCGCGATCGGCTCGACGCTCTCGGCCGCCTTCGTCTCGGCGCGGCGGCGGTTGGTCAGCTCGACCGCGCGCCGGATGACCTCGAGGAGCTCCTCGTCGTCCCACGGCTTGGCCACGATGCCCACGGTGGACACCTCGGCCGGGGGGCTGCGCTTCAGGTCGAGGTTGGGCACGCCGGTGACCACCACGAAGGACACGTCCGGCTGAACGCCCGCGACGTGCTCGATGAGCTCCACCCCGTTCATGACGGGCATGCGCAGGTCGGTCACGACGGTGGAGAAGAGTCGGCGCTGCGTCAGCTTGATCGCCTCGATGGGCGAGTGCGTGACCACCACCTCGAAGCCCTCGCGCTGGAACCGACGGGCGAAGGCGCGGGCGAGCGCCTCGTCGTCGTCGACGAAGAGGATGGACGGCCTGGCCACGGCCGCAGGCTGCGCGACGATCCCCTGATCCGACCGTCGCCGGCGGCGTGTTCGGCGTGTTTCGGCGTCCGACATCACCTCTCGCAACGGTCGCGAGCGGGCGGACTTTAGAAACCAGCCGGAGCCAGATGGAACCGCACGGTCGTCCCCTCCCCGGGCACCGACTCGAACCAGAGCTCGGAGTCGTGCAGAGCGAGGATCTTCGCCGCGAGCGCGAGTCCGAAGCCCAGCCCCGGGAAGCGACCACGGGGGTGCAGCTGGACGAACATCGCCCGCGCGCGCTCCTCGAGGTGCGGCTCGAACCCGATGCCCGTGTCGCGTACCTCGACCACCCAGCGCTCGCCCTCGAGGCGCGCGCCGACGTGGACGCGGCACGCGCGATCCGGATCGGCGAACTTCAGCCCGTTGTCGATGAGCGCCTCCAGGAGGGTCGTCAGCATCGCGGGATCCCCCTCGACGCGCGGCAGCGCCCCCAGCTCGATCTCCGGCGCGTCCGTTCGGTCTGCGAGCACGCTCTCGACGACGGTCCCCAGGTCCACCGTCTCGAACGACGGCGGGCCGAGCCGCAGGTACCGCACGAGCGCGTCGATCATGCTCTGGAGCCGCTCGGCGCCGCCCGTCATGCGCTCGAGGTAGTCCGCCGCCTCGGGCTCGAGGCGCGCGCCCAGCTCGTCCTGCAGCAGCTCGCCGAAGCCGGTGATGGCCCTCAGCGGGGCGCGGAGATCGTGGGAGACGACGTGCGCCAGCAGCGAGAGCTCCGCGTCACGGTCCGCGAGCGCGTCACGCAGCCGCCGCAGCTCGTCGTCCGCCTCCTTCGTGAGGGTGCCCGACGAGGTCACCGTCGCCGGAACCTCGGACCAGCCGTCCCGCTCGGGGTGCAGTCGATAGACATTGGACATCCGATGCGGGGCAAACGGCGACGTGCGGGCCGACTTGAGCCCATTTCGGCCGCGCCCACATGATGGGTGACGTTGGTTGAAATGTGCGGCCCTCGCCCCGCGTACGGACTGTTCAAAGGAGCCCCCCTCGTCGTGACCAAGCGCTCTCCGCTCGCCGTCGTCGTTCTCACCGTCGTGACCTTCGGGTTGTACGCCTACTGGTGGCTGTATCGAACCACCAAAGAGCTGAAGCGAGAGACCGATCGAGACGACCTGCGGCCGCTCCTCGACGTGCTCCTCGCCGTCGTCACCGTGGGCCTGTGGGGGATCTGGGCCGGGTACCGGAATTCCAAGATCGTGCACGAGGAGATGCTGGAGCGCGGCGAAGAACACCTGGACCGCTCGATGGCGGTCGGCGTGATCTCCGCGCTCAGCCTGGCCACCGGCTGGGCGTGGGTCGTCGCGATGGCGATCCTCCAGGAGGACCTCAACCGGCTGGCCGAGACGGACTTCGTGTTCGCGCCCGCCGCGCCGTTCGAGGGCGCTCGCGAGCCCATCCGTGCCCGCGTCGAGACCGCGGATCCCGTCGAGGCGCAGGTCGACGAGCAGGTCGACGAGCAGGTCGACGAGCAGGTCGACGAGCACGCGTGGGAGCCCGCGCACGCCAGCTCGCGCGGGGTCGAGGTGTGGACCTCCACCGCGCCGGCGCCCGTCGTCTACTGAGCCCCTCTCAACCCCTCGCTCGAACCGTGCGATGCTCGCGGCATGGACTGGCGCGCCTTCGCGAACCTGCTCTCGTCCGAGCGCCTCCCGGCCGCGATCGTCGACCTCGACGCGATGGACCGGAACGTCGACCGGGTGCTGGACGCCCTGGCCGGCACCGACAAGACATGTCGCGTCGCCTCGAAGTCCGTGCGCCACGTGGGCCTGCTGCGTCGCATCCTCGAGCGCGGCGGCGCGCGCTTCCGCGGGCTGATGTGCTTCACGCTCGAGGAGGCCTGCTTCCTCCACGATCGAGGCTTCGACGACCTGCTCGTCGCCTACCCCAGCCTCCAGGCGAGCGCGCTGGCCGACGTCGCGGGGCGCGTGGCGGAGGGAGCGACGATCCGTCCGATGGTGGACGCGCGCGAGCACCTCGAGGCGTGCGCGCGCGCGGCCCGGGCGGCGGGCACCACGCTGGAGGTCGTGCTCGAGCTGGACGTGGCCTACCAGCCAGCGCGCCGTGTCCACCTCGGCGCGCTGCGCAGCCCCCTCCGCACCGCCAGACAGCTGGTCGCGCTCGCGAGAGAGGCCGCCTCGATGGAGGGCGTGGAGGTGGCCGGCCTGATGGGCTACGAGGCGCACGTCGCCGGCCTCCCGGACGACAGCCCCTTCAGCCGCGCCCTCAACCCGGCGCGCCGCGCGCTGAAGCGCCTGGCCGTCCCGCAGGTCGCGAAGGCGCGCGCCGAGGCGGTGAGCGCGCTGCGCCAGGCGGGCGTGGACCTCCGGCTCGTCAACGGGGGCGGGAGCGGCTCGCTCGACACCACCACCGCCGAGGCGTGCGTGACCGAGGTGACGGCGGGCTCGGGCTTCCTCTGCTCGCACCTCTTCGACTACTTCCGCGCCGCCCACTTCGAGCCCGCCGCCTTCTTCGCGCTCGAGGTCTCTCGCGCGCCGACCGACGACGTGATCACCTGCCTCGGCGGCGGCTACGTCGCGAGCGGAGAGCCGGGCTGGGATCGACTGCCCGTCCCGTGGATGCCCCCAGGGCTCTCCTACATCTCGATGGAGGGCGCAGGAGAAGTGCAAACACCGCTGCGCCTCTCCGGGCACGGTCCGCGCCCGCGCGTCGGCGAGCCGGTGATCTTTCGCCACGCGAAGGCCGGCGAGCTGGCCGAGCGCTTCACGGAGTATCTGCTCGTCCGGAGCGGAGAGGTCGTCGCGCGGGAGCCGACCTATCGGGGCGAGGGCGGCTGCTTCCTCTGACGTCGGGCCGCCTCGGCCGGGGGCAACGCGCCGGTCATCTCACGGAACCCGTGCAGGCGTCTCCCGTAGGGCGGTGGGTCGGGCCACGCCCCGTTGCCGCCGAAGAGGAGCGTGACGCCCCGGGCCGAGCAGGCGTCGGCGAGCGCGCGCGCGACCCGCGCCATCTCCACCGGATCGTCCGCGTAGGCCGACGCGCTGGCCGCGACGAGCTGCACGTCGAGCTCGGCCAGCGCCTCGTCGAAGTGCTCGACCGGCGTGCGGCGACCGGACCACACGGGCTGCCAGCCCAGCTCGCGGAGCGCGAGCTCGAGCATGGAGAGGCCCAGCGTGTGCTCTTCGTGCTGCGGGGTCAGCAGCAGCGCGCGAGGGGCGTCGGGGCTGAGCGGGAGCGTCTCGCTGACGCGCGCGAGCGCACGGCCGAGGCGCTCGGTGGCGAGGTGCTCCTCCACGACCGACAGCTCGCCCCGCGCCCAGCGCTCGCCCACCTCGGTGACCAGCTCGCCCACGCGCTCCCCCACCGCGCGCCAGGAGCCGACGCTCGAGCGGAGCTCGAAGAGGCGCGCCTGGACGCGATAAGGCCGGCCCTCGAGCAGGTCCGAGAGCCACGCGTCGAACGTGTCGGGGCCGCCGACGCCCTCGTCTGGCGGAGCGCCCATCTTCTCCCGGTGGAAGCGCTCCAGGTCGTCGCGGGCGAAGCGGCGGTGACGGCCCGCGGTGCGGACGCACGGCAAGATGCCCTCGTCGGCCCAGCGCTTGACGCTGGTGGGGCTCGCGCCGAGCAGCTCGGCGGCCTCGGTGCTGGTCAGAAGGTCTCGTTGGTTGTCGTTCGCCAAGAAAACGGCCCGATCCTCGCGCATCACTCGCGCCCATCATGGGCCGGTTCGGGCGAATGTTCACCCGAGAACCGCGCTACCGTCCTTTTTTCGCGGTCGATGTGGCCGAAACGAGGAACGCGCCCAGATCGGGAGGGGAGGAAACATGCTTCGAAGCGCAACCCGGCTCGTCCGACTCACCTCGCCGGACCGCCCCCTCGATCGTGAGCTGCTGCACGCGGCGGGCGGATTCGCGTGGTGGTACCTCGACGCGATCGATCCGCAGGGGAACGGCGTGGTGGTGATCTGGTCGTTCGGTCTGCCGTTCCTGCCCGGCTACCGCGCGGCGAGCCGGCGGGGCGAGGCGCCCTCGGCCCGCGAGCGGCCCAGCTTGAACGTGGCCGTGTACCGCGAAGGACGCGAGGCGTTCTACCTGCTGCAGGAGTACCCGACGCACGACGCGAGCTGGGACGGCGAAGAGTGGCGATTCGGAGACAGCGTGCTGCGGAGCGAGGTCCGCGGCGGCCGACGCCAGGCCTCGCTCTCGCTCGACTGCCCACTCCCGGGGACGCGCGATCGCCTGCGCGGGCGGATCGCGCTCGACGGAGTCCCGCGCCGTCCGACCGCGTCCGCCCAGCCCACCCTCGACGACCACGACTGGAGCCCGCTGACCGGGCCGGCGACCGTCGACGCCTCCCTCCGCGTGGGGAGCCGGTCGATCCTCGACTTCGCGGGGCGCGGCTACCACGACCGCAACGGCAGCCGCACGCCGTTCGACCGCCTGGGGATCGATCACTGGGTCTGGGGCCGCGTGCCGATGCCCGACCGGGAGCTCATCTACTACGTGCTCTGGCCCGAGGGCGGCGGCGCCCCGGAGGCGCTCGCGCTCGAGATCGACGACGCGGGGCAAACGCGCGACGTCCCCGTGCGCGCGCGCCTCACCGGCGAGCGGAGGGCGCGCTACGGCATGCCTTACTGGGACCGCGTGGAGCTGCTCGATCCGGACGGCGGCGCGTGGCTCGACGTGCGGCACGGCGCGCTCCTCGACGACGGCCCGTTCTACCTCCGCTTCGGCACGGAGGCGACGCGGGGCGGCGCGCGCGCGCACGGGACGGGGGAGCTGGTGCGCCCCGGGCGCGTGGATCTCGCCCCGATGCGCCCGTTCGTGAAGATGCGCGTGCACCACACCGAGGCGCCCACCTCACGCCTTAACCCGCTCTTCCTCGGTCCCCGTCGGGGGCGCTGGCGCCGTCAGCTGGGGACGCTGCTGGGATGAGCCACGTCGCCATCGTCGGCGCCGGGCTGGGGGGGCTCTCCGCCGCCATCCATCTCGCCGCGGCGGGTCACCGGGTGACGGTGCTCGAGGGGGCGGCGCGCCCCGGCGGCAAGGCGGGCGTGGTGACGCTCCCGGGTGGGGTCGAGGCCGACACCGGCCCGAGCCTGCTCACCCTGCCCCACGTCTTCGACGGGCTCTTCCGCGCCGCGGGCACGTCGCTCGAGCGCGCGCTGACCCTGCGGCCGCTCAGCCCTGCGTTCCGCTATCTCTGGCCGGACAGCACGCAGCTCGACCTGCATCACGACGTGCGCGCGTCGGAGCGCTCCGTGCGAGAGGCGCTCGGGGCGGAGGCGGCCGAGGACTTCCGCGCGTTCGTCGGCTACGCGAAGGGGATCTGGGACGTGGCGGCCCCGCACTTCGTGGAGGGGCCCGCGCCGCGCCTCTCGCGCATGGTCGAGCACCTCTCGGCCCTGCCCCGCATCGACCCGCTGCGCACGATGCGCGGGGCGATCCACGCGCGCGTCCGCTCGCCGCACCTGCGGGACGTCCTGATGCGCTACGCCACCTACAACGGCTCCGACCCGCGGCGCGCGCCCGCGACGCTCCTCTGCATCGCGTACGTGGACCTCGCGCTCGGGGGCCTCGGAATCGAGGGCGGCGTGGCCGCGCTCGTCCGCGCGCTCGTGCAGGGCGCGGAGCGGCTCGGGGTGGAGATCCGCACCCGGAGCTGGGTCGAGCGCGTCCGCGTGCGCGACGGCCGCGTGCGCGGCGTGGTGGTCGACGGCGGCGCGCTCGACGCCGACGCCGTGGTCGTGAACGCCGACGTGGCCCACC
>SHBB01000362.1 GCA_004213565.1 Sandaracinaceae bacterium
TACTAGAAATTGCTAGGCCCGGAGCGAGCGCGAAGCGCTTGATTCGGGCCTAGCCCCGCGTCCGGCGTTCGAAAAAGTTCCAGCCCGGTCCGTCGCGTCGTGACACGCCAGGTCGCGCACCGAGGCGAGGCGCTACGGCATATGGGCCGTAGAGCCGGCCTTTTGGGCGGCATGCGCCATGCACGACCCTCCGGCATGAAGGACGCGACGCAAGCAGACGTTCTCGAGTGGCTCGTGACCGAGCTGCTCGCGATCCGTCCAGAGCAGATCGAGGCCGAGCTCGAGCGGCTGCAGGAAGAGCACGGCGAGCGCGAGCTGCGTGGGCCTCTCTTCGAGCGGCACCGCGTGCGCGCGGCCCTCTCGGGCGTCGTCAGCGGCGCGCGGGGCAGCGGCCTCGTCCCGTCGCTCCTCGAGCACCGAGCCACGCTCCGCCGCCGGGTCACCCTGCACGCCTGCGCGCTCCGCCTCCACGACGCGGAGCTCTTCGAAGACGCCGACTGGCCACGCCGGGCGCTCGGCCTGTCGGACCGCTCGCCGCTGCGGCAGCTCGCCCTCCGCGAGCTGACCCGGTTCGGCGTCCGCTTCGCGGTCGTTCGCGGCGCCCGCGCGCTGCTCGCCAACCTCCCCGGCCCGGTCGCCGTGATCGGCGGCGGGGCGCTCGGAGCGCTCTTCGACGCGGTCGAGCACGAGCTCGCGCGACGCGCATCCACGAACACACACCCCATGGACATCGACGCCGCGCACGAGATCCTTCGCGCGGCCGTCCGCGGGCCTTCGCCAGAGAGCCAGGCCCTCGAGATCAGCGCGGCGTCGCCGAGCTGATCCACCCCCAACGAACTCCACCCCCAAACGAACACTGGAGCCCCATGAACACCCTCAGCATCCTCAACGGCGCCTACCGAGTCCTGCGCGACATCGACACCGACCAGGCTCGCGCGTACGCGCGCGGGACGGCGAACGACGTGCTCGGCCGATACGGCTATGTACCCCAGCCGTCGATCCTCTCCCGCGCCCTCCCCATCGCGGCCGCGCTCGGTGCGGGCGTCGCGATCGGCGCCGGCGTCGCGCTGCTGCTCGCCCCGAAGAAGGGCGACGAGGTGCGCGCGCAGATCGGTGAGCAGGCCACCGCGATGAGCGAGAAGATCCGCTCGACGATGGGCTGGAACCACGTCTCGTCGTCCGAGGACGAAGCGTCGAACAACGCGAACGGTCGCGCCCACGCCTGAGCCCATGGACGGAGATTCCACCCCGCGCGAACGAGACGAGCGCGGGCGGCACGTGCGGAGCGTCCTGCTGGGCGTCCTGACCGTCATCGTGGTCGGGTTCGCCCTCCGGGAGACGGCGTCCGTCACCCTGCCGCTCGCGTTCGCGTTCTTCCTGGCCGCCCTCGTCTGGCCGGTCACGAAGTGGCTCGCCCACCACGTCCCGCGCGGCCTGGCCGTCGCGGGCGGCACCCTCGTCTTCCTCACGGTGGCGGGGGGCTTCTTCGCGAGCCTCTACGGCACCGCGGCCGCGCTGCGTGATCGCTCGCGCGGCTACGAGCCCGAGCTGACGGCGGCGATCGAGGACATGCAGACCTGGGCGCTCGACCACGGAGTGCCGATGGACGAGGTGAGCGGCAGCTCCGCCCTCGCCGGCCTGTTGCAGACGAGCGGCCGGATCGGCCTCGAGGCGGTGGCGGGCTTCGTGCTCGTGCTCGCCTTCATGTCCCTCGCCATGTTGGAGGTGAAGGACGCGCAGGAGAAGGTGCGCTCCTCCACCGACGCGCGTCGCGCCGCCCGCATCCTCGACGTGAGCGAGCGCGTCTCATCGCAGTTCCGGCGCTACTTCCTCGTGCGCACGGTCATCGGGCTGATCACCGGCGTCCTGTGCGCCGGCGGCGCCTGGATGATCGGGCTCGAGCTGTGGTGGCTCTGGGGCCTCCTGAACTTCCTCCTCAACTACATCCCCACCCTCGGCTCGTTCCTCGGGGTGCTGCCGCCCGCGCTCTTCGCGCTCGTCCAGTTCAACGGGGACTGGATGATGGTGCTCGCCGCGATCGGCGTGGTCGGCGGCGTGCAGCTCGTGATGGGCAACTGGGTCGACCCGCTCTTGCAGGGCAAAGCGCTCTCGCTCTCGCCCCTCGTGGTGCTCTTCGCGGTGACCTTCTGGGGCTGGGTCTGGGGGGTGGCCGGCGCGCTCATCGGCGTGCCGCTGACGGTGCTCGTCGCGCTCGTCTGCGCGGAGAGCCCGCGCACCCGCTGGATCGCCGTCCTGCTGGCCGGGGATCCGAGAGAGGTGAAGGAGACCGCGTCCGAGGCGAACGTGCTGGGGCAGGACGCCGCGTCGCGGTTTCCCCGACACGCAGAGTGACCCATCCGGGGCGGGCTGCGGCGCTGGCACGATTCTCGGAGTGTGTGATGGCATGCGACATTCCCCACGCCCCAGCCTCCTCCGGATCGCGCTCGCCAGCGCCGCCGCTCTCGGTCTCGCCGCCTGCGGCGCCGCGCCACCCAAGACGACGCCCGCGGTCGAGGCCGAGCCCGTCGCGGCCGTCGGCGAACCCGGCTGCGGCGTCGACGTCTCGCCCAGCCACGATCGTCAGATCGTCGCGGTGCTCGAGGAGTCGGGAGACCTCACCGCGGCCGCGCGGCGCTACGAGATCGACACCTACGGCGTGCTCGAGACGAGCGGCTTCGCGAGCATCGAGAGCGTGATCCCGCCCGAGGGCCAGGACGGCACGCAGCTCGCTTCCGACCTGCGGGTCGAGCTCGAGGAGACCGGCCTGTTCGCCCTGCCCGAGGGCTGCTACGCCGACGACCTCGACTCGGTGGACGCTCGCGTGGTGAGCCTCGCGGTGCCGCACGAGGGGCGCATCCTCCAGTACGCGACCCGCGAGGGCGAGGGGCCGCTCCCCTTGCTGCGCGCGGCGCTCGTGATCCGTCGCTACGTCGAGACCATCGCGGCGACCGACGTCGAAGAGGCGCGACAGGCGGCGCACCTGCCCGCGGGCGGGGAGACGGTGGTCACCGTCATCCGCGACCGCTGAGACAGCCTGCCTGCCTCAGACCTTCTCGGGCGTGAAGCTCGGCGGGTCCGAGGCCGGGAAGGTCTCGTCGCCCGCCTCGTCGACCTTGTCGAAGGGCGGGCTGCTCCGAGGGCGGCCCTCGATGACCACGCCGGCCTGGCGCATCGCGGCGATGGCCGCCTCCCCTCCCTCGGGGGTGACGGGACGCGTGGCCCCCGCGATGAGGTGGGTCTCGAAGCCGGCCTTCACCGCGTCGAGGGCGGTCGCGCGCACGCAGACGTCTTCGGCGAGCCCGCCGATGAAGAGGCGCTCGTGGTCGCGCGCCTTCAGCCAACCTCCGAGGCCGGTCTCGTCGAACGCCGAGTACTGGTCCTTGTCGAGCCGTGTCCCCTTGTTGATGACGACGACCTCGGTGGGGAGCTTCAGGTTGGCGTGGAACGCCGCGCCGGGCGTGCCCTGGACGCAGTGCGTGGGCCACGGCCCGCCGTGCACCTCGAAGCTCGGGTGCTGCGAGGGGTGCCAGTCCCGCGACGCCACGACGGTGACGCCCGCGCGCTTGGCGGCCTCGAGCCACCGGTTGAGCACGGGGATCACCGCGTCGCCGTCGGGCACGGGCAGCGCGCCGCCGGGACAGAAGTCGGGCTGCACGTCGACGACGACGAGCGCGTCACCCTCACGGAGGTCGGTCGGATCGGCCATGCCTCTGGGCTAGGCCCTGCGCGGGCTCGAAGCAAGAGGTCACGAGAAGACAGGGCGTCACGAGAGCAGGCCGGGGAGCGGCTCGTGGCCCGCGTCACCGTAGCGGTCCCAGCGCTCCCCCATCGCGTGCCCCATCGCCAGCAGGAGCTCGCCGTGGCGGCGACCGCGGTGCTCGAGCACGCGTCCCGGCGTCACGCAGCCGCCGGCGCGACCGGCGACCACGAAGGGCATGTCGGCGTGACTGTGCGTGTTGCCATCCGACACCTCGCTGCAGAGCAGGACGAGCGAGTGGTCGAGCATCGTGCCCTCGCCTTCGGGGCGGGCCCGCAGCGCGTCGAGCAGATCCCGGAAGCGCGACACCCACCAGCGCCGCTGCGCGACGAAGTCCGTGAAGAGCCGGTTGCCCCGGTCGTGCCGCGCGCCGTAGTGGCTCGCCTGATGGCTCCGCATGTCGAAGCCCGGGTCGTGCATCTCGCTGCCGGCGATGCGGCTCATGATCAGCTCGCTCGTGTGATGCGAGCCCTGGATGACGCCGACCCGGGTCTGTCCGCACGCCATCGCGGTCACCATGACGTCGATCTGCGCGCGCAGGATGTCGCCGAAGCGCTCGGGGGTGTGGAGCGCGCCGTCCATGACGCCCGCGAAGTCGACGGCGGGCGCCTCACAGCTGGCGGGCGGCGGCTCGGTGGGCGGAGCGAGGCGCGACTCGAGCTCGCGGATCGCCTCGAGGTGGAGCGCGAGCTTGCCGCGCTCCCGCGTGCCCAGCCCTCGCGAGAGCGCGTCGAGCTCCTCGCGCGAGACGTCGAGCAAGCTCTGGCGTGGATCCCAGGCGCCGCCAGGGTCGACGGGCATGACGTCGCGGAAGAGGCGCGCGAAGGCGCGACGCGGATCGTCCTCGGGGGGCACGGTGTGGCCCGGCCCGAGGTAGCTGATGTGCTTGTCGCCCGACGCGCCCGACACGGTGGCCATCGCGCCGAGGTAGAGGTGCGGGTGGGGGGCGGAGGCGCCGGCGCTGCGCGCGAGGGAGCGGTCGATCGACTCCCCGTGCCCGCCGTCCACCCCGGTCAGCAGCTTCTTCGCGCCGCCCGGGTGGCTGCCCTCGTCGGCGCCGCCCATGGACAGGCCGTTGAGGAAGACGCACTCGCCCTCCACCCCGCGCAGCGGCTCGAGGCACTCGCTGAGCCCCACGCGGCCCCCCTCGTCGCGCGCCTCCCAGAGGCTCGCGTCGCCGTCCTGGCTGCGCCCGGGGACGCCGTCCGGGAAGTAGAAGACGATCACGCGACGCGCCCTGCCGCTCGCGTCTCCGAAGGCCCGCGACAGGGTGCCCGCGAAGGGCAGGGCCGCGGCTGACGCGCCGAGCCCGAAGAGGAAACCGCGCCTGGAGATGGTCATTCGCTCGCCTCCCGTCGGATCCGGAAGTCGGGCGACGCGTAGAGCAGCGCGAAGAGCGCCCGCACGTCGTGGTCCCGCGCTCCCCACTCGCGCTGCACGTGCGCGACGGCGCAGCGCTCCCGCACCGTCTCGCGCTGCCCGCGCGTGAACCGGAACGCCTGCCGCGCGAAGCACCCGGGCGCCGCCTCGCTCTCGGCGAGGATCGCGGCGAGCTCCGCGAGCGACTCGAAGGGCGCGCTCGTGCCGCGGCCGATCCCCTCGACGTCCACCATGTCGCCGCGCGCGTCGATGGGGTGCCCGCCCTCGCGCTCCCGCCACTCCCCGATGGGCCCGTAGCGCTCGAAGCCGAAGCCGACCGGATCGATGTAGCGGTGACAGCCCGCGCAGCGCGCCTCGTCGGTGTGCTGACGGAAGCGCTCGCGGGTGGTGGCGGTCGGATCCACGTCGGGCACTCCGCCAGCGTCCGCGGGCGGCGGCGGCAGGGTCTGGCAGAGGAGCCGCTGGCGCACGAAGAGGCCGCGCCGGATGGGCGAGCTCTGATCGGAGTGCGAGGTCGCGGTGAGCACGCTCGCGTGCCCCAGCAGGCCCACCCGCGGCTCGGGATCCTCCGCGTAGAGCGCGCGCAGCGCCGCGTCGTCGGGCTCGCGCGCGCCGGTCAGCAGCTCCTCGAACCGCCCGCTGCCCTCGAACACGACGTGCAGAGCGAAGGCCTCCGTCTCGTCGATCATCGCGGCCGCGAGCGCGTCGTCGAAGCGTCCGTCGACGCGCGTCTGCTCCGGCACGCCCTCGACGCCCAGCCACTGGCGCACGAACGCGGCGAGCACGGGCCGCGCGCGGGGATCCTCGAGCATGCGCGCGGCCTGCGCCTCGAGCGCCGCAGGGTCCTCGAGCGCGCCCGCCTCGGCCGCGTCGAGGAGCGCGGCGTCGGGTGTGGTCCCCCAGAGCCCGTACGACAGCGCGCTGGCCACCTCGTAGCCGGTCAGCCGGAAGGTCCCGTCCCCCTGGGCGACGCCCAGCTCCGAGCGGTAGAGGAAGTGCGGCGAGACGAGCAGCCCGCGCACGACCACGCCGATGGCGTCGGCGAGCGAGGGCGCGTCCGCCGCGAGCGCCTCGTAGCGCGCCGCCTCCCTCTCCGTCAGCGGCCGGCGGAAGGCGCGCCGGCCGAGCCGCCCGACGAACGCGCTCACGCACGCGTCGCGCGGGGCGCCCGCGCAGTCGGCGAGTGAGAGCAGGCCGGGCTCGCCCAGGTGCGCGACGGCGGCCGCCGCGGCGCGCGACAGCTCGTCGAGGTGGATGGACGTGACCTGAAGCACGTCGGCGGAGTTGTCGTAGACGTAGCCCTCGGGGCGCGGCTCGACGGGGAGGGACGCCGTCAGATCGAGGGGGGCGGCGTCTTCGGAGCAGCGCACCTGGAGCACCGAGTTGCGCCCGCCGAAGGTGTCGTCTTCGCTCTCGGTCGCGCTCGGGTCCTCGATCCACTCGCCTCCGTCCAGGACGAGCTTGTAGGCGTGGCGACCCGGGTCGAGCCTGCGGGTCAGCGTCCACACGCCGGCCTCGAGGCGCATCGGCCACGCGGTCGCGCTCCAGTCGTTGAACGTGCCCGCGACGTGCACCGAGGAGACGCTCCGGCCGCCCGGGTCATAGCGGAAGGTCGTGTCCGGGCAGGGATCCCCGCCCTCCTCCGCGCCCTGCGGGAGGCCGAGCAGGTCCCGCACGCTGGCCGCGTACTCGCGCCGGTTGAGCAGGCGGAGGCGTCGCGGCGCCGGCTCCACCCCGTCGCAGCGGAGCGCCTCGCTCGTGAGCTGCGTCTTGATGAAGTGGGCGACCCCATCCGCGCAGCTCCCCTTGCACGACTCGGGCGCGTCCTGCGGCATCGTCTCGTCGATCAGCTGGGCGAGCGCGCGCTCCTCGGTCTCGATGTCCAGAAGCGGCGGCCCGAACCCGCCCTCCCCCAGCTCGCCGTGGCAGCTCGCGCAGAGCGCGGCGTAGCGCTCGGCGGAGGCCACGTCGCCGAGCGGCGGCGTCGGCTCACGCTCTGGCGGTCGTAGCGGCTCGAGCCCGGTCCCCTGCGCACAGGCGAGGAGGCCGAGCGCGGCGACGACGCCGAGGAGCCCCCCATCGAGTCGCGTCGCCATCCCCCCATCCGTCACCCCCACCTGAGTCACGCTGAACGTAACTCAGCTTCGGGTGACGGATCAACCTCACACGGACCTTACGGCTTCCGCGCCCGCCCGGCGCTATGCTCCGCGACCCCCATGGCCATCAGTGTTTTCGACATGTTCACGATCGGGATCGGCCCCTCCAGCTCCCACACGGTGGGACCGATGCGCGCGGCGAAGCGCTTCGCGGAGGGGCTCGTCCAGCGCGGGCTCCTCGAGCGGACGGCCCGCGTCAAAGCGGAGCTCTACGGCTCGCTCGGAGCCACCGGGAAGGGGCACGGCTCGGATCGGGCGGTGCTGCTCGGCCTCGAAGGCGAGGCGCCGGAGAGCGTGGACGTCGACGCCGTCGGCGCGCGCATGGCGAAGATCGAAGCCGAGAGGCGCCTCTCCCTCGCGGGCGCGCGCGACGTCGACTTCGACCCCACCGCGGACCTCGTCTTCCAGCGCCGCAAGTCGCTGCCCGGCCACCCGAACGGCATGCGCTTCTCGGCGCTCGACGCCGCGGGCGAGGTCCTGCGCGAGCGCGTCTTCTACTCGGTGGGAGGCGGCTTCGTGGTCGACGACGCGGCGGCGGACGAGGACCGGATCGTCGAGGACACGACCGCCCTCCCCCACCCCTTCGACAGCGGCGCGCAGCTCCTGGCCCGGTGCAAGGAGTCGGGCCTGCGGATCAGCTCGCTCGTGCTCGAGAACGAGCAGGCGTGGCGTCCGAAGGCGGAGGTGACGGCGGGGCTCGACGCCATCTGGGCCGCCATGCAGGGCTGCATCGCGCGCGGGTGCGAGCGAGAGGGCATCCTGCCGGGTGGCCTCAAGGTCAAGCGGCGCGCGGCCAGCCTCCACCGCAAGCTGCGGAGCGACGCGAGCGGCACCACCGACCCCCTGCACGTGATGGACTGGGTCGATCTCTGGGCGCTCGCGGTCAACGAAGAGAACGCGGCCGGCGGGCGCGTGGTCACCGCGCCCACCAACGGCGCGGCCGGCATCATCCCCGCCGTGCTCACCTACTACGCCCGGTTCGCGCCCAACGCGGACGACGACGGCGCGCGCCGCTTCCTGCTCACCGCGGCGGCGATCGGCATCATCTTCAAGCAGCGCGCCTCCATCAGCGGCGCCGAGGTCGGCTGCCAGGGCGAGGTGGGCGTCGCCTGCTCCATGGCCGCGGCCGGGCTCACCGAGGTGATGGGCGGGACGCCCGAGCAGGTGGAGTGCGCGGCCGAGATCGGCATGGAGCACAACCTCGGCCTGACCTGCGACCCGGTGGGCGGCCTCGTCCAGGTTCCTTGCATCGAGCGAAACGCGATGGGCGCGGTGAAGGCGATCAACGCCTCGCGGCTCGCGCTCCGCGGCGACGGGAACCAGAAGGTCAGCCTCGATCAGGTCATCGAGACGATGCGCCAGACCGGCGCCGACATGAAGAAGAAGTACAAGGAGACCGCGCGCGGCGGGCTCGCCGTCAACATCATCGAGTGTTGACGCGTCACTCTGCGGCCGAGGCCCTCGCCACCCGCTCGACCACCAGCCGGAGCTCGTCGGTGCGGAAGGGCTTGTAGAGCACCGGGCCGCCGAAGGCGTCGAGGTACGCGCGGTCGGCGTCGGTGAGGACCCCGCCGGTCAGGAAGAGCCAGCGGTGGCGCACCGGGTCGTCCCCCAGGGCCTCGCGGAGCGCGGCGCCGCCGATCTCGGGCATCGTGAGATCGCAGATCACCGCGTCGAACTCGCGCTCCTGCAAGAGCTCCAGCGCCTCCAGGCCCGCGCGCGGACCGGAGGCCAGGGTGACGTCGTGCTGCCGGAGCGCGCGCTTGACCGCGCGGCAGACCTGGCGCTCGTCGTCCGCCACCAGGACGCGGAGCCGCTCGGGGCGCAGCGCGGGCGCGGCGGGGCTCGGACGCTCCGAGCCCGGCGACGTGGTCCGGGGCAGCGTGACGCGCACCGTGGTGCCTCGGCCGGGCGCGCTCTCGAGCGAGATCCGCCCGTCCATGCTCTGCGCGATCTGCTGACACAGGCTCAGCCCGAGCCCCGTGCCGCGCCCGGGCGGCTTCGTCGTGAAGAACGGGTCGAGCGCGCGCCGCTTCACCTCCTCCGTCATGCCGAGCCCCGTGTCGGAGACCTCGAACACCGCGTCTCCACCCTCGGCGAACGCGCGGAGCGTGACCCGGTGCGCCGCGGGGTCGTCGCCGTCCGGGATCGCCTGGCCTGCGTTGATGAGCAGGTTCAGCGCCACCTGTCCGAGCCGGGTCTCGTGGCCGCGCACGAACAGCCCCTCGTCGAGGCGCACGTCGAGCTTGGCGACCCGGCCGAGCTGCCCCGCGGCGAGGCGGGCCGCGGCGGCGAGCGCCCGGTCGAGGGCCACCGTCCGGACCTCGTCGGCGCGGTCGTGGGCCAGGAGGTTCATGTCCTTCAGGATGGTCCGGACCCGCTCCGCGCCCGACTGCGCCTCGGTGAGCGGCGCGCGCAACGCCGAGGGCGTGCGCCCCTCCTCGATGAGCTCGAGCGAGTGCTCCAGGTTGGCGAGCACGTACGCCAGGGGGTTGTTGATCTCGTGGGCCAGCCCCGCCGCCAGCGTGCCCAGCGCGGCCAGCCGCTCGGAGCTTCGGAGCTGCTCTTCCATCTTCCTCGAGGACGCGACGTCGCGGCGAACCGCGACGACCGCATGCAGCTTTCCGTGCGAATCCAGGATGGGCGAAGCGAGCGTGTCGCACTCGACGAGCGCCCCCTCCTTGGTCTTGGAGACGAGCTGGCCGCGCCACGGTCGCCCGGCCTCGAGCTCCGCCCAGGCGGCGGCGTAGAACTCCGGCTCGTGCGCGTGGCTGCGCAACAGCGCGGCGGGCGAGCGCCCCATCGCCTCTTCTCGGGAGTAACCGAAGAGGCGCTCGAACGAGCGGTTGACGTAG
>SHBB01000363.1 GCA_004213565.1 Sandaracinaceae bacterium
TCGATGTTCGCGCGGCCGGGACCGAAGGCCCTCCCCCGCGAAGGAGACTCACGCCTCCTTGGGTGCCTTCTTCTTGCGGCGCCCGGGCGTGCGCCTCGGCAGCGGCGGCAAGAGGTCGCGCACGTTCGCGTACTTGCCCCAGCAGGTCAGGCGGTCGCCGACCAGCAGCTCACGACTGGCCTTGGGGTTGGGGATGATCTTGCCATCCCGAGCGAGGCTCAGGACGACGATGTCACGGTCACGCAGCCCGGAGGCCTCGATCGTCTTGTTGGCGAGCACGTCGTCGCCCACCTGCAGCGCCACGACCCCGTAGCCCTTGCTGACCGTGAGCATCTGCCGGATGTCGAGCTCGGGGTGCGCCACGTTCTCGACCACGTAGTCGACGATCTCACCCGCGATGTCCGCGCCCGTCGCGGCCTCGATGCCCTCGAGGCCCGGCGAGGAGTTGACCTCCATCAAGCTCGGGCCGGTGGCGCCCTCCAGCATGTCGACGCCCGCGACGCGGAGGCCGAGGATCTGCGCGGCGCGGACCGCCGTCTGCGCGTACAGGGGGTCGAGCTCGACCGACTGCACCTGGCCACCCCGGTGCACGTTGCTCCGGAACTCGTCGCCCACGGCGGTGCGGCGCATCGCGCCCACGACGCGGTCGCCCACCACGAAGGCGCGCAGGTCCTTCCCGCGGCTCTCGGCGACGAACTTCTGGATCAGCACGTTTTGCCGCGTGCTCTGGAGCGTCTCGATGATCGCCTGCGCGACCTTGACGGAGTCGGCGAGGATCACGCCCACCCCCTGCGTGCCCTCGAGCAGCTTGATGATGACGGGGGCGCCGCCCGCCCGCTCGATGGCCGGCAGCACGTCGTCCTTGTCGCGCACGAACTCGGTCGGCGGGATGCCGATGTCGTAGCGACTCAGGATCTGCATCGAGCGCAGCTTGTCGCGCGAGTTCGCGATGCCCATGGCCGAGTTGGCGCAGAAGACGTTCATCTGCTCGAACTGCCGGACGACGGAGGTGCCGTAGAAGGTGACCGACGCGCCGATCCGCGGGATCACGCCGTCGTAGTCCTCGAGCTCGGCGCCCCGGTAGAAGAGCGCGGGCCGGCCCATGCTCGAGGAGATGGCGAACCGAAGCGGGTCGAGGACGCGGGCCTGGTGGCCGCGCGCCTTCACCGCCTCGACGAGCCGACGCGTGCTGTAACAGGACCGATTGCGGGAGAGGATGCAGAGCTTCATGGGGTGCCTTCGCTGGGGTACCGACCCCGAGTGCTGTTGGCGGTGTGGCTCGCGCATCGGCTCCGACTGGCCCGACGTCGTGCAAGAAGAGGCGTGGTCCCCTCATCGTAGTGCAGTCGAGGGCCACCGCGGCCGATCTCCCACCCGAGCCGGCGAATGTCTGCCGTTGACGATTTCCGTGAGCTCGCGCCCGGAGAAGTCCATTCTTTTGCCACTTTGTCAGTTTTTCCGTCGCATTTGATAGGCGCTATCAATCTCCGTGTGTCTCCGCCCGCAGATCGTCGAAGAGTTGCCATTCTGTCAGTTTTTCCGTCGCATTTGATAGGCGCTATCAATCTCCGTGTGTCTCCGCCCGCAGAACTCTCCTGGTAGACCTCCGTGTCAGTTTTTCGTGAGAAACGCCGTTGGACGCCGCCAAGCGCGAACCAACGTCAGATGAGGGCGCTGCAGACACGTCGCGCGGAACGGAGCGCCCGGGACCCGTTCGATCTCGGTGGCGAGCGCGTCGACCAGCGGCCGGTCTCCGTTGTGCCGCGTCAGCTCGGAGAGGTCGTCGAACACCGCGCGATGCTCGAGTTGTTCGCGATGAGTTCGTGATCTACACGCCCCCCCAGGCACGGGAGCGGACATGACGGACTCGAACATCCCCGCCGACTTCGGCGCCAAGCAGCTCGCGGAGGGGAGCGCGTGGTTCTCCTGGCTCGGGCTCTGCGTCGGCGCGCTGATGGTGGCGGCCGGGATCGCCATCGCGGTCACCTCGACCCGAGACCTGTTGTCGATGCCGGACGAGCCCGTCCGCTGCGCGGCCGAGCAGTGCCGAGACGGCGGCTGGGAACGTCTATCGGTCGCCGTCGTCGGAGCTGGCGCGCGGCCCCACGCCCAGCATCGCGGCGCCGAAGACCTGGGTGATCTGCGCGAGGCCCTCGAGCGCCGTGGCGGCCGGCGTGGCTTCGTCTCCGGAGATGGCGACCACGACATACGAGGCGCGGACGGTCGGATCGGCCGTCGCGGCCTCTCGATAGGCGGAATCGAAGTCGACGCCGTCACCGATGTCCGAAGCGTGGGCCATCACCAGGTCGTCTCCTCGCCAAGCCATGATCACGCCGGATGGCTGTGGAAGCGCGCGCTCGATCGCCTCGTCGTCACACGCGATGAACCCGGAGATCGCGGGTCGACCACCCTCGGCCGCGACGCGTAGCGGTGAGAGCCCGGGACCGACATCGATGTCTCCCCACAGGAACGCGCAGTCGTCTCCATCGACGGCGCCGCCCCAGTCCGCGGCTGCGATCGCCGCGACCATCTCCGACAAGGCCGCCGACGAGTCGATCTCGACGCTGGGGACCGCGCGCGTGACCTCGGCCGAGCGGAGAGACTGCGGCTCGACGGGACCTTCGGCCCCCCCGGAGCCCCCGCACGCGGTTCCCATCACGAGCGCTGGGACGAGGCACAGCGACTTGAGCTCGGCGAGAGACATGGTCGCGGCGCGTAGCAGGGAATGTGCCGCCGGGTAAGTCGTGGTTTGCCGGCAGCTGGGGCTCAGCGCGGGGAGCTGGTTCACGCTGGTGCGAACCGAAATTCTCGCCCCACCGAGACCACGCCCGAGTCGACCGTGGAAGTACGGAGATGGCGACGCCCACTCACAGGCCGTCGAAGGACGGTGGTAGAGGCAGCGGTGGGTCCTGTCCGCAGACGCGCGCGCAGAGCTCGGCGTGGTCCTCGTCGAGGCGCGGGGTCGCGACGTCCAGGTGGCGCTGAGAGTCGGCGCCGCAATACGCCACGTGGTCGCGCCCGTCCCCGTCCGCGAAGATGACGCACGTATGGCCTCGCTCGACCCTTCGGCGCTCCACCCGCGTGACGAACGGATAGCGCGCTCGGGCCGTCATCTCGATCCGGTGCGCGACCGTACGGTGCCGCGGCGGGATGAGGTCGGTCCGCCCCAGCGGCCCCAGGTCGCGCGACAAGCGACGATATGTGGTGGGCTCGGCCGTGAGCGCCGCGACTACGTCTCGCGGCACCTGCCCACCCCGTCGAAGGGCCGCGAGAAGCGCGACCGCGCCGCGCGTCCCGCCTTCGCGCGCGAGCTCGATCAGGGCCTCGTGGATGCCCGGCCCGGGGACGCAGCCGGCCAGCCTCACGTCGGCCTCGCTGGGCTCGGCGCGGAGTCGAGCGAGCAGCCGCGGCCCGAGGCGCTCGTCGAGAGGCTCGTCGTCACATCGCTCGCTCGCGAGAATGAGCGCGAGGCCGGCCGCGGGGTGGGTGTCGGGGAGCGACAAGAGATCCGAGAGCGCCTCCGCTCGCAGCGGCGTCCTCGCGAGCGACGCGGCCGGGATCAGCGCCGGCCGATCTTCTCGACGCAACATGGCGCGCCACATCAGGCCGACCGCGGTCCAGTGGTCGGCCGGCGGAGGCGGGTCGGGAGAGAGCCACGCGATGTAGTGATAGAGCGCCGCGCGAACCGGAGGGCCCATCGCCTGTAGGGGCCGCAGCTCCTCGGGGGTCAGGGCGCGGGCCTCGTCCGTCGCGACGAGGTTCGCCAGCAGCGCCTCTCGCTGCCCCGAGGGGAGCTCACCTTCGAGCCCGTGACGCAGGAGCCGACGGCGCTGGTCGGGATCCAGGCGGGGGCCGAGCACGTCGAGCTGATCGATGGCCGCGCGCCGCTGCGCGTCGTCGGCGCATCGGGTGACGCACATCATCAGGTCGGCGACCTCGTCGTGAGGCGGCGCAGGCGGGGCCGGCGCTGGCGCCGGAGAGCGGGCGTCGAAGACGACGATCGCCGCGAGGAGCAGCGCCGCGGCCGGACGCGCCCCGCCGAGGAGGATGCCCCAGACGGCGCCGGTGCGAACGTCGCGGTGGTCCGGAGACCAGTGCCCCTCGGCCTCGCGGCGCCGGACCTCCCGCAGCTCCGAGACCCCGCGGCCCAGCGCGATGAGGGAGGGGATCAGCAGCGGGTCGCAGAGCACGCTGATCACGCCGAGGCGCAGCGGGCTGTACTTCCCGTTCCGTCGCGACACGGGAACGAGCGCGCAGCCCTCCTCACCGTCCTCGCACGCGCGGCATCCGCCCACCTGACGAGGATGTGCGATGCAACCGCAGATGGAAAGGCCTCCTGCGCGATGGCTCGCCCTCTGCGGCCGCGCTCACTCGACTGTCGCCCGCAGCGGGACGGCGACGAACACGGCGAAGCCGTCCCGAGCGAGCTCCAGCAGGAGATCGCCAGTGACCGGGCCGGTGGTCTCGGGCGCGTCGAAGGAGACGGAGACGGTGACGGGCGCGCACGACCCCAGCGCGAACGGGATCGAAGGGGCCGACACGATCTGGAATGACTCGGGAGACGCGGAGACTCCGTCGACCGTGGGGCTCGTGGCGTCGCCCGCGTGCTGCGCGAGGACTACGATGTCCCGGGTCTCGCTGGTCGTCCCCGCTTCGACGACGCCGAAGTCCAGGGCCTGGCGATTCAGGGTGAGCATCGCTTCGTCGGCGGCGATGCCGCGCAGCGGGAGCTCGGAACATCCTCCCGGCCCCGAGAGGCGGAGCGCTCCGGTTTGCTCTCCTCGCGCTTCCTCCGAGAGCCTCACGCCAACTGGCATCGTCGAGCCGGGGAGCAACGTCACGGGGAGCTCCAACGGTTCGAGCAGGAAGGTCGCCGAGCTCGTCTCGACCCGGTCCAAGATCAGCGGAGAGGTCGAGGTGTTCTGAACCAGGAGCTCGGTCTCGTTCGTGGAGCACGGTGAGCTCGTGTGACGCAGCACGAGCACCTCCTCGGGTATGCCTGCGAGCGGCAGGGTCGGGTCTGACGCCCGGCACGCGGGGGGAGTGGTGCTCGCGTCCAGCGCGCCGGAGTCCGTCGGCCGCGATGGGCAGTCGCTCGCGTCACAGTCCCGCGTCGGCGGGCCAGCGTCGGTCGGGCTCGACGCGTTCGAGCAGGCGGTCAGGCCAAAGGCCAGGAGCGATACGATGCGGGCGAGCTCGGTCCGTCGTCGGTGCATCGCGGGGCGCATCGCAACCCACATGCCACTCACGACGGCGAAACATGACGAGGCGAACCGCGTGCCTTTGTGAGCCACGGGCGCCGCAACGAACGCAACTCCGCGGAGCGCTCCGTGGCTCGCTGCGAGCCCGACCTCAGGCCGCCTCGGAGCCGGCCCCGGCGCTCTCGTGCCGCGCCTTCCACGCCTCGATGAGGTGAGCGTTGTCCTGGTCCCACGGGTGGAAGTCCGGACGGAAGAAGTCGCGGTACGGGCCGGCGACCTTCGTGATGAGGCCATCGGGCCCGAAGTAGAAGTCGTACGCCTCGAGGTACTCGCGCAGGGTCGGTCGGTGCTCGAGCGCCTTCAGCGCCGTGACGGTGTGGCGGATCTGATTGAAGACGAAGAAGATCGTCGTCAACGCGCCGACGCGGCGCAGCAGGTCGCGGTCGCCGCTCACCGCCTCGAAGACGTCGAACGCGACCGCCTTGTGCTCGATCTCCTCGACCGCGTGCCACTCGAGCAGCTCACGCGTCGGCTTCTCCATCTCCGCGGTGATGTGCGGGTGCGTGAGCATGTACTCGGCGAGGATCGCGGTGATGTGCTCGAGCACGACCGTGGACGCGAGGTGCACCGCGGGCGGGCTCGTCCGCACGTGCTTCGCGATGTTCTTCTCCACCTCGCGCTCGACCGCCGACGCGTCGAAGCCCATGCCGTCGAGCCACGCGTTCGCCCGCTGATGCTGGTAGGAGTGCTGCCCCTCCTGCGCCGCGAAGCCGACCATCTGCTCGCGAAGCACGGGGTCCGAGATCTGGTCGCGGTAGTGCATCACGCTCCGCACGAACTCCTTCTCGCCCAGCGGGAACGTGGCCGACAGCGCAGAGAGCGTCGCCGTGATCAGCCCGTTGCCCTTGAACCAGAAGCGCTCCTTCACGGAGTCGAAGTCGAAGTGCATCCGCCGGGGGCGGACCGGTGCGCGCTTCCGCGCCTGGGAGGCGGTGCTGGTGAATGTGTGCTCCATCGTCGTCGGCCCTTCGCTACTGAATCGAGATCAATAGGATGATGGTCCTAATTGAACTGAAGTCAATGGCGTTCGGATCCCGACCACGTCGCGGTAGTTGGTGGGATCGTTCCCGAAGCGCCGAGCGCAGGCCCTGAGGGACTCGTAGGGTCTCTACCCGCCGAGGCTCCCCGAGGGTCAATCGGTGGGCGGGTACCCGAGTGAGAGCCACCACGGGAACTCGTGTCCCTCGGGACCGATCGCCACGCGCTCGATCACGTCGATCACGTCGAGCGGCAAGGGGCCGTAGAGATGCGGAGAGGGCTCGCCACCGCGAGAGGGCTCCCACGTGAGCGCCACCTGGTTTGCGGGGACGCCCAGGAGCGCGAGCTCCCCCGCGCCTGCGAAGTGAAGGCGCGCGTTCTCGGCCACCTGCGCCGCGGTGGAGAAACGAATGAAGCCGGCGCGTAGATCCGCCTCGCTGCCGGCCCACTCGTCGGCGCCGTCGAGGGCCTCCCAGTCACTCCACGGGAGGATCTTGTAGACCCAGTCGGTTCCTGGCGCTCGCATGCCCGACAGATGCCGCGTTCCCCCGACTCCGGCAAGAGCTCGGCGAGCCCGATCGGCGGCGAACACGATCGCCGGCGAACACCGTCGGTCCCTGGCGATCGGTCAAGATGAGTGGCCGGTCGCGGCCGCCTCCACCGCCTCGACTCGGTCCGCGAGCTCCGGGAACGCATCGGCCGCCCAGCGGCGGTACCGGGGCGGCGCGTAGAGCGCGAGATGAGGCTCCCGTTCGTACCGCGTCAGAACACGCTCGAAGTCGGCCCGGGCTCCGTCGAGGTCGCCGGCCATCCCTCTACAGTGGGCGCGCTGCTCGACGAGGAGGTCCATCCTCCAGCTCGTCGGGCCTCGGAAGGCTCCCTGGGGGACGTCGTCGTACGCGGCGGCTGCCTCTTCGAAGCGCTCCAGGTCGTGGAGGCAGTGCGCTCGGTAGAGGCGAGCGAAGCCATGCAAGCCGTCTAGCTCGATCGCGCGCTCCAGCTCACCCAGAGCGTCCTCCGTGGACCCCGTGCGGTGCACGTACGTGTTGTAGCCCGCGAGGTAGTGGAGCTCGGCGGCGTCGGGCGCGAGCTCGAGGGCCCGACGGAGGCTCTCGTCCGAGGCACGCACGAGGCGCTCGACGTCGCGCGGATCCGTCGCGACCTCAGCGAGACGAGACGCGCAGATCGAGCGCGAGGAGTGGAGCACCCAGTCCTCCGGCTCGAGCCGAATGGCGGCTGCGTAGACGCGCTCGACCGCTCCCCACTCTCGCAGCGGGCTGTCGAAGGAGACGCGGGCTTCCAGCGCGATCGCGAGTTGACGCAGCCGCTCCTCCGGTGGCGCGTCGTAGGCTGCGGTGGCCCGGACAAAGCTACCCAGGTCGAGCCTCTCCAGCTCCTCGTCGGCCCGAAGGTCGAGGTCCGACGCGATGTGCGCCACGAGACGTCGGTCCACGAGGCCCGATCGGAGGCGGTTGCGGCGCATGAGGAGGATGTTGGATTCGCGGCGGACCGGAGTCGAACCGCCGGATCCAGTTCGACCGATCGTCGAGCTCGGGAATTCCGGTAGGATCGTCCCCGAATCGTCGACCCACGCTGCGCGCGCCGTCAGCCCATCCAATCCCCTTCGGGAGTCCTGGCGCTCCGTTGGCTGTGATAGCCTCGGCCTCGCATGTCGATGGGCCTCGCCCTGTTGGCGGCGCTCGCTTGGGGAGGTGCAGATTTCCTCGCGCGGCTGGCCGCAGACCGGATCGGCACTCGCTCCACGGTGCTGTTCACCCAGGGCCTCTCGGCGCTGCTGCTCGCCCCTCTGCTGCTCTCGGCGTGGGGCGGCGCGCCGACACCGCTGCGCGTCACCTTCGTCGCTTTGGCGCTGCTCGCCGGCGTCCTGAACGCACTCGGTACGACCTGGCTCTACGAGGGGATCCGTCGCGGCCCCGTCTCTCTGGTGAGCCCTATCGCCAGTAGCTTCGGAGCGATCGCCGCGGTGCTCGCCATCCTCGGCGGTGAGCAGCCTTCGAACGCGCAGCTGGTCGGCCTCGCGGCGATCAGCCTCGGCGTCGTCGGCTCCAACCTCAGTCGGCCACTCGGCGGCGCGGCGCACGGGCTTCGAGAGCGAGGCATCACCCTGGCCGTTCTGGCCGCGCTCGCGTGGGGAACTGCCTTCTACGTGCTGACGCCTGTGTTCGCAGCGCTCGGTCCCGTGTTGCCCGTCTTGATCTCGAGGATCGTCACGGTCTCGGGCCACGCTGGCGCGGCGGCGGTCCAGCGGCAGAGGTTCCGCGTGAACCGCGGCGCGGCGGTGCTGCTGATCGGTATCAGCGTGCTGGACACCGGTGCCTTCCTCTCGTACGGGGCCGCCCTCGAGGGCAGCATGACGTCGTTGGTCTGCGTGACCGCTTCTCTATTCAGCACCGTGACCATTGCTCTGGCCTGGGTGTTCCTCGGCGAGCGGCTGCGCCCCATGCAGTGGATCGCGATTGCCATCCTGCTGGTCGGTGTGGCGCTCGTGTCGAGTTGATCGTCTCGGCTCCTCGGCGCGCCTGCAGAGTCGGGATCGGAGTCGCTCGATGCGACTCGCGGCTTCCCTCATCTCCGAGCCCGGACGCGCGAGCGCGACCCGCACCAGATGGGTCATCGGCCGCTGCGCGCCTCTGGCGAAGCTCTCACATGCGACGGTGGCCACGCGCTCCTCCTCGAGCAGCCGGTCGGCGAACTCCGTGCCGCGGATGCCGAGCCCCGAGACGTCGATGAGAGCCATCGAAGTGGCTTCCGACGGCAAGATCGACACGCCCGGTCCGACCCCGTCGCGCAAGATCTCCCAGTTTCGCTGCAGCGATGCGAGGAAGTCCGTGAGGTATGCAGGGTAGCGGGCATCCGAGAGGATGTTCGCGATCGTCGAGAGGCTGGTCTCGGGGAGCTGGAAGAAGAGGTTGTCCGCGACGGCGGCCGCTCGCTCGGCGAGTCGCGAAGAGGAGACCAGAGCGCCGAGCTTCGTTCCACGAAGTCCCAAGATCTTGCCGGTGTCGCCGATCACCATCAGGTCCAGCGAGGCGGGCGCCCACGCACCCGGTGTAGCGGGACGCGCGTGCCCGGGCGTGACTTCGTGGAAGACCGCGTCGAGGATGAGCGGAATGCGACGCGCTGCGCACCGCCTCCCGACCTCGCTCAGGGCGGCCGCGTCGTGGATGACGCCGGTGGGATTGTCAGGTGAGGTGAGCAAGACCGCCGCCGTACGGGACCGGACGGCTTTCGCGACCGCGTCGGGCAGGAGCCGGTGCCCTTCGCTGCGCGGCACGAAGCGCGGCACGGCGCCGCACATCTCGATCAGACCGGGGTAAGCGTCGAAGCCATTCTCCAGCACGATGATCTCGTCTCCCACCCCCCGCAGTGCGGCTCGGATGGCGACGAGCAACGCTTCGGTGGCGGTGGTGGTGAGGAGCGCCGTCTCCAGCCCGAAGAGGCCGGTGAAATAGTCCTGCAGCGCGCGGCGGTGGGACCACGACTGCCCGGGCGCTGGAGGGGTCGTGCGGCATTGCTCGATCCAGGAGGGGCTCTGACCCTCGGGATAGCCGTAGGTGAGGTTGATGAGGCCGGCCGGGGGATCGAGGTAGAGCGTACGCTCCAGCGCCGTCATGTGTGAGCTGCCGATGGAGAGGCGGTTCTCTTGTGCCACGATCCGCTCAACGCGCCCCGACGCCAGCCGCACGGCCCCGTCGTCGCGGCGCTCGAACAGCTCGAGGCCCCCGCGGGCCAGTCCTGGGAGCGCGAGCTGCGATTCGATGCGGCCGAGCTCGCTCGTCAGCGCGTCCGGGGACACGCCCAGCTCCGTCGTGGTCACCCAGGCGGCCTCGGCCGAGACCTCCTCGCGGCCGTCG
>SHBB01000364.1 GCA_004213565.1 Sandaracinaceae bacterium
CGATCCGCGCCTCGCGCAGGAGCCGCGCGAGCGCCGGCCCCTCCTCGCTGGGGCGCGCGCTCTCGCCGAGGCTCCATGCCGCCGCCGGGAGCGCCGCCACGAGCCACTGGAGCGCGGTCGAGCGATCGGGGACGAGGTCGCCCTCGTCGGGGTGGATGACGAAGACGCGCAGCGTGACGGCGTCAGTGTCGCGCGACAGGACCTGGACTCGTTGGGTGGCGCTCATGCGGATGGGGGACGGTAGAGGACTGGGGTCGGGGTGACGATGGCCGGCTCGCTCACCGGATCGAGCGGACGATCTGCGTCCCGAGCTCCCGGAAGCCGATGGGGACCACGCTCGAGCGCGCGCTCTGGCCGACCTCGAGACCGCTCGGTCGCGCGAGGGTGACGACGACCTTGGCGGTGCGCTCCTTGCGTCCCTTCGCCTCGGCGACCTCGCACGCGACCCACGCGCCCTCCGGATCCTCGAGCCCGAGCGCGGCGAGCCACTCCTTGACGATGTGCTCGGACCCGAAGCTCCAGTCGAGGTCCTCGGCGCTGAGCGACGAGCGGTCGAAGCAGGTCGTGGCGCGCAGGGTCAGCGTCTCGCCTTCGCCAGCCGCACCCATGCCCACCGCGAAGGCCTCGAGGAAGGCCCCCTTGGTCTTCTTCCGTTGGTTCGCGGCGCCCATCAGCTTGGCCGCGGTCTTCGCGTCGATCGCCTTGGGGTCGGCGGTCGCGGCCGCGATCTCCGGCAGGAACGCCTCGTTCTTCCGGTTGTAGGGTCCGAGCCCGAGGACCTTCGCCACGTTCTTCACCCGGTGCCCCGGGATCAGCTTCGCCAGCGCGACGACGCGGGGATCTTCGCCTCCACCGCCCTGACCCTCGACCGCCTCCACGCGCACCTCGAACGTCGCGCCGTCCGCGGCGGGCACGAGCTCGACCGACGGCGGCAGGAGCTCGTCGAGCGCGAGCGAGCGCGGGGAGCCGACGGGCTCGTCGGTCGCCCGGTGGAGCAGATCGAACCAGTCCATGCGCGCCTGGGTCGTCCCGAGCGTGCCGAGCACGTGCTCCATATAGCTCTCGAAGCTCGCGTACCGCCCGCTGGCCCAGTTGGTGTGGTCGTCGGCGAGCACGACGGGGGGCGCGCTGACCCCCTCCTCCATCACCCACGCGGCCGGGCAGAAGTCGTTCGGGTAGTCGAAGACGCGGAGCGCGTCCTCGAAGTCGCTCCCCCGCCACGTCTTGCCGGCGATGCGTCGCTCCTCGTCGCTCGGGACGGTGTCGAAGTTGGTTTGGAAGAGGCCGCCCGAGCGGCCCGCGACCCGTTCGAGCGGTGGCAGGTAGATGGCCCCCCAGGGCGGGGTCCCTCCCGGCAGCGGGCCGGGGCCTTCCCACCAGACGCCGGCGAAGCCGTCGACCTCGCGGGGGCTGGGCATGTGCGAGACCCCGTGGACGAAGGGCAGGTCGCTCTTTCGCCAGTGCTTCCTCACGCGCTCGTAGTTGGGGTGGTGCGTCGAGATCCAGAGAAGGCACACTCCGTTTGCTTGCCGGTAGACGTTGCGGATGGCCGGCTCGAAGGCGTCGACCTTCCAGCTCGACTCGATCCGGGCCAACGTGGCGGGAGGGATCGGCTCGCCGAGTCGGAACGTCACGTTCACCCGCGGATCCTTGCGGAGCCGCTCGGCGAGCGCCTCCAGCCGCGCCACCCAGTCGGCGAGCGGCCCCTCGATCGGCGCGAGCGCGGGGGCGGGCTCTGGCTCTCCCGTCTCGCCGGCGACGAGCGCGACCAGCCACGCCTCATCGCGCACGCCCACGCCGAGCTGCTCGGCCTTGAGCAGCTTGCTGCCGGCCTTCTCCCCGGCGACCAGGATGTCGACCTTCTTCGAGAGAGACTTGGCGACCGTCGCGCCGAGCCTCTCGAGCTTCGCGTGCGCGTCCGCCCGCTTCATCGTCTTCAGCGTGCCGGTGACCGCGACCGTCCTGCCCTCGAGTGCTCGTGCCATATCGATTCGACCTCCGGTTGGAGGCAGGCAATCACTTCTCATGCCAAGTCGCCGTGTGGGGCCGCACGGCGTTCGTCGATCCGCTGGCGCGCGTCGGGAGGGGCGGTGTCACGCTCTGCGAGGCCCCGGGTCCCGCGCTTCGAGGCCCACGAAACCCGCCGAGCGGAGCGAGGCCCTCGTCGAAGTGCTGACGACGAGCCTCGAACACGAGCCGGCTGCCGACCTGGAGCGCGCGTGGCTCGACGAGGTTCGACAGCGCGTCGACCGCTTCGATGCGGGGGAGACGGAGGCGATCGACTGGGCGGAAGCCCGGCGCCGCATCCGTGACAAGTACGGCTTCGAGTGAAGGGCGCTCCGTGCCCGACGCTGTCCGGGACCGTCCCCGCGAATGGTGCCCGGTCGCACGGACGAGGCCCCGGCGGGCGGGGCGCGCTATGCTTCGGGCGGCCGATGGCGAAGAAGCGGAAGTTCCGGAAGCGGCGGCAGGGGTCGATGGTGCGGATCGCGGATCTGCTCGATCGCACGTACCCGGGGCGCGCCGAGGACAAGCCGCTGCTGCGGACGTTCAGCTGGTGGGACCGGACGGTGTCGCCGCGGATCGCGCAGGCGGCGCGGCCGGTGAAGCTGTCGTACGGGACGCTGGTGGTGCACACGCGGAGCGCGGCGTGGGCGCAGGAGCTGTCGTTCCACGAGCAGGATCTGCTCGCGTCGGTGCAGAAGGCGGTGCCGGCCATCAAGCGGCTGCGCATCCGCGTGGGGCCGTTCGCGGATCCGCCCGCGCCGCCCGAGAAGCCGCCGCCCGCGGTGGTGCCCCTGAACGCGGCGGAGCTGCCCCCGCGGGTGGCGCGCGAGCTGGCTCAGATCGGGGACGACGCGCTGCGGGACGCGGTGACGAAGGCCGCCTGCATGTCGCTCGGCAAGCCGAACGTGCGGCCGCGTCGCGATTGATCGTTGGCCGAAACGCCTTAACTTCCGTTCAGTATGACGGAACGGCTGGAGGGGCGCGCGGCGCCGGGGGAGTGGTTCACGACGCTCGAGAGCGGGCGGGTGCGGTGCGACCTGTGTCCGCGCTTCTGCACGATGAAGGAGGGGCAGCGCGGCTTCTGCTTCGTGCGCGGGGTGCAGGACGGCGAGGTGGTGCTCACGAGCTATGGGCGCGCGTCGGGGTTCTGTATCGACCCGATCGAGAAGAAGCCGCTGAACCACTTCTTGCCCGGGACGAGCGTGCTGAGCTTCGGGACGGCCGGGTGCAACCTGGGTTGCAGGTTCTGTCAGAACCACGACATCAGCAAGGCGCGGCAGATGGACCGGCTGATGGACGAGGCGACGCCGGACGCCATCGCGGAGGCGGCGCTCCGCTCGGGCTGCCGCTCGGTGGCGTTCACGTACAACGATCCGGTGATCTTCGCCGAGTACGCCATCGACACCGCGGCGGCCTGCCGCGAGCGCGGGGTCAAGGCGGTGGCGGTGACGGCGGGCTACATCACCGACGCGGCGCGGGAGCGCTTCTTCGGGGCGGTGGACGCGGCCAACATCGACCTGAAGGCGTTCACGGAGGAGTTCTATCAGAAGCTCACGTTCAGCGAGCTGGGCCCGGTGCTCGACACGCTGAAGTGGCTGAAGCACGAGAGCGACGTCTGGTTCGAGATCACCACGCTGCTCATCCCCGGGATGAACGACTCGGAGGAGGAGGTCGGCAAGCTCTGCGAGTGGGTGGCGGAGGAGCTGGGCGGAGACGTGCCGCTGCACTTCTCGGCGTTCCATCCCGACTTCAAGATGCGCGACATCCCGGGCACGCCGCCGGCCACGCTCCAGCGCGCGCGTCGTCAGGCGCTCGAGGCGGGGCTGAAGCACGTGTACACGGGCAACGTGCACGACCGCGCGGGGCAGTCGACGTACTGCGCGGGCTGCGGCGAGCTGCTCATCGGGCGGGACTGGTATCAGCTCGACGCGTGGAAGATCGAGGGCGGGGCCTGCCGGGGCTGCGGGCACGCGCTGGCGGGGGTCTTCGAGGCCACGCCGGGGACGTGGGGGCCGCAGCGGCGGCGGTTGGTCATCTCCTGAGGTAACCTCGGCGGGTGCGCAGGCGGCGTGGTGATTTCGAGCCGGGAGATGTGGTCGGTGAGCGGTACCGCGTCCTCGAAGAGGTGGGCGCGGGCGCCTACGGGACGGTCTACCGTGCGCAACATGTCGTGACGCAGCGCGTGGTGGCGCTGAAGGTGCTCCACGCGCACATGGCCCACGACGAGCCGACCCGGGCCCGCTTCGCGCGGGAGGTGGCGGCGCCCGCGTCGATCGAGCACCCGGGCATCGTGGAGGTGCTCGACGCGGCGATCGACGAGGAGGGGCGGCCGTTCCTCGCGATGGAGTGGCTCGAGGGGGAGACGCTCCGGGAGCTGCTCGAGCGCGGGCAGCTGTCTCTGCGGGATCTGCTGGAGCTCTTCGTGAAGCTGCTCGAGCCGCTCGACGCGGCGCACGGCGCGGGCTTCGTGCACCGCGATCTCAAGCCCGACAACGTGTTCGTGCACGCGACGAAGCGAGGCCGGGAGCTGCGCGTGCTCGACTTCGGGCTGGTGCGGCGCGACGACAGTCCGTCGGTGACGGAGACGGGGACCGCGATCGGCACGCCGCGCTACATGAGCCCGGAGCAGTTCATGGACTCGAAGTCGGCCGGGCCGCCCGCCGACGTGTGGGCGCTCGGCACGATGCTCTACGAGGCGCTGGCTGGAGAGCCGCCGTTCCGCGCGACGTCGCACGCGCTCATGCTCGCGGTGCTGACCGCGCCGCACGTGCCGCTCGAGGAGCGGGTGCCGACCTTGCCGCCCGCGCTGATGGCGCTGGTGGAGTCGTGCCTCCGCAAGGAGCCGAGCGAGCGGCCCGCGGACGCGGCGGCGCTGATGGCGGGGCTGCGCGCGGTGCTGGCGGAGCTGGACGCGCAGAGCGCGGCGGTGACGATCCGCGAGATGCCGCGGGTGGAGATCCCGGCGTCGTCCCAGGCGGCCACGACGGTCATGGCGGCGACGGATCCGGCGACGCTCGAGGCGGCGACGACGGTGATGCCGGTCTCGGGGCCGATCCCCGCCGGCCTTCCCCCCACGCGACCGGCCGCGCCTCCGCGACGCGCGATCTGGCCGTGGCTGGTGGCCTTCGGGCTGCTCGGCGCGATGGGCGTCACGGCGGTCGGCGCCGCGCTCTGGATGGGTCGCGGCGTTCGCGCGGAGCCGAGCCCGCGCGCGGAGGAGACGCCGCCCCCGCCGACGCCGGCGGTCGAGCCGGACGAGGTCGCGCCGATGATGCCGGCCATGGAGCCCGCGGTCGCTCCACCTCCGGAGGGCAGCGCGGCGGGCGAGATCGAGCGTCCGGCAGAGACGCGCGAGCGGCCCGCGCGCGCGCCGAGGGCGACCCCACGCCCCGCGCCCGACGGCGACGAGGAGAGCCCGCCTCCGCCGCCGCCGCCTCCCGAGGGAGAGCGCCCTTCCCTGCCCAACCCGTTCGAGCTGCTGCACCCGCTGACCGAAGATTGATCAGTCCGCGTCGAGGCAGCCTTCGACGATGTCGTGCAGGGCGCGCGCGGTGGGGCGGCGGGCGGCGTCGAGCCGCAGCGCCTCGCGGCAGGCGGCGTCGAGGGCGGGGTTCACGCGGGCGCCGCGCTCGCTCGGGCGCGCACCGTCGGTCTGAAGCACGGAGATGAGCTTGTCTTGCATGCGCTCCTGGTCGTGCAGGGGGCGCAGCGTCAACAGCTCGAAGAGGAGCGCGCCGAGGGAGTAGACGTCGGCCGCGGAAGAGACGGCGGCGACCTCGCCGCGGAGCTGCTCGGGGGACATGTAGCCGGGGGTGCCGAGCACGGAGCCCTGGTCGGTGCGGGTGGCGCGCGAGGCGTCGAGGAGGCGCGCCTCGCTCTTCTGGACGGCCTCGGCGAGGAGCTTGGCGATGCCCCAGTCGAGCACGTAGATCTCGCCGTACTCGCCGAGCATGAGGTTGTCGGGCTTGAGGTCTCGGTGCACGACGCCGCGGGCGTGGGCGAAGTCGACGGCGAGGCAGACGGTGGCGAACATTCGCAACATGCGTTTGCGCGTCCAGCGGGTCGGGGCCTCGGGGTCTCCGGCGCGGAGCTTCTCCAGGACCTGGCCGAAGCTCTCGCCGTGCAGGCGCTTCATGGTGAAGAAGGGGTGGCCCTCGGGGCTGACGCCGAGGTCGTAGACGGGGACGATGGCGGGGTGCTCGAGCTGGCCCTGCACGCGGGCCTCGCGGATGAAGCGCCAGCGGTGTGGGCTGTCGACACGCACGCTCTTGATGACCTTCATGGCGACCTCGCGGCCGATCACGCGGTCGCGGCAGAGGCGCACCTCGCCCATGGCGCCCTCCCCCAGGAGGCCGAGGCGCTCGTAGCGCTCGGCGAAGGCGGCGGCGAGGGGGACCGAGGAGGGGTCCTCGCTCATTCCAGCTCCACCCTCATTCCAGCTCCACCTCGGTACGATCATGCACGGCAAACCTCGTGGCGCCGCCGCCCTCGGTGCGCTCGAGCAGGGCGTGACCGTCGAGGCCGACGCGGGAGAGATCTTTGCGCACGCGGTGGAGGAGCACGTTGAGGTTGGTGCGGTCGGCGTGCTGCTTGCCCCAGACGCGCGCGATCACGACGTCGTCTTCGATGGGGTCGCCCGCCTTCTGCGGCTCGGGCGGTGAGAGCAGGACGGCCACGAGGTCGCAGCGGCGATCGGAGAGGTAGACGGTCTGCGCCTCGCCGCCCTGGACGAGGGTGAGCCGGCCGCCGCGGGGGAGGAATTCGAGCGAGACCTTCTCGAGGCCGGGCGCGTCGCCGCTGGCGGCCGTGCTGCCGCTCGCGAAGGCGCCGCCCGTGACGACCTCGAGGGTGCGGCCGTCGAGGGTGATGCGGGCGCCGCGGCGCGGGCGGGCGCGCTGGCCGGCCGGGAGCGGGGTGCCGTCGACGGTGGCGTCGGCCTGCGCCTCGACCTCGAGCGCGCCGCCCTCGGCGAGCCGGAAGCAGAGGGCCGCGTCGGGCCAGCCAGCCACGCGGAGGTCGTCCTCGACGCTGCCGCCGACGAGGAAGGGCGAGCTGGCCATGCCGAAGAGGCCGCCGTCGGGATCCTTCAGGACCCAGACGGGCTGGCGGGCGCGGACGCGGGGGGCCGCGCTCTCTTCGCGCGAGACGGTCAGCGACAGGGACTCGAAGCCGATCACGTCGCCGTCCGCGAGGTCGGCGCTCCGCTCGACGACGCGCTCGCCCACCCGGGTCTCGCCCTGGCCGAGCACCTCGAGGCGCGGGCCCTCGCTCGCGAGGTAGACGAGGGCCTGGCGGCGGCTCGCCCGCTCGCTCGGAAGGACGACGTCGCAGTGGGCGGAGCGGCCGAGCAGCAGGCCAGCGGGCGTGATCTTGCGCGCCGAGCCCTCACCCGCGCGGAGCCACCAGGAGCTGAAGCCGCCACCGCTCATCGCCGGGAATCATAGCGGCTCGCGTCCTGAAATCGGGCTGATATCGCGCGAAGCCGCCAGGCGACGCAGCTTCTCTGGGCACCCGAGGCACCCAAGCCCAACCCCTGGAGAGAAGAAGATGATTCGCACCAACCGCACCAGCACCTCCCGGACGCGCCGCGCCGCCATCGGCATCGCCGCCGCCGCCCTCGCCCTCGCCACCGTCACCTTCGGCGGTGACGCCATCGCCCAGGCCGGTCTGGCCATCGGTGGTAGCAGCAGCAACTTCGGCAGCCATCGCCTGCGCGGCGGCTTCATGCCCGACCCCTACACGCGGCAGATCACGAGCGGCGGCAACCTGGACGCGAGCACGCAGGGTCTCGCGCCCGGCTGCCGTGGCTTCGTGACCCGTCAGCCCGACTTCATCGTCCGCTACGACAACCCGGCCAGCTTCCTGCGCTTCTACGCCATGGCGCAGGGCGACACGACGCTCGTCATCAACGACGCGGCCGGCCGCTGGCACTGCAACGACGACTCGCACGGCGGGCTCAACCCGACGGTCGACATCTCCAACCCCCCGGCCGGTCAGTACGACATCTGGGTCGGCTCCTACCGCGCGAGCGAGAACATCCGCTCGACCCTTCACGTGACCGAGCTCCGCTCGCAGCACCCGTAGTCTCGAGAGGTCTCTCGCGCCGACCCGGCACCCTTCTCGGGGCGCCGGGTCTCGGCGTTCCGTCAGCGCGCGAGCCCGCCCGCGAGCGTGCTCACGAGCGATCGCACCGCCTCGACGCGCGCCTCGTCGGTCTCCGCCGCGTGGATGGCGCGCACGATGGCGCTGCCCACCACGGCGCCGTCGGCGTGGGCGGAGACGGCGGCGACGTCCTCGGCGCTCTGGATGCCGAAGCCGACCGCGACGGGCTTGCCGGTCTGGGCGCGGACCTCGGCCGCGCGGCGGGCGGCGTCCTCGAGGTTGGCGGCCTTCTTGCCGGTCACGCCCGTCATCGAGACGTAGTAGAGGAACGAGCCCGCCACCTCGGCCGCGGCCGCGATGCGGGGCGGGGTGCTTGTGGGCGCGACGAGGGGCACGAAGTCGAGGCCGTGCTCGCGCAGCGGACCCAGCAGCGGCGCGGCGCTCTCGGGCGGTAGATCCACGACGAGAAAGCCGTCGACGCCCGCGGCCTTGGCGTCCTTCACCAGGCGGTCTTCGCCGTAGCGGAGGATGGGGTTGTAGTAGCCGAAGAGCAGCACGGGCACGTCGGTGCGGGCGCGCGCCGCCTTCACCGCCTCGAGCACGCCGGGCAGGGTCGCGCCGGCCGCGAGCGCGCGCTCGGAGGCCTGCTGGATGGTCGGGCCGTCCGCGGTCGGGTCGCTGAAGGGCATGCCGACCTCGATGACGTCGGCGCCCGACTCGGCCGCGGCGACGATGAGGTCCGGGGTGAGGGCGAGGCTCGGATCCCCGGCGCAGAGATAGATGACGAGCGCGGCGCGGTCCTCGGACTTCGCGCGGGCGAACGCGTCGGCGATGCGCGACATCAGCCGGCCTCCAGTACGGTGTTCTCGAGGACCGTGTTCAGGTCCTTGTCGCCGCGGCCCGAGAGGTTCAGCACGATCAGCTCGGCGTCCTTCGCCACGCGCTCGAGCGCGGCGACGGCGTGGCTGGTCTCGAGCGCGGGCAGGATGCCCTCGAGGCGCGCGAGGCGGTGGAAGGCGGCGAGCGCGTCGGCGTCGGTCACGCTGATGTACTCGGCGCGCCCGGTGTCGGCGAGCCAGGCGTGCTCGGGGCCGACGCCCGGGTAGTCGAGGCCGGCGCTCACCGAGTGGGCCTCCTGGATCTGCCCGTCGTCGCTCTGGAGGATGAAGGTCCGCATGCCGTGCAGGACCCCCTCCGCGCCGCCGCCGATCGTCGCGGCGTGCTTCGGCGTGTCGACGCCCTCGCCCGCCGCCTCGACGCCGACGAGCTTCACGCCCTCGTCGTCGTAGAACGGGTGGAAGATGCCGATCGCGTTGCTGCCGCCGCCCACGCACGCGACGACCGCGTCGGGCAGTCGGCCCTTCTGCGCGAGCATCTGCGCGCGCGCCTCCTGGCCGATGATGGCCTGCAGATCGCGCACGATGGTGGGATACGGGTGCGGCCCCGCGGCGGAGCCGACGCAGTAGTAGGTGTGCTCGACGTGCGTGACCCAGTCGCGCAGCGCCTCGTTCATGGCGTCCTTCAGGGTGCGCGAGCCGCTCGTGACGGGGACGACCTTCGCCCCGAGCAGCCTCATGCGCTCGACGTTCGGGGCCTGGCGGCGGACGTCCTCCTCGCCCATGAAGACCTCGCACTCGAGGCCGAGCAGCGCGCACGCGGTGGCGGTGGCGACGCCGTGCTGGCCCGCGCCGGTCTCCGCGATGACCCGGCGCTTGCCCATGCGCTCGGCGAGCAGAACCTGGCCGACGGTGTTGTTCACCTTGTGCGCGCCCGTGTGGGCGAGGTCCTCGCGCTTGAGCCAGACCTCGGCCCCGACCGCCTCGCTCAGCCTCGCGGCGTGATAGAGCGGCGTCGGCCGGCCGACGTAGTCGCGCAGGAGCGCGTCGAGGCGGGCCGTGAAGCCAGCATCGGCGCGGGCCTCGGCGTAGGCCGCGTCGAGCTCGTCGAGCGCGGGCACCAGGGTCTCGGCGACGTAGCGACCGCCGAAGCGGCCGAACATCC
>SHBB01000365.1 GCA_004213565.1 Sandaracinaceae bacterium
AGCGTGTTGGTCAGCACCTCCAGCTCGAGCGCCGCGCGCTCCCGCGCCTCGGCCAGCGCGCGCTCCCGGTGGCGGAGCTGCCGCACGGCGTGGTTCACGAGGTAGGCGACCGAGCCGACGGTGGTCGCGAAGGCGACGATCTCGGCGAAGAGATCCCACGGCCAGACCGGGTCCCAGCGCCCGATCTGGAGCGCGGGCACGTGCTCGGTGACGAGGAGCAGGCAGGAGAACAGGAGCGCGGCGAGCGCGGCGATGACCGTCGGGCGCGCCCCGCCCAGGATGCCGACGATGGCGACGTGGAAGACGTAGTACCCGATGAACGGGGTCCGCATGCCGCCCGCGGCCCAGAGCACGACGGTGAGCACGAGCATGTCCACGACCGCCTGCCGCACCGCCTCGTGCGTGCCCCGCGTGGCCACCTTCCGGTGGCGCCGCCAGAGCACGAAGTTGTAGACGCCGGCGCACCCCACGGTGCCGAGCAGCACCGGCCAGCTGACGCCGGGGAAGAAGCCCAGGGACGCCACGCCGGCGGCGAAGAGGATGCCGGCGAGCGCGATCCAGCGCAGACGGATCAGCCACCGCATCCGATCGACGGAGAAGTCGTCGGGCTCGTTGCCCACGAAGGGGCGCGAGTGCCGGATGCCGAGGGCCATGGCGAGGAAGATGGGGTCGCGGCGCCGCGTTGGACAGCGCTGCGCCCCCAGTCTGCCGGCCCGGGCGTGGCTCCGCTACTCGGCCACCTACTCGGCCGAGGCGCTCAGGAGGCGGGCCGAGCGGACCGCGAGCACGTAGGCCTGGCGGGCGCGCGGATCGGACTGCACCTCCTCCACGCCCCAGCGGTGCATGTAGGCGAGGGCGGCCGCGTGCATGTCGAGCGCCGCGTAGGTGCGCTCCGAGCAGGCGTGCGCGGGCACGGGGGTGACGGTCGAGGACCCGGCGGTGCCGAGCGCCCGCGCGCATCGGGCGAGGGCCAGCTGGGCGGTGGCGAGGGCGTCGTCCATGCGACCGGTGGCCTCGTAGGCCTCGGCCAGGCGATGCAGCGTGGCCGGCTCCTGCCGGACGTCCGCGCTCGCGGCGCCGAGGGCGGCGATGGCCAGCTGGGGACGATCGAGCGCGAGATACTGCTCGGCGAGCTCGCGCGCGAGCCGCGGATCGTCCCGGTGGGTGGCGAACGCGTCCTCGAGGGCCGCGAGCCCGTCGGCGCCGCGGGCCGCGCGATCGGCGTCGATGGCGGCCGCGGGCTCCGCGAGGGTGAGGGTGGCCCAGGTCACGAGCAGGGCACCCAAGAGGACCACGTTCACCTTCGTCTCCATCGATCTCCCTCTGGCTGCGAGCTGCGCGCGTGAGCGCCGGGCCCGTTCGACAAGGGCTTCGCGCCCAGGTTCCGCCGGGGTCCGAAAAAAATCCGGACACCCCTCCGGAGTACGGAGTGACGCCGGCCCGTCTCCCTTGGGTTTGCGCGCGCCCCTCCGGCTCCGTACGTTCGCGCCCGTGGCCACCCCCCTCTCGCTCCCGGGCGCCAAGGCGACGCTGATCCTCTCGCTCAGCATGACCGTGCTCGGCGTGGCCGGCGTGGCCATCGGCTACGGCGAGCTCACGGGCGGGGCGATGGCGCTCGAGGCGCCTCCCGGCGCGTCCGAGGCGGCGCGCGAGGCAGCGGCGAGGCTGGAGGAGGGCCTGCGGGGCGACCCGGTGGGGCACGCGCTGGGCGCGGCGAACCTGGTGGTCTCGGGCCTGCTCGTGCTCGCCAGCTTCATGCTGACGCTCCGGCGAAAGACCGCGCTCTGGTGGGCCGGCCAGGCGGTGGCGGCCAACGCGCTCTTCGCGATCGCCAAGCCGGTGGCCCGCTGCGCGACTCTGCTGCCCTTCGCGGCGGAGCTCGTGGCCTTGCAGGACGATCCGACGCTGACCACGTTCCCGGCCGAGACGGTCACCGCGATGATGCAAGGCGCCCTCGCCGGCTGGTTCGTGCTCGAGGCGCTGATCCTGCTCGCGATCTACTTCATCCTCTTCCGGCTCTCCCGGCGCGAGGCGGTCCGGGCCTTCGTCACGCGCGAGGCGCCGGAGTAGCCGCCGCCGCGAGCGCGGCGAGCAGCTCGTCCTTTCGGACCGGCTTGACCAGGTGGGCGGCGAAGCCCGCCTCGACGCTCTTGGCGCGGTCGCTGGACTGGCCGTAGCCCGTGACGGCGACGATGCGCACCGGCCCGCGCTCGAGGAGGCGCCGCCCCAGCTCGTAGCCGTCCATCACGGGCAGGCCGATGTCGACCACCGCGAGCTCGAAGCGCGCGTCCCTGGCGAGCGCGAGCGCGGCCGGGCCGTCGTGGGCCACGCTGACCTCGTAGCCCGCGCGCTCGAGCACGTGGGCGAGCATGAGAGCCGCGTCCTCGTTGTCGTCCACGAGCAGCAGCCGCTGCCCCTGCGGGCGCTGGACCGCGCGCGGCGCGGGGCTCGCCGTCGTCGGCTCGGCGGCGCTGGCCGGCAGCCGGACCTCGACCGAGGTGCCGCGGCCCGGCCCGTCGCTCGCCACGTTCACCGCGCCACCGTGCAGCTCCACCAGGCTCCGCACGAGCGGCAAGCCCAGCCCGAGCCCGCCCTGCAGCCGATCGATGCCTCGCGCGCCCTGCGTGAAGGGCTCGAAGATGCGGGGCAGCAGCTCGGGATCCACGCCGATCCCGTCGTCGGAGACGCGCACGACCCGCTCCGCGCCTTCGTCCGTGGCCACGACCGAGATGTTCCCGCCCGCGTCGGTGTACTTCGCCGCGTTGGTCAGCAGGTTGGCGAAGATCTGCGAGAGGCGGATGGGGTCGCCGTCGACGACGAAGCCCTCGGCGACGTCGATGTCGAGGTGGTGTGCCTTCTGCTCGAAGAGGGGGCTGGCCAGCTCGGCCGCGCCCTCGATCACCCGGGCGAGCTCGACCGGGCGGCGCTCGAGCTCGACCTTGCCGCGCGTGATGCGCGAGATGTCGAGCAGGTCGTCCACGAGCTGGATCATGTGCCGGACGTGACGGTCGATCGCCGCGCGCTCCGCGTCGTGCCCGCCGCGCTCCTCCATCAGCTCGAGCGCGGTGAGGATCGGCGCGAGCGGGTTGCGCAGCTCGTGGCCCAGCAGCGCGAGGAACTCGTCCTTGCGCTGGTTGGCGACCTGCAGCTCCTGCTCCACGCGCTTGCGCTCGATCGCGATGGCCGCGGTCCGGTTGAGCATCTGCACGATCTGCCGCTCGTCCGCCGTCGGGGCGCGCGGCTCGTCGTAGTAGATGGCGAACGTCCCGAGCACGCGGCCGTCCGCGGCCCGGATGGGCGTGGACCAGCACGCGCGGAGGCCGTGCGCGAGCGCGAGGTCCGCGAAGTCGACCCAGAGCGGGTCGGTCGCGATGTCCTCGACCAGCACCTCTCGGTCGTCGTGCGCGGCGGTCCCGCAGGAGCCGACCGCGGGCCCGATCGTCACGCCGTGAATGGCCTCGTTGTAGGGGCCCGGGAGGCTGGGCGCCGCGCCGTGTCGCAGCGTCCCCGACTCGCGGTCGAGGAGCAGCACCGAGCCCCGGAGCCGCCGCAAGGCGTGACGCTCGATGGCGCGGACCAGGCCGTCCAGGGTCGGCGCGAGCTCCGCCCCGCTCGCGATCTGCTCGAGCGCCACGCGCTGGTCGGCGAGGATCGCGGCCGTGCGCTCCGCCTCCGCGCGGGCGGCGTGCGCCTGCTCCTCGCTGCGCCGCACCTCCCCGTAGAGGCGCGCGTTGTCGAGGGCGACCGCCGCGTGGGCCGCCAGCGCGACCGTCAGCCGCTCGTGGCGGTCCGAGAAGCGGTGGGGCTCCGGGTGCGCGAACACCAGGCCGCCGAGCACGTCGCCGTTGCGGCTCTGGATCGGCACGGCGAGCACGCTCTCGGCCCCGGGGAGCGCGCGCTCGGTCGTGCGAAGGACCCGCCCCCCGCGGATGGCCTCGAGGATCGACTCGTCGGCCCCGATGGCGTCCACCAGCGCCTCGGATCCGGCGCGGGCCACGCACCGCGAGTCGTCGCAGCGGATGAGGGCGCCGGCGTGGGCGTCGGCCAACGCCATCGCCTCGTCGGTGATGCGCTGAAGCAGCCGGCCCTCGTCGAGCTCCTGCGCGAAGGAGATGGCGATCCGGTGCACGGTGTCGCCGAGCCGCTCCTGCTCGAGCCGCTTGCGCTCGGTGATGTCCTGGGAGGTCCCGAACATGCGGAGCGGCCGCCCCGCCTCGTCGCGCTCGATGCGGCCGAGGGTCTGCTGCACGCCGATCGTGCCGTCCGGGCGCCGGATGCGCAGCTCGATGGCGTAGTCCTCGTCGCCCTCGAGCGCCTTCCGCAGCGCCTCCTGGACGCGGGGTCGGTCCTCCTCGAGGATCCGGGAGAGGAACGCCTCGTAGCTCGGCTCGAAGGTCTCCGGGTCCTGGCCGTGCTGGCGAAAGACCTCGCTCGACCAGGTGACCTGCCCCGTCGCGACCTCCCACTCCCAGCTGCCGATCCCCGCCAGGCGCTGCGCGTCGGCGAGCTGCGCCTCGGCGCGCTTGCGGGCGGTGATGTCCTGCACCGAGGCGAGCCACCCCTCTTCCTCGCCCCCGTCACCGAGGATCGGCGCGACCAGGAGCTGCACGTCGATGCGGGCGCCGTCCTTTCGGCAGAAGCGCAGCTCGAAGCCCTCGGCGGGCGCGTCGCCGGCGATGGTGCTGGCGAAGGCGGCCTCGATGCGCCCGCGCTCCTCGGGGGGCCAGTACGCGAAGGGCGCCGTGGCCCCGAGCAGCTCCTGCGCGTCGAAGCCGAGCATGCGGCAGAAGGCGGGGTTGACGTACCTCTGCACGCCGTCGGCGTCGACCACCGAGAGGCCAGCCTGGGTGGCCCGCTCGATGGCCGAGAGCATCGCGCTCGCCGACGGGCGCGACGCGCCGTGATCGCTCGTCATTCCTTCGCAGCGTGTAAGGGGTTGGTGCGGCCAGCAAGCCCCCGATCGCCTCCTGGACCGGGTATTCTCCCCGGATGGCGGGGAAGTCTCCGGTCGACCGCATCGTGAAGATGCTCGAGGACGAGGCGCCGGAGCGGCGCATGGCGGCCGCGATCGTGCTGGGCGAGCTGCGGCCCAAGGGCGCGGCGGTCGTCCAGGCGCTCGGACGCGTGATCGCCGATGACGGCCCCGCGCTGCAACGCCACGCGCTGGACGCGCTCCGGTCCATCGGCGTGACGAAGGGCGCCCTCCGCTGGCTCTGGCCTCTGCTCGAGAGCCGCGACGCGGCGGTGCGCGAGGCGGCCAGCGCGGCGATCGCGTCGGTCGGCGGCTCGGTGGTCGAGGACGTCAAGGCGCGCCTGGCCGAGGCGGAGGGCGACGCGCGGCGCGCGCTCGAGTCGATCCTCAGCCGGCTCGGGGGCAAGGAGGCCTTCGACGCGCTGCTCGACGCGCTCGAGGCCGGAGACGAGGAGTCGAACCGGGCCACCGCGCTCGAGCTGCGGGCGCACGTGAAGCGCGCCGACGCGGCGACGCGGCGCAGCTACCGGACGAGGCTCGAGAGGTTCTTGAAGCGGCTCGCGGGCGCCGACGCGGCCCGGTCCGCGAGCGCCACGGCCGCCGCCGTGAAGGTGCTCGGCTTCCTCGAAGATCCCAGGACCGCCCCGACCTTGCTCGCGCTCGCGCGCGACGAGACGCGGCCGGCCTCGGTGCGGCAGGAGGCGCTGATCGCGCTCCGCTTCTCGATGGCAGGCGGCGCCTCCGCCGACGTGGTGAAGGCGCTCGTCGGCGCGGCGGGGGACGAGGACCGAGCGCTGGCCCAGACCGCGATGATGACCCTGGCCGGGATGGACCTGCCGGCCAGCCTCGCGCCCGCGCTCAGCGCGCTCGCCCTGCACCGCGAGATCGACCGCGCCCGCATCGCCATCGACAAGCTGGGGACCCTCGGCGGGAAGCAGGCCACGGAGACCCTCGTCGACATCGTGGCCCGGGGCGACAAGCGACGCGCCGAGATGGCGGCCGAGGCCCTCGAGGGGCGCGACGACGCGACGGCGCCGCTGGTGGCGCTGCTCGCCGAGACGAGCGAGCTGGAGCGGGCCAAGCTGGTCGCCCGGGCGCTGGAGAGTCGTCGGGACGCCCTGAGCCCGGCGATGCGCAAGAAGCTCCTCCAGGGCGGCGTGGCGCGGCTGACCGCGGGCGACGCGGCGTGGACGCCCGCGCTCTCGCTCGTGGTGGAGCGCGACGCGAAGAAGGTCGGCGAGGCGCTCCGCGCGGAGGCGGGCAGGCTCCGCAAGGCGCGCAAGGGCGAGGACGAGGCGCGGGTGCTGCGGGGGCTGTCGAAGCTCGGGCTCGCGTCCGACGACGATCGCTACCGGCTCGCGTCGATCCGGCTGAAGGAGAGCAAGCTCGACCCGCGCGGTCGCCGCTCGGACCGCGCGCTGTCGCTGCTGGCGGAGCTGCAGCGCGGCGGCTTCGACGTGAGCAAGGCCCTGCGCGCCGATCGGGGTGTGGGGCTCGAGGAGATGTACTACGTCGGCTTCTGCTTCCTCGAAGACGACCTCGGCGGCGAAGAGCTGCTCGAGGAGGTCGTGAAGAAGGGGGGCCGCAAGAAGATCGCCAAGGCGGCGAAGAACAAGCTCGCGCTGGCGGAGAGGTGAACGGACGATGGCGGACGAGAACGAATTCCAGAGCGCGGTCGACCGCGTGCAGAAGCTCCCCAAGAAGCCGGGCAACGACGCGCTGCTCGAGCTCTACGGCCTCTACAAGCAGGCCACCACGGGCGACGTCAGCGGCAAGCGCCCCGGCATGCTCGACCTGCGAGGGCGCGCGAAGTTCGACGCCTGGGCCTCGCGCAAGGGCATGAGCGCGGCCGACGCGCGCGCCGCGTACGTGTCGGTCGTAGAGCGCCTGGAGCGTTCCAGCTAGCTAGCGGCTGGCCGAGGCGGGCACGTCGCGGAAGCGGTCCAGCATGTCCGGGCCGAGGGGATCCTCGCCCGAGAGGTGACGCTCCAGGAGATCGAAGGCGTCGAAGCCCCAGAAGAGCTCGTCCTTCACGCCCACGGTCGGCACCCCGAACACGCCGGCCTCGATGGCCCGCTCCGTCCCGTGCCTCAGCGCCGCTTTGATCTCGGGCGCCTGGGCCTGCGCCAGCAAGGCGTCCGGGTCGAGGCCGGCCTCTTCGGCCGCGGCGCGCACGGCCTCGGGGCGATCGACGCCGCGGATCTCGGCGTCTCCCCAGGTCGCGGCGAAGAGCGCGTCGACGAGCGCGCGCTGGGCCTCGGCCGGCGCGGCGAGCGTGGCGCGCAGGGCGAGCAGCGGGTTGAAGGGGTGCGAGGGCGGCGGCGAGAGCGGCACCCCGAGCAGGCGCGCGCGGCGGAGCGTGTCCTTGAACACCCAGATCCGCTTGGCGGGGATCTCGGCCGGGCCCTTCTGGCCGTGGTGGTTCAACAGCCCGGCGAAGAGCAGCGGGCGGGGGCGAACGGTGGCGCCGTGGCGCTCGGCGAGCGCGTGGATCTGTGTCCAGCCGAGGTAGGCGTAGGGGGAGATGAAGTCGAAGTGGAAGTTCAGCTCCATGCCCTCCCCTTATCACGGGGCTCCCTTCCCGGCGCCCGGGGTGCTACATCGCCCCGACCATGAGCAACGAGAAAGGTCCGAGCTTCGCTGACCTCTTCGCGGCGGAGGAGATGCCGCAGGGGCGCAGTCGCCGCTTCTCGGTCGGCGACGCCGTCGAGGGCGTGGTCGCGCACATCACCGCCGACGCGGTCTTCGTGGATCTCGACGCCAAGCAGTCCGGCCTCTTCGAGAAGCACGCGCTCCTCGACCACGAAGGCAACCTGCGGGTGAAGGTCGGCGACACGGTCAAGGGCCAGGTCGTCGCCATCGAGGGCGCCTCGCAGCAGATCAAGCTCGGGACCTCGCTCGGCAAGGACGCGGGCGTCGAGCAGCTCGCCGCCGCCCACGAGCAGGGGCTGCCGGTCGAGGGGACCATCACCGGGGTGAACAAGGGCGGGGCCGAGGTCCAGGTGGCCGGCCTCCGCGGCTTCTGCCCCTTCTCCCAGCTGGACACCCGCTACGTCGAGGACCCCGCCAGCTGGGTGGGACAGACGCACCTCTTCGTCATCGCGGAGCTGAAGGACCGCGAGGTCGTGCTCTCGCGTCGCAGGCTCCTCGAGCGCGAGGCGGCCGCGGCGCGCGAGACGCTGATGGAGAAGCTCGACGAGGGCGCGACGGCGCGCGGACGCGTGACGCAGGTCCGCGACTTCGGCGCCTTCGTCGACCTCGGCGGGGTGGAGGGCCTGATCCCGGTGCGCGAGCTCAGCCACGACCGCGTGCAGCGGGCCGACGACGTGCTCTCGGTCGGCGACGTGGTCGAGGTGAAGGTCACGCGCATCGAGCAGGACGGCGGCAAGACCAAGATCACGCTCTCGCTGAAGGCGCTCGCCGCCGATCCGTGGGACGGCATCGAGACGATCGCCCCCGTCGGCAAGGTCCTCGGTGGGCAGGTCACGCGGCTGGCCGACTTCGGCGCCTTCGTGCGGCTCGCCGCGGGCGTCGAGGGGCTCTTGCACGTCTCGGAGCTGGACGCGCGCGTCGAGCACCCGTCCGAGCAGCTCGAGGTCGGCCAGCAGCTGCTGGTCGTGGTGCGCGACGTCGACCGCAAGCGCCAGCGTCTCTCCCTGACGCTGGCCCAGGAGGGGGCGCAGGCGGGGGAAGAGGCCAAGAACCTCCGACCGGTCCAGGGCGCGCTCGTCACCGCGACGGTCGAGAAGCACGAGCGCTTCGGCGTCTTCGCGCAGGTGGCCGGGACCAAGGGGCGCGCGGGCCGCGGCCTCGTGCCGATGGCCGAGACGGGCCTCCCGCGCGGCGCCGACGTGCGCAAGGAGCTGCCCATCGGCACGGAGATCCGCGCCAAGGTGGTCGACGCGACCGAGGGCAGGATGCGGCTGAGCATGCGCGCGGCGAAGGATGACGCCGAGCGCGCGGTGTTCGACGACTACCGTCAGCAGCAGGAGAAGAAGGGCGGCATGGGCACGCTCGGCGACCTGCTCAAGGCCAAGCTCGAGAAGTGAGCGCCGATCGGTGAGCACCGAGCGCAAGCCGCTCGAAGCGTACATCGAGCGGGTCGGCCACCGGAGCCGCCCGCTCAACGATCTCTACGCGTTCCTGCTGCGGAGCTCCTGGCTCCGGGTGATGGAGCTGGCGGCCGCGCTCTTCCTCACCGCCAACGCCTCCTTCGCGCTGCTCTACTGGCTCGTCCCCGGCTCGATCGCGAACACCGACGGGAGCTACCTGGACGCGTTCTTCTTCAGCGTGCAGACCTTCGCCGCCATCGGCTACGGCTTCATGTACTCGCAGGGCGTCTACGGGAACGCGATCGTCTGCCTCGAGGCCTTCGTCTCGCTCTTCTGTGTCGCGATGCTGACCGGCATCGTCTTCGCCAAGTTCGCGCGCCCCCGCGCGCGGGTCCTCTTCAGCGACAACTGCGTGATCGAGGTCCGCGACGGCGTGCGCACCCTGACCTTTCGCGCGGCGAACGAGCGCGGCAACGACGTCGTCGAGGCCACGGTGAGCGTCAACGCCTTGGTCACGACGCACACACGAGAGGGCGCGCGCATGCGCCGGTTCTACCCCCTGAAGCTCGAGCGGAGCGCGTCCCCGTTCTTCATGCTGAGCTGGCAGGTCTTCCACCCCATCGACGAGGAGAGCCCGCTCCACGGCCTCACCGTCAACCAGATGCGCGCCGAGGACGTGCGCCTCGTGGTCTCCCTGACGGGCCTCGACGGCACCTTCAACCAGACCATCTACGCCCGCCACCTCTACTGGGCCGAAGACATCCTCGAGGGACACCGCTTCGTCGACGTGATGGAGGACATCGGCGGCGGCCGCACCCGCATGGACTTCCGCAAGTTCCACCTCGTCGAGGCCCAGAGCGCCCGACACCTCTCACCGCGCGGCTGACCCGCCCGACCGTCTAGCCCTGCCAGCCCCCCGGGCCGAGCCGGCGACACGGAAGCGAAGCGAGCCCCGACCATCCCGATCGGCCCAGCCGACCGGGAAGCGAGCGAAGCGAAGCGAGCCCCGACCATCCCGCCCGTCCGACCAACCGCCGCCCCGAAAGCGAGCGAAGCGAAGCGAGCCCCGACCATCCCGCCCG
>SHBB01000366.1 GCA_004213565.1 Sandaracinaceae bacterium
CTCGGGAGCGGACTCGGGAGCGGACTCGGGAGCGGACTCGGGAGCGGACTCGGTCGGCGGAGGCGGGTCGCGGAGGCGGTCGCAGAGGCGGGTCGCCGAGCGCGGAGGTCGCCGCAGGGTGACATGGGGACGCTACGTTGACTTGCTTCCCGAGAAGGCAACAAGTCAACCTAGCGTCCCCTTGGGCCGGTCGACGGTGGGCCCTCCCACTACCCCGGCTCGCGCTCTCGCATTCGAGAGCTGGCCGCCCTGACGCGATGGAACATGCGCGCTTCGCAGCGTTCGCTCGGCTCACTCGGTGCCGCGATCTCACTTCGCTGGAAGCTTTGGGCGCGGTTCGATGGGTCAACGAGGGGCTCCTCGCGGATCTGAGGGGTCGGGGGCGGCTGGTCGCATCGCTGGCTGGCTGCTCGGCCCGGGGGTGAAAAATCGGGCTTTGCAGGCTCAAATCACGACAAAATGTCGAAATTCGGACCTCTCGCGCATGATTTTCGCGAGGAAGTCTGAATTTTGGCTTTCTCTTGCACACGAATCTGCCCGACGCGGCTGGGTGACGATGGTGGGGCTCGTCACACGGGGGGTCGCGGGACGGCCCCGGGGCACGCTCGCTCGGAGAGTCGCGCGGATCGGATCCGGGGGCGGCGGGCGGGCTCGGCGCGCTGCGCGGGCGGGGAGGGCTCGGGTCGGGGCGCGAGCTCGGGTCGGTCGGGGTGGGCGGGGTGGGGTGCGTCAGGGGGCTCGGCGGGCGGCTTCGTGGGCCGCGATGCGGGCCTCTTCGATCTCGGCGACGAGGCGGGCGGCGTCCGCGAGGTCGGGGCGCCGCGGGGCGAGGAGCTCGGCCGCTTTGCGGGCGGCCCAGGCGACGTCGTCGTCGGCGTGATCGACGCGCTCCTGGAGCTCGCGGGCGTTGGCGACGTGGGCCTCGGCGTCCGCCTCGCGGCCGGCGCCCGCGGCCGCCGCCGCCGCGACGACCTCGAACATGTAGGCGACGAGGCGCTGGCCGAGGAGCGCGCTCATGCGCGCGCCGAGCTCGGTCTCGACGAAGGCCTCCTCGTAGCGCCCCTGGTGCAGCATGGTGATCGCCAGGTTGAGGCCGCAGATGTGCTCGTGCTGGGTGACACCGCCGCGCTGGGCCCAGCGGCGCGCCTCTCGATAGAGGGCCTCGGCGTCGGCGAGGCGGCCGTCGGCGCGCGCGCGCTCCGCCAAGGTGTTGTACGCGGTGCAGGCCCCCGAGGGGTGGCCGAGCTCCTCGAAGATGAGGCGCGCGGCGTCCGCGCTCTCGTCGGCGCCGCCGACGCCGGGCAGGGCCAGGCCGAGCAGGCTCGAGGCCACGCCCGCGCGGTCGCCGATCTCCTCGGAGAGCGCGCTCGCGCGCGTGAAGTCGCGCCGCGCCGCCTCCTCGTGGCCCATGCTGTGCGCGAGATCGCCACGCACGCGGAGGCAGCGGGCGAGCTCGCGGGTCTTGCCGACCTCGCCGAGCGCGGCCGCCGCGGCGTCGAGGTGGGAGCGCGCGAGGTCCTTCTTGCCGCGGTGGTAGTCGGTGTAGCCGAGCTCGTGCAGGGCCTCCGCCTCGAGCGCGCGATAGCCGCGCTCGCTCGCGATGCGCAGGGCCACGCTCGCGGCGCCGCCGGCCGCGTCGAGCTCCCCGAGGCGGTTGAGCGCGCCCGCGCGGATCACCGCCTCCTCACACTCCTCGGGGCAATCGGGCGGAAGTCCGGCCGCGTCGCGCAGGCTCGCCGCGAGCTCGAGCATGGGGATCACCTCGGGGCTGCGGCCATCGGTGAGCGCGCCGCGCGCCGCGACGAGGATCGCGGAGAGGGCCTCCTTCGGCCGCTGCGCGCGTCGCGCGTGATGGGCCAGGGCCTCCGCGACGCCGTGGTCGCCCATCGCGAAGCGCGCGCTCAGCGCGTCGGTGACCGCGGAGGCGAGCGCGGCGTCCCGGCCCCCCTCCCGCGCGGAGCGGCGGAGCGACTCTCGCACCATCGCGTGCGCGAAGCGCATGACGTCGCTCCGGGGCTCGAAGGCGGCGAGGCGCGATCGGACGAGCGCCTCGACGAGGTCGTCCTCGACCGGGATCCCCATGGTGCTGGCCGCGTCGCGCCACAGCTGGACGTCGATCTCCATGCCGATGGTGGCGGCCAGCTCGAGCGGGATCCGCTTGCCCGGGTGGTTCTCGGTGAGCCAGTCGACGTAGGAGCGCCAGAGCGTGTGGAGGTCGTCGGGCATGTCGACGCGCGCGCTCGGCTCGAGCGCGAGCGCGGCCCCCTCGAGCACGAGCGCCCGGCGCGCGATCCAGTCGCCGACGAGCTCCACCGCGAAGAGCGGGTTGCCGTCGGTGGTGCGCTCGACCTCCTCGGCGAGGCCGTCGGAGAGCAAGAGCAGCTCGCGCACGAGTCGGCGATGGGCGTCGGGAGGCAGGGGCGTCACCTCGATCTCCTCGACGTCCGCCCGCGCGGCGAAGCGCTCGAGCCGCGCGGCGATCTCGGGCTGGCGCGCGCGCGCCTCCGTCTGCGCGGTGGCGACGACGAGGATGGGCGTGCCGGTGTCGAGCATGTCCTCCGCGAAGTCGATCGCGTCGGGGTTCGCGTCGATGTCGTCCACGACCGCGAGCACGCCACGCCGCCGGGCCGCCACCGCGAGCCCACGGCGGAGCGAGACGCGGCGCTCGCGCCAGGTCGGCGACGACTCGTCGTCCTCGGCCAGGGCGCGCGAGAGCGCGTCGATCTCGCTCATCGCCTTCTCCCCCACCCAGAGCGGGACGGTCCGCGCGAGCCGGTGCCGCACCTCCTCGCGCGTCCTGGCCCCGAGCGCCCCGAGCACGCGCCGCGCCGCGTGCAGGACCGCGCCGCTCTCGTGCGAGTGCACGAAGATGGGGATGGCGAGCCCGAGCTCGGCCACCCGTCGCATCATCCACAGCGCGAGAAAAGTCTTGCCCACCCCCGACGCGCCCGTGAGGAACACGCAGCGCGGCCCCTCCCCGCCGTGGACGGCGCGAAAGACGGACCAGAGCGCGTCTCGCTCGCGCTCGCGCCCGACGGTGGGCAGCGCGCGCGCGCCGTAGAGGCCGAGGCCCGCGCCGACCACGTGGATGGGAGCGAGCTCCTCGTCGGCCCGCCAGCCCTCGGGCATCGACGGCGGTGGGGTCGGGGCGTCCCGTCCGCGGGTGGGCGCGTCCACGCCCTCCGCGACGCCATGCGTGATCTCGGAAGAGCGGTCGGGGGTGGTGGCCGGATCCGCGGGCGCGGTCGCCGCGGCGTCGGACCAGAGGGGCGCGGCGTCGAGCGTCCGGTCGGGCGCCGCAGGCAGGAGGGCCAGCGCGGCGCGCGCGTCGGGAGCCAGCTCGAAGCGGTCGATGGGCGCGGGCGCGCACATGCGGGCGAGCCACGCGTCGAAGCCCTCCGGGAGCACGAAGCGCGGCGCCGCGTCGGGCCGCGAATCCACGTACGCCACCTCCCGCGCCATGACCCCGAGGGCGTACAGATCCGTCCACGGGCCGACCGAGAGCCCGTGCCCGCGCTGCTCGGGCGCGCGGTACGTCGGCGTGCCCGCGCTCGGCGCCTGGCCGCGCAGGGCGGCGAGCCCGAAGTCGGCGATGGCGAGCTCCGGTGCGCCGCGCCGTCGCTCCACCCAGAGCACGTTCGCCGGCTTCAGATCGCGGTGGATCACCGCGCGGGCGTGCGCGTGCGCGAGACCGTCGAGGACGCGCTCGAGCATGCCGCGCAGCGCGCTCCAGACGGGCGCGGGAGGGCGCGCCCAGAGGGAGTCGGCGCCGAGCTCCATCACGAGGTAGGGCTGACCCGCGTGCAAGACGTCGGGCCGCGCGCGCGCCTCCGCCGGGCTGACCTCGGCGTGATCGACCACGCGGACGATGGCCGGGTGGGAGAGCCCGACGAGCGTCCTCGCCTCGCGCTCGATCGCCGCCGCGCCGGGCCAGGCGTCCTCGCGCAGCAGCTTCACCGCGACCTCGAGGCCGCTCTGCGGGTGCACGGCGCGCCAGACCTCGGCCGTGCCGCCGCCCGCGATGCGCCCTCGAAGATAGAACACGCCGAGCCGCGCGGTCCCCACTCTGCGCCCCTCGCGGTGCGACGCTCAAGCGGTCTCGCGACCGCCCGCGCCCTCCCCTTCGTCGCCTTCGCCCGCCCCCTCGCCGCCGATGGGGCGAGGCCCGCTGCCCTCGTACTCGTCGTCCCCGTCGAGGTGCAGCGGCGGGTTCTCGGCGTCTCGCGTCGCGCCGTCGAGGACCACCGTCTCTCTCTCGATCTCCATCTCGGGCGTCGGCGGGGGCGGCGGCAGCGAGCGGCGCCGCTCCACCTCGAACGGATCCTCCCACTCCTGCCTCTTCTGCGCAAACCACTCTGCGCTCCCGAGGAGCACGGCGGCCCAGCGCAGGTCCTCCGTGTTGGCCATGACGATCTTGATCGTCATCGTGAGGGGCACGGCGAGCAGCGCGCCGACCGGCCCCCAGAGCCAGCCCCAGAAGACCATCGAGGTGAAGACCACGAGGGGCGACAGGCCGAGCGCGCGCCCCATGACGCGGGGCTCGACCAGGTTGCCGAGCGTGAAGTTGATGACCCCGTAGCCCGCCAGGACCAGGAGCGCGGAGCCGGGCCCGAACTGGACGAGCGCCACGACCACCGGGGGGATGGTGGCGATGAACATGCCGAGGGTCGGGATGTAGTTGAGCAGGAAGGCGAGCAGACCCCAGAGGAGGGGGAAGTCGACCCCGCAGATGGCCACCCAGCCGCCGCAGAGCCCGCCCGTCACGACGCTCAGCCCGCTCTTGACCACGAGGTACGTCTGCACCTCCTTGGTGGCGACCGCGAAGCGCGGGAGATCCTGCGTGGGGCTGTGCAGCACGTACGCGAGCTTGATGCGCCAGGGCCCCGACTCGAAGAGCATGAAGAGCACGAGGAGCGCGACGAGGAGCGCCTTCGAGACGAGCGACGTCAGGCGCTGGAAGAGGTCGGCGACGAGCGACATCAGCCCGACCTGGTCGACCGCCTGCCCGATGCGATCGGCGTCGATGTGGAGGCCGTGGTGGTCGACCCACCGCGCCGCGTCGAGGGTCAGAGCGGCCATGCGCTCCTGGTAGTAGGGGACGCGCTCGTAGAATTCGTTGAGCGAGCCCCCGACCAGCGCGCCCACCCCGACGAGGATCGTCAGGTCGAGCAACACGGCGAGCATGATGGCGGCCCAGCGCGGCACGCGTCGCGCGGTCAACGCGCGGACCACGGGCATCGAGACGACCGTGATGAAGACGGCGGTCACGAGCGGCACGAACATCGACGCCGCGAGCTTCAAGCCGGCGACGACGATGACCACGCCAGCGAGCATCAGGACCGTTTTGGCGCCCGGTCCGAGCTTCATGTCAGGAAGAGGTCCTCTCCGAGGGTTGGCAAGCAAGCGGGGGAGCGGCGGCCCTCGCCCTCGCGCCTCCCGTTCACACAGGGTAGCGCCGCCTCGTTCGTGTGCCGACCCTCTTTTTCCCCTCAGGCGCCGCTCGGACCGGGCAGCGCGCGCGGCTGACTCCGCGGCACGAGCCCCGCGACGCGCCGGAAGACCCAGTCCAGCAGCCGCGTCGGGATCAGGATGCGCATCCACGGGCCGAGCGCGTTGATGGCGGGCGCGACGTATCGAGCGCGCGGGTAGCGGCGGGCGATGGCCTTCTCGATGGCTCGCGACACGGCGCGGGGCCTGGCCGCGAAGGGGGCCAGCTTCTCGTCCGCGCCGTCGGCGAGCGCGAGGCTGGCCGCGTACGGGGAGCCCGGCTCGCGGTAGGGGGCGAGCGTGTCCAGCGTAGTCTGGGTGAACCCGGTGTCGATGTAGCCCGGCTCGATGAGCACGACCTCGATCCCGAACTGGCGGACCTCCATGCGCAGCGCGTCGCTCATCGCCTCCACCGCGTACTTGGTCGCGTGGTACGCGCCGCCGAGCGGGAAGGTGATGCGGCCGCCCACGCTGCTGATGTTGACGATGCGCCCCGCGCCGCGCTCCCGCATCGCGGGCAGGAACGCGCGCGTGACCGCGAGCAGCCCGAAGACGTTCGTCTCGAACTGCGCCCGGACGTCCGCGTCGCTCAGCATCTCGAGCGGCCCGACGAGGCCGTAGCCCGCGTTGTTGACGAGCGCGTACAGCCCCGCGCCGTCGGTGATCGCGTCGACCTCCCGGCGGACCGCCTCGATCGACTCCGGGTCGGTCACGTCCAGCCGGAGCGCGATCAGCCCCGCCTCGGCCAGCTCCGCCAGCGCGCGCGCGTTGCGCCCGGTCGCGATCACCCGGTATCCGCGGGCCGCGAGGTGATGGGCGGCGTCGCGCCCGATGCCCGAGGTCGCCCCCGTGATGAGGACGGTCTTCTTCTGCTCAGCCATTGGTCTCTCCCTCCCTGTTGCCGATGCGGAATGAACATTCGTTCCGAGTCTCGGCAAAAAAATAGGTGCTCAGAGGCGCACGGCCTCCCACAGCACGTCCTCGGCCTGGTCCAGCGTGGCCTCGTCGAGGCTCACGTGCCCGTCCCAGGTCTCCTTCAGGAGCCGCACGATCGCCCCCCACACCACCGCCATCAGCACCTCGGGCGCGACCGGCTTGGTGATGCGCTGCTTGGCCGTCTCGGCCAAAAACGAGAGCGCCAGCATGACGGTGCGCTCCTCGAGCGCGCGGCTCTCCGTGTCCATGTACGGGGCGTGGTGATGGTGCTCCAGGAACGTGAAAGACGCCCGGTTCTCCAGCGCGAAGCCGATGATCGACCGGAAGAAGCTGTGGAACTGGGCGCGGGGCGAGTCCGCGGTCGGCAGGGCGCGCAGCACGTGCTCGACGACCCGCTGCTTCTCGCGCCGGTAGAGCTCGTTCACCAGCCGCTCCTTGCTCTCGAAGTAGCGGTAGATGGTCCCGGCCCCCACCTCGGCGGCCTTGGCCACGAGCGGGACCGCCGTGCCGTGGAAGCCACGCTCGGCGAACAGCGCCAGCGCCGCGTCCAGGATCCGCTCTCGTTTGTCGTCCTTCGCCATGACCTGCCGGAATGAGCAGCGCCCGAATGAGCAGCGCCGGAATGAACGATCATTCCATAACACCTCGGAGCGGCGGGTCAAGCCGAGAGTCGGACCTCGCCGTCACGCGCCCTGCACGACCACGCTCACCGATCGGGTGTGCGGGTGGGTGCGGTGCTCGTAGAGGTAGATGCCCTGCCAGGTGCCGAGATCGCAGCGGCCGTCGGCGACGGGCACGCCGATCGAGGTCGCGGTCAGCACACTGCGCACGTGGCTCGGCATGTCGTCGGGCCCCTCCGCGGTGTGCACGAAGAGCGGGTCGCCGTCGGGCACCAGCCGCGCGAAGAAGGCGTCGAGGTCGCGGCGCACGTCGGGGTCGGCGTTCTCGCAGATGATCACGGACGCGCTCGTGTGGTGCACGAAGATCGTGCAGAGCCCCTCCGCCACGCCGCTCTGCGCGACGGCCTCCTGCACCCGGCGGGTGATGTCCAGGGTGCCGCGCCCGCGCGTCTCCACGCGCAGCTTCACGCGCTCGACGGTCACGCCTCCACCTTCACCCACATCGCGGTCTGGTCGCCCTCGTAGATCTCCTTGTCGCCCTGCACGAAGCGCAGGTCGTAGCGCGCCATGAGCGACCGCTCCCGGCGGCGGACGCGGGTGGCGCGGCAGGTGATCTCGATGGGCTCGCCGGGCGGCGCGAGGTTCTTGAAGCGCCCCTTGTGGATCGCGCCCCCGTATCCGACCCAGCCCTCGGAGTGACGCAGCCCGAAGACGTAGTGGGCGTGCACCATCCCGGCGACGCCCGTCATGTGCACGATGAGGCCGCCCGACACGTGGCGCGGGTGACGCTCGGGGTGCACTCGCTGCAGGTTCGTCAGGGGCAGCGCGTCGTGCGTCGGCATGCGCACGCGCACGAGGCTCTCGGCCTCGTCGACCTCGAGCACCTCGTCGATCATCAGGCCCTCCGGCAGGTAGAAGGCCTCCTCCAGCAGCTCCGGATCCAACGGCATGGCGCTCGACATAGCGCAGCGTGCCGCGTGCTACCATCCGAGCGCATGGCCGACGAATCGTCCCGCGAGATCGAGGCAGTCGAGATCGAAGCCGGCGCCGCGAAGGAGAAGGCGCCGCTCCCGCCCGCGCAGAGCGGCGCGCCGCACATGGCGCTGCGGATCCTGCTCGGCACCGCGGGGCTCCTGCTCGTGGTCGGCTTCTTCCTCCCGTGGCTGCGCATCGAGCTGCCGGCGGCGGGGGGCGAGACCGTGCTGCTCCGGGAGATCAGCGGCATGAACCTCGTGACCGACGGCGAGCCGACCATCCGCGCGCTGGTCGGAGACACGCAGCGCTGGCTCTTGCTCGCCATCCCGGTGTTCGGCCTCGCGCTGACGGCGGTGGGATTTTTGGGCTTCCGCTGGTCGGGCATCGTGGCCGCGATCCTCGGCCTGAGCCTCGTCGGCTACGGCGTGGTGACGGTGGTCCTCTTCTTCTTCCAGAAGACCGCGCTCGGCCTGTGGCTCATCCTCGGAGGGACCTTCCTCGCGGTGGCCGCGGGCATGTTCACGTTCTTGCGCGCGCGACAGGCCAGCGCGAAGCAGGGCTCGAAGAAGGACGAGACCGAGCCGGCGCTCGAGCTGGAGTCCTGATACACCGCCCGCCATGGGCTGGTTCGACGTACACGCGCACGTGACGCACCCGAAGCTCGCGCCGCGGCAGGACGAGATCCTCGCCAACGCGGAGGCGGCGGGCGTCACCACCATCCTCGCCAACGGGCTCAACCCACAGGACAACGAGGCGGTCGCGCGCGTCGCCGCCGCGCACCCGATCGTCAAGCCGTGCTTCGGCTTCTACCCGGTCGACACCGTGCTCCAGGACATGGAGGCGATGGGCGTCGACTACCCGCGCGACGTCCCGCCCGTCTCGGCCGAAGAGGGCGTCGCCTGGGTGCGGGACCACGTCGAGGACGCCTTCGCGGTGGGAGAGATCGGGCTCGACGGCTACTGGGTGCCCGAGGCGCTCTGGGAGAAGCAGGAGGACGTCTTCCGGCGGCTCGTGGCCATCGCGATGGAGGCCGACAAGGCCATCATCATCCACACCCGCAAGCGCGAGCGCCGCGCGTTCGAGGTGCTGAAGGAGATGGGCGCCACGCGGGTCGACTGGCACTGCTTCGGCAGCCGCGTGAAGCTCGCGCGTCAGATCGCGGATCACGGCCACTGGCTCAGCATCCCCGCGAACGTGCGCCGCAACGAGGCCTTCACGCGCATGCTCGAGACCCTCCCGCGCGACAAGATCCTGCTCGAGACCGACTGCCCCTACCTCGGGCCCGATCGCGAGAAGGACAACGAGCCGGCCAACGTCGCGGGCACCGCCGAGTTCGCGGCGGAGCTGTGGAAGGAGCCCCTCGAGGCGGTCAAGGCGCAGCTCGAGGAGAACTTCGCGGCGCTCTTCGGCGTGGCTCCGTAGCGCCGCGGCCGCGTGGGTTGCAGGCGGGCCCCCGCGGGGGATAGGTAGGCCGCGCGTGAACCGGATCCTCCTCATGCTCGCCGCGCTGGCCTCGTCGGCGCTCCCGGTGAGCGCGCAGGCGCAGACCCTCGCGCTGCTCGAGCCCGATGGGGAGCTCGCCGACGCGGTGCGGACGGCGCTCGAGCCGTGGGGGACCGAGGTGCGGATCGTCCCCGCGATCGAGGCGCGGGGCGCAGCACGCGGCGCGGCCGCGGCGGAGACCACGGGCGCCGTCGTGGTGTGCTGGATCGAGGGCGCCGAGCTGTGGATCTACGACGCCCGCACGGGCTCGGCGATCGCGCGACCGGTGGCGCCGCCGCCCCATGACGCGGCGGCCGCGGCCTCGGTGGCGCTCAGCCTCAAGACCTGGCTCCGGCGCACCGCGATCGATCCCGCTCACAGTCCGCCCGTGGCCCGCGAGCGACCCGCAGCGCAGCCGGCCGCTCCTGCTGCTGCGTCGCCGGAGCCGATGCTCGTGGTGGGGCTCCGGATCGGGCCCCGCCTGTGGGCCACCTCGCCTGATCTCGCGGAGCTCCGCGCCGGGCTCACGGGCGCGCTGTTCTTCCTCGACGATCACCTCGGCGTCGGCCTCGAGCTCTCGTCCGGGCTCGGAGTCGGCTTCG
>SHBB01000367.1 GCA_004213565.1 Sandaracinaceae bacterium
GCTCTTCTCCGACGAATGCGGCTGCGGCTGCATCGGGGAAGCGAGCGCGTGCCCCGACCCGACCGACCCCGCCGTGCGCTATGTCTCCGCCGATCCGGGGACGTGCGCCGCGGCGCTCTTCATGTGCGAGGAAGGCGAGACGACCTTCGACGACGCGTGCGGCTGCGGCTGCATCGGCGACGCGCCCGCGTGCCCCGATCCGTCGGAGCCGGGCGTCCGCTACGAGAGCCACGACCCCGACATGTGCGCGCTCATCGGCGACTTCCTCTGCGACGAAGGCGCCGTGCAGTTCAGCGACGCGTGCGGCTGCGGTTGCCGCCCCGCGGAGCCGGCCTGCACGGGCGACGCGCGCCCGGGCGCGGACTACCAGCTGCGCGACCCCGAGCAGTGCGCGCTCGCGGGCGTGCCCCACTGCGAGGCCGGGTGGAGCCCCTTCGAGGACGACTGCGGCTGCGGCTGCCTCGCCGACCCCGGCGCCTGCCCCGACCCGAGCGCGCCGGGCGTCGACTACATCTCGTTCGACGTGCGGGAGTGCGCGGCGCTGACCTACCGCTGCCCCGACGGGGCGACGCCGATCGACGAGGCGTGCGGGTGCGGCTGCGTCACCCCCTGACTTGCGCGCGGCGCGTCAGTCGATCGTGACGGTCACCGTGGCCTGGCCCGAGCGGCCGTCGTGGGTCCGGGCCACGAGGATCGCGTGGTACGTGCCCTCCTCGTCGTAGCTGTGCCGCAGCGATCGATTGGCGTCGCAGTCCTCGACGCTGTGCTCGAAGATGCCGTCACCGTCGGCGTCGAGCGTGCACGTCGCCTCCTCCGCCGGGTCGAGCGTCCACCGAAAGACCGCGTCGTCGTCCGACTCGACGGTGGCCTCGAGGTCGACGCGCAGCTGGCCCGGAGGTGGCGGCGTCTGCGCGAGCGCGGGCCCCGCGAAGAGGGCGGCGATCAGCGACGCGGAGAGGAGATGTCGGGTCATGCGAGACGTCAGCGCAGGGTCCGTTCCAGGCCTCTCCCGCGTCGATCCCGCGGATGGATGCGTGACGAGACGCCACGACCGACGCCGATCGTGTCGCACGGAACCTCGCCCCAGCTCGCGTGTCCCAGGGCCGATGACATTCCGACACGAGATCGACGCCCTGCGCATGCGACGCGACGCCTTGCGCCGCGACATCGCGAGCGCCACCACTCCCCGGCGCGAGGCCCTCGAGGCGGAGCTAGCCCACGTCGCGGCGCGCCTCGACGAACAGCGACACGCGCTCGCGCGCTTCGTCGTGCACGGGGCCCGCGGCGCCCATTCCTGCCCCGCGCCCTGGGCCGGCATGGTCGGCGACGGCGCGGTCCGCGAGTGCGGCCTGTGCGATCGCAAGGTCTACGACTTCGCCGGGCTCACCGCGCTCGAGGCGACGCGTCTGGTCCTCCAGAACGAGGGGACCCTCTGCGCGCGCCTCTTCCGGCGCAAGGACGGCAGGCTGCTCACCGCCGACTGCGGCCCCGGCCGCCGCCGTCACCGCCGACGGCTGACCGTGCTCGGCGCCGCCGCAGCCGCGGTCACGGGCGCGGTCGCCGTGACGAGCGGGCTCGGATCCCCGCCGCGACCCGCGCCGGCCGCGTCTTCCCTCGAGCGCGCCATGCAGGAACGCGCGGAGATGCCGTGGGAGCCGCTCCCCGCGCCCGAGCCGCACGCGCCGAGATGGGGAGAGTACGAGCTCGACCCGATGGCCTACCGCGTCGACATCTCCCCCTTCGGAGGGTGGGACGCCGAGAGCCTGTCGGAGGTGCTGGGGGACGAGAGCGAGTGACGTCGCGTGGCGCCGCGTCGGCCCAGCGCGTAGGAAGCGTGCCTCGGCTCGCCTCCACCAACCTCGGGGACTCCCATGCGCTGCATTCGCCGCTCGCCCGCCCTGCTCGCCTGCTTCCTCTTCGGCTGCGTCTCCCAGCTGACGCCGTCGAGCTTCTTCGTGCCCGACCAGCAGATCGAGGTCGCGGACCTGGAGCGCGCGCTGGCCACGCAGGGCATGACCCCCGACCGGGTCGACACGCGCGCGGGCATCGTCGAGACGCCCTGGGAGGACACCGGGCGCAACAGCGACGGCACCACGTGGGTGACCCGCTACCTCATCACGCTGAGCGTTCGCGAAGGCGCGAGCGACGTCACGGTCGCGATGGACCTCCGCACCTGCGAGCGCGCGCCCCTGAGCGGCCGCGTCGACGGCAGCTCCTGCGCGCGTGTCCCCGACGGCATGACCCCGACGATGTACCAGGATCGCCTGGACGCCTTCGCGGCGCGCCTGCGCACCTCCCTCGGCGGCATCCCCGTCTCGAGCTGAGAGAGCGTCAGTCTCGGTCCTCGGCCGTCAGCGCCACCACGAGCGGGCAGTGATCGCTCAGCCGCTCCAGCGCCGCCGCTCTCCCGCGCGGTCGCCCGCATCGCCCCAGCCCACAGATCCCGTGCACGCGCGCTGACCCGGTCAGCTCCCGCGTCGAGGCGCTGACCAGGACGTGGTCGAGGTGGCTCGCGCCGCCCCTCCAGAGCTCCGTGCACGGCACCTCGCTCGGGACGCGCCGCCACGCGGGCTGCAGCCCGGCCAGGAGCGCGTCGACGTCGGCGAGCTCGTCCCCGGCGCGCAGCCGCGGCGCCTCCCGTCCCATCGTGTTGAGGTCCCCGAGCACCACCACGTCCGCGTCACGCGGCCGCAGCGCGCGCGTGGCTCGCTCGATCGCGGCGAGGCTCGCCGCGCGGTGCCGGTGATCGCGCGCGGCCGTGCCCGAGTCGAGGTGCACGCTGACGGCGTGGAGGTCGGGTCCCCCCGGCCACTCGAGGTAGAGCGCGAGCCCCGGGCGGAGGTGCCCCGTGCAGCCGCCGAGCGGGTTGAGCGCGTCGAGCTGCGTGACGTGCGAGACGCGCACCCGGGCTTCGTTCACGAGCCATCCCACGTGCTGTCGGCCGTCTCGCGGGCAACGATCGAGGTGCGCCACCCATCGCCCGCCCGTGAGCGCGTCGAGCTGCCGCCTCAGCTCCGCCATCGCCGCGCGCCCGCTCGCGTGCTGCAACACTTCCTGCACCGCGATCGCGTCCACGCCGAGGCTCGCCATCGCGCAGGCCATCCATGCCACGTCGGTCGCCCGCGACGTATCTCCGTCGCCCGATCCGTCCGGAAACCAGCGCAAGTTCCAGGTCGCGATCCCCGCCCGCCGCTCCTCTCGCTCCTCCCCCGCCCCCCGCAGCACCTCCCGACAGTCGGCGGCCGAGCGCCAGGCAGCCGCCGAGACAGGCCGCAGCGCACCTGCCCCAGCCAGCTCGGAAGCGGACTCCGGAGCGGAAGCGGAACCGGACTCGGAAGCGGAGGCGGACTCGGACTCGGTCGCGGAGGCGGACTCGGTCGCGGAAGCGGACTCGGTCGCGGAGGCGGACTCGGAAGCGGGAGCGGGAGCGGAAGCGGGAGCGGGAGCGGGAGCGGGAGCGGGAGCGGGGGCGGGAGCGGGAGCGGGAGCGGAAGCGGGAGCGGAAGCGGGGGCGGAAGCGGGAGCGGGAGCGGAAGCGGAAGCGGAAGCGGACTCGGAAGCGGATCGGGCCTCCCCCACACCCGTCTCGACCACGTACCGCGGGCTGATCCAGCCTCTCTCTCCTTCTCCCCTCACCTCCAGCCAGCCCGCGCTCCCCCGCCCCAGGATCTCCACCCTGGCCCCGTCGGGCAGCCTCCCGCTGACCTCCCGGGCCCCGTCACGCGGATGCAGCGGCACCCCGCTCGGGTGACGCGCGCGCAGCACCGCCGTCTCCCTCTGCGCCCCCGGCTCGGCCCCATCGCAGGCGATGCAGAGAAAGATCGCCAGGCAGGTGTAAGCCACGCCGCGAAGCCGCGTTGGAGCCCCGAACACAGCCCGGAGGTTCTGATGCTCTCTCACCGCCACCTGTCCCTCGCTCTCCTCGCGTGCAGCCTCGTCGCCTGCGGCGGAGCCTACGCCAGCCGCGCTCGAACCCGGTACGTCGCGTCCCACGGTCTGCTGCCCCGGCCGGCCGAGATCCGCGTCGACGACTTCCTCGCCGACTACCCGGAGGCGGTCGCCGACCCCGCCCCCCACGCCGCGGGCATCAGCGTCGAGGGCGCGCGGGCCGCGTGGGCGGCCGAGTCGAGCGAGCCCCTGTTCGTCGTCCAGACCGTGGTGCGGGGCCGCAACCCCGACGTGCGGCCGCCCATGGCGATGATGTTCATCGTCGACCGCTCGGGCTCCATGCGAGAGAGCGACAAGATGACCTACGTGCGACAGGCGCTGCACCGGCTCGTCGACCAGCTCGACCCGCGGGACCGCGTCGGGGTCACCGCGTTCGACGACTACGCCGAGGTGATCCTGCCCGTGACGAGCGTGCAGGAGGGCGCGCGGCTGCACGCCGCGATCGATCGGCTCCAGCCCCGCGGCGCCACCAACCTCTCACACGGGCTCCAGGTGGGCTACGCGGCGCTCGCGCAGCAGCCGGCCTCGCACCTGCGCCGGGTGGTGCTGCTGACCGACGCGGTGGCGAATGTCGGCGACACCGACATGCAGCGCATCGCGGGCTGGGCCGCGCGCGGCGACGCGGAGGGCATCCGCCTGAGCGCGATCGGCGTCGGGCTCGATCACCGCGACGACGTGCTCGTCGAGATGAGCGAGCAGGGGCGCGGCAACCACTACTTCCTCGACTCGCCACAGGAGATCACCCGCGTCTTCGAGCGCGAGGTGCACGGCATGCTCGAGGACGTCGCGGACGGCGTGCACCTGACCTTCACCCCGGCCCCGGGGGTCGAGGTCGTCCGGGTGGAGGGCGCCGCGTCCGAGCCGCGTGGCGCGCACTGGCAGGCCGACGTGGGGCGGCTCGGCGCCACCCAGCACCGCACCGTGCTCTGGACGCTCCGCGGGGTCGACCCGCTCGACCGCACGCCGACGGTGGGCCGCTTCACCCTCGACTTCACCGACATGCGCTCCCACGAGCCGACGCGCCTCGAGAACGACGCGCCCGTCTTCGTGGTCTCCGACGTGGCCGAGGGCACGGTGGCGCGGAACTCCGCGGTGGCGTGGATGGCGCGCGATCTGCGCCGCGTCTCGGAGCTGGCCGGGGCGGGGCAGCACGGCGAAGCGCAGGAGCGGTTGGACCGGGTCCGCGCGGTGGTCGGCGCGGTGAGCGCGGCGCGGCCCGCGGATCGGGAGCTGGCCCGTGACCTCGGCATGCTCGAGGACTTCGCCGAGGCGCTCGCACGGCACACCGGCCAGCCTCCGCGTCGGCTCCGGGCCCGCATCCGCGTGGACGTCGAGGGATGAGGCTTCCTTCGCCGCCGCGCATGCGGTAGCCCGGACCTTCATTCGGACGCTGGATTGGAGCTCGACTTCACATCGAAGGAGTGGCTCGCGCGAGAGCGCGACCTGCTCGCGCGCACGCGGCGCGGAGAACGCGAGGCGGTGGCGGAGCTCTACCGTGCCTTCGCGCCGCGCCTCTTCGCGCGTGTGTTGATGCCCAAGCTCGGCAACCGACAGGCGGCGGAGGACGCGCTGAGCGAGACCTTCCGCAAGGCCCTCGAGAAGCTCGACCGCTACGACGATCGAGGCACGTCCTTCTACTTCTGGCTGAGCCGGATCGCGACCAACGAGGCGACCGACATGCACCGCGTCAAAGCCCGCACCCGGCGCGCGCTGACGAGCTTCGAGGAGCTGCTGGCCCCGCTGCGCCCCAGCGCGCCGCGCCCCGAGAAGGAGCTGGCGGAGGCCGAGCAGCTCGCGATGCTGAGAGAGACGGTCAGCGCGGTGCTCGAGCGGATCAACCCGCGGTACGCGCGCGCCATCTCGCTTCGCTTCTTCGAGGACCGGAGCCGCGAGGAGTGCGCGGCGGGGCTGGACGTGAAGATCGGCACCTTCGACGTGGTGCTGCTGCGCGCGCTGCGCGCGTTTCGCAAGGAGTGGGAGGCGTTCGTGGACGCCGCGCCCACGCCTCCTCCGACGAGCACCAGGGAGCACGCATGAGCGACGAAGAAGAGATCGGCGCGGACGAACAGCAGGAGGCCGAGGCCTTGGCCCGCGCGCTCGATCGCGGGAGCGCCGAAGGGGGCCTGCCGGAGGACGCGCTCCAGACGGCGGCCTTGCTCCGCTACCAGCGCGACGGCGGCGCGCTCTCCCCCGATCGCTCCGAGGCGATCCTGGGCGACGTGCTGAGCGTGGCCGACCGGATCGCCGACCGGGCGGCGGCGCGACCCGAGCCGAGGCGAGACTGGCGATGGCTCCTCGGCGCCGTCGGGCTCGCGGCCGCGCTCCTGCTCTTCGTCTGGCTGCGTCCGGGCGGAGAGGCCGCCCCCACCGCGTTGCCCAGCCCGGACCTGGCCCTGCTCCGGGCGCAGATGGCCCGGGCGAGCGGCGGCGAGGACGCCGACGACGCGTTCGAGGCGGAGATGGACGACTACCGCGGCGCCGTGTACGCGTCGCTCGAGGAGCGATACGGCGCGCGATGAAGACGCTCTCGCCGCTGTTGCTGCTCCTGCTGCTCGCGTCCGGCTGCGACGACGGCGCGCCGCGCGCGTGGGTGAGCGCGTCGCGCGCCGACAGCGCCGCGGCCACGGAGGCGCTCACCCAGGGCGACGACGAGGCGGCCCTGCGGCGGCTGGGCGCCCTGCTCGCCCGCCCGGTCCCGGACGGAGTGGCTGAACGAGACGCCCGGGTGGTACGTCAGGATGCGTGCGACCGCGTCGCGCGGATCCACCTCGCGCGCGGCGACACGGAGCGCGCGATGCGCTTCGCGGCGCAAGGGCTCGAGCTCGGACAGGCAGGGCTCGAGCTCGGAGAGGCAGACGACGTGTTCACCGCGAACCTCATCATCACCCGCGGCCGCATCCACGAGGCGGCCGGCCGAGACCGCGAGGCGGCCGACGACTACGCCCGCGCCATCGCCATCCAGGAGGCGCTCCTCGAGGCGGCGCTCGGGAGCGAGCGATGAGCCGCGCACGCGCCGCGCTCGCCCTGCTCCTCTTCGGCTACGCCGGCTGCGGAGGCGCGAGCATGGTCGGGGAGCCGACGACGGTCACCCCGGAGCGTGAGAGCCCGGCGGAGCTCGAGGGCGAGCAGATCTCGCTCACCGACGACCTCGAGACCGTGCTCGCGCGCCCCGAGCCCGATTGCGAGGCCGCGTGCGACCTCGGCGGCTCCATCTGCGATCTGAGCGAGCGCATCTGCGCCATCGCCGATCGACACCCTCGGAGCCGGGACTTCGCGGGGCGCTGCACCGACTCCGCCGCCCGCTGCGGCGCGGCCCGGGAGCGCATCGCCGCCGCGTCGTGCGGGTGCGCGTCCTCAGCCGAGGTGCGCGAGCAGTGACGACGCGTCGCCGGTCAAGCGCAACGGCGCCGCGTCCGGCGAGATGACACCGAGGCGGCGCGCGACGTCGGCCACGGCCGCGTCGAGCTGCGTGAACGAGTTGCCCGCCCCGCCGCCGCCCTCGACCACGTCCTTGCCCAGCTTCAGATCGATCGCGAGCACGCGCCGGGACGCGACGTCGGGGCTGGCCATGTCGACCGCGAGGAAGTCCCCACAGAAGCGCTGCTGGTTCGTGCGGAAGAGCCAGTAGCGCGGGTGACGCTCGAGGAGCCGACGCGCGAAGCTGCGCTCGTCGTTCTTGAACGCGAACGCCGCGAAGACCTCCGGGCGCACCTTCCCCAGCCGCGCCTTCAGCAGGTAGAAGAGCCCGTCGGCGCGCCGGAGCGCCGGCTCGCGGAGCCGGAGCGTGAGCGGAGGCTGCGTCGCCATGGCAAAGAGCGTAGACTGATCGCCGTGAGCTGGCATCCGCAACAGCAGGGGGGTGGCTGGGGCGCCCCGCCCGCCGGGCCCCCGGCCCCGTTCGGTCAGCCACCCGGTCAGGCGCCCGGCTCGCCTCCGGGGCCGCCGCCTCCGGGGCAGGGCGTCGACCGCAGCGTCGTGATCCTGGTCCTCGGCTTCAGCAGCCTGATGGCGCTCTTCATCGGCTGCTCGTTCTGTGGCCCGGTCGGGCTCATCTCGCTCTTCTTGAGCGTGCCCGCCATCGTGATGGCGCGGCGTGATCTGCGCGCCATCCAAGCCGGGCAGCTCCCCGCGCACGGACGGGACGCGACGGTCGTGGGCCTGGTCGTCTCGATCGTCTCGACCGTGCTGAGCGTGCTGATGGGGATCGTGATGGCCGGCCTGATGATCCTCTACGGCGGCCTCTTCGGGGCCGCCATCCTGATGAACCAGTGACACCCAGCGCGCCCCGGCGAGGCGTGATGCCGCACGCGCCGACGCACGCGCGGCGCGTCCGCTGGGCTGGCACGGCGCTCGCTGTGAACCGGGACATGCAGTTCCAACCCGTTCACACCCAGTGGCTCCTGACCCTCGCCGCCGCCTGGGGCATCGCGTTCATGTTCGCGGCCGGGCTCGCCGGCAGCTGACCCCCCGCCAGCGCAGGAGGCATCGCGGGCGAGCCTCAGCGCTTCACCGGAGCGAGAGCTGAAGCCGCTGACAGGACGCGCCGAGGCGGTTGACCCGCGTGCTCTCGCGTCCGTCGAGGGCCATGATCACCGAGCCGGTCGCGCAGGTGGCGGTGAAGGTCTCTCCGATGCCCGCCGCGCCGCGCGGCGTGGTCGAGCCGGTCGGCGTCACGGTGAGCTGCCAGTTGAAGCTCCGGCTCCGCGCGATGGAGACCCGGCCGCACCGGAGCGAGACGCGGTCGACGAACTGGTCGTCGGCGCTGCCGCTCAGGCCGATCGCGATCTCGTCGCCCGGACAGCGCTCGTCGAAGGTGGTGGCCCCCGCCGCGCCGTGCTGCGCGCCGAAGATGGGCGCCCCGCGGCGGACGCGGAAGGTGTGCTCGGGCCGCGTGCTGGTGTCCTCCTCGAACACGAGCGCCGCGCAGATCGGCTGCAGCTGCTCGAGGCGAGGGCCCTCGCGGCCGGCGAGGCCGATCAGCGCCGCGCCCATCGGGCACGCGTCGAACCACGCGGTGCCCATGCTCCCGCCGAACGAGCCGGCCGTCGCGCCGCAGCACTGCCCCACGCCCACCGGGCAGCCCTCGTCGGCGGTGCCGCTGCAGTCGTCGTCGAAGCCCTGGCAGAGCTCCATCGACCCGCCGCACCCGCACTCGCCGCCGGGCAGACACACCACGCCCATCGCGCCGCACGAACGGCCGAGGCAGTCGGAGTCGGCGCAGTCGACGAGCCCGTCGCAGTCGTCGTCGGTGCCGTCGCCGCAGAGCGCCTCCTCGAAGCCGCTCGCGCAGGGGCACGCGCCGCCGCCGCAGGTCACGTCACCCGGGCCGCAGACCACGCCGTCGCAGTCGGGATCGGCGCAGTCGCGCATCCCGTCGCAGTCCTCGTCGACGCCATCTCCGCACGAAGCCTCGACCGTCTCGGTGCAGCCGCCGCACATGCGCTCTTCGCACAGGAGCGCGCCGCTCGCGTCGCACGCCGCACCCTCGCAGTCCTCGTCCTCGCAGTCGGTGCGACCGTCACCGTCCTGATCGACGCCGTCGTCGCAGTCGAGCTCGAACCGGGGCGGGCCGGCGTCGAAGGGGACGGTGGCGTCCATGTCGACCGCGCCGTCGCCGGTCACCGCGCCGTCCATGTCGACGACGCCGCCCTCCCCGCCGTCACGCCGAGCGACCACGCCGGAGTCGGGCGGGCGCTGCAGCGCGCCGTCGGGCAGGAGCCGGCCGACGCGCCCGGGGGTGCAGTTGCAGCCGACGGCGAAGAGCAGGAGGAAGGCGAGGACGCGCGTCACGCGGCGATCATAACGGTGCCCCGGGGTTGACGCGAAACGTGGAGCCGGTGAAATGGTCGGGTGGCGGACGAACGAGACGACGGCGAGGGCTCCACGCCCAAGCCAGCGCACGGACGACGTGCGTTCCTTCAGACCACGGCCGCCGCGGCGGCGGGCCTCGCCCTCGGCTGCGGCGGCGGCGCGGGCCCGGACGGCGGCCCCGCCGGCGACGGGGGCGACCTCTCGGACGGGGGCGCCTCGGATGGCGGCGGGCTCGACGCGGGTGTGCAGGACGGCGGAGGCGAGGACGCAGGCGCCGAGGACGCGGGCACGCCCGAGGACGCAGGCCCGCCCGAGCCGGTCGCCCCGCCCG
>SHBB01000368.1 GCA_004213565.1 Sandaracinaceae bacterium
CACATGCTCACGCTCGAGTACAACACCTTCGTCGGGCTGGAAGGCACGATGCTCTCCTCGGGCCACGGCGAGGGGCGCGTGCTGCGACACAACCTCGTGTTCGGCCTGCCGAGCGTGGCCGCGACGGCCAACTGGGACAGCGGCGCGTGGCTCAAGCTGCGGGAGGACGTGCCGCCGAGCGAGTCCAAGCTGCTGCGCTACGAGAGCGACGACAACTGCTTCGTCGTCCCCGACGCGGGCTTCCAGTACGCGGCGCGCTACCCCTCCGAGGGCCGCGTCCAGCACCACGACCTCGCCGAGGGCCGGTCTCTCTTCGGCCTCGAGTCCCGCTCCGTCGTGGTGGTCTCCGACGACCCGGCGAGCGTCTTCGTCGACCCCGACGCCGGCGACTACGCGCTGCGCTCCGGTCACGCCTGCGGCGCGGACTCCGGACACACCGCGTTCCGCGAGTGAGCCGGCCTCGCGCCAGAGGCGACGCAGCGCGCACGTGGGGCTGCGGCAGCCGCTCCGGGCCAGCCCTCCGAGACGATCAGCCGCGACGGCGAGCCGCGCGCGCGAACGAGACGATCGCGAGCCACGCCAGGAACGCGGGGGCGCCGTCACCCGCTCCCGAAGCGCGACAAGCGCACCCTCGGGTCGGGCCTGGCGCCGGGCCGGGCGTCGCCCCCGAGTCTTCCGCGCCGCCGGCGTCGACGGCTGGCGGACACACGCCCCGACGATCGAACGGACACGAGGCGCGCTCGCCCGTGCAGCGCTCGGCGAGGTCGCACGCGTCCACCGCCGGACGACACACGGTCTCCGGGGGGCGGAGCGCGCAGATCCCCGCCGCGGTGCAGGCCTCGCACGCCCCGCCGCAGGCCCGATCGCAGCAGCGCCCCGCGACGCAGTGGCGGCTCGCGCAGTCGGCGTCCCGCTCACAGGCACCGGCGAGCTCGACCTCGACGACGATGGGGATCACCTCCGCGCGGCGCGCGCGGACGGCCGGGGCTGCGTCGAAGGCGCAGGTGGCCACGCGGGCGCTCCCTCCTCGCGAGGTGACCTCCGGAGGACAAGGAGACTCGCGCGGCCCGAGCCTCGTCAGTGCCCGCGTCGTGCCGTCGAGCGCGACGCGTCGCGCCGCGAGGTAGGGAGGCCCTCGGGGCGTCCGCGCCTCCCCCCGCGTCCGCTCCTCCCAGACCACCACGAAGGCCTCGCCGTCGAACGTCACGGCCGGCGCGGTGGCCAGCACATCCAGCGCTTCCCGGATCGCGAGGCCGTCGGCGTCCAGGACCTCCGCCTCCACCACCCGCGCCGCGCGGACCGCGGTCTCGGTGGCGCGGGTCTCCGTCCAGACGACGAGCGCGCCATCGTGGGCGGCGGCGATCCGGGCTCGGCCGGCGTCGGCCCCTCCGACCGGGATCGCTTCGCCTCGAGCGACGCCGTCGAGGTCCAGACGCTGCGCCCAGACCTCCGGCGCGCTGGACGCGTCCCGCTCGGTCCAGGCGATCCAGATCCCCTCGGCGGACGCGCTCGCGTCTACCGCCAGCACATCGCCGATGCGAAGCGTCGTGGGTGCTCCGACCAAGCCGTCCTCGGTCACGCGCGCGCCCAGCAGCTGCCCGGGCTCCACCCAGGCCAGGAAGAAGTCGTCGCCGCTGGCCGTCAAGGCCAGCGCCGACGCGGAGGCAGCCGTGGAGATCGAGACCGGCGACACCGAGGCTGGCCCCGTCTCCGCGAAGCGCACGAAGCGCAGACCCTCCGCCTCTGCCCACACCACCCCGAAGTCGCCCCGCGCGAAGGCCGCGCCCGCGGGACCGGCGCCCTCACCGAGCGGAAGGCTGACCGTGTCGAGCGAGCCCGCGTCACTCACCCGGCTCGCGCGCAAGCTGGCGCCAACGCCGCGCTCGTCGCTCACGACGACCAGCTCGCTGCTCGCTCCCGCCGCCAGCGCGACCACGGCTTGCCCGTTCCCTTCGAGGATGGGACGCACGGGCCCCCCGTCCAGCGGCTCCCCCGCCCGGTCCACGACCAGGTGGTGGAAGACGCGCTCCGGCCCCTCGGACCAGGTGATGAGGCAGCGGAGAGCCTCGCAGCCGACGGCGAGGTCGTCGGGGATGGCCCCGAGCAGCGTCGACACCGTCTCGGGTCCCAGGACCCCGTCCCCTCCCAGCTGACGCGCGATCAGCGCGTCCCCCGCTTCCGTCGAGCCGTGCGCGACCACCAAGCAGCTCGCCCCATGGCAGGCCGGATGCGCCAGCGCGTCGGTCGCGAGCCGGATCGACGATCCGTCCACGACCGGAGGGCCGGGGCTGGCGCGGTCACCGACCCGCACCGCGCGGAGCTCCCCAGTCGCCCGCTGGCTCACGACGTGGCCCTCGTCGACGACCCCCACCGCGTAGTCCCCCGGGCCCGTCATCGTGTCGCTGATCTCGAAGCCGAACCACGCGTGCACACCGTCCGCGCGCACGTAGCCTCCCCGCAACGACTCCGGGCGACTCGAGGTGTCCCGGTAGACCACGAGGCACTCCCCCGCGGCGCAGGCCACCGCGTCCGCCGAGGTCGCGAGGGCGGTCGATCCGTGCGTGTCATCGCGCACGACGCCGTCCGCCCCGAGCGCGAACCAGCGGAGCGCCTCCCCGCCCCGGAAGATCATCCAGCGGTCGGTCAGCCATCCGCCCAAGATCGACGCGCCCTCGAGCCAGGAGACCGCCGCCAGCGGAACGCCGTCGAGCGCGAAGCGGCGCAGGCGCCAGCCGTCCACGGCGACACATACGCTCGGCCCGACATCCCCGCGACCGCACGAGACGGCGCCCTCCGGGATGGGGAACGGCGCCAGATCCAGCGCGCGGCCACCCGCCCCGATGCGGTAGCCGAGCCCTCCCCCGTGCACGAAGAAGAGGCCGTCGACCGGCGTGACGTGGCTCGGCGCCGGCCCCGATCCCGCGACGGAGACTGGATTGTCCACGCGCACCGCGGGGCCGAAGCGGAGCGGCTCCGCGCGCGCGAGGCCGTACGGGCCCAGGAGAGAGCAGAGCACCGCGGAGACCGCCGCGGCGCCTGTTCTGGAAAGCCACATTGCGCGCGCCAGCGTACGCCAGCGCTCGGAAGGTGTCACGTCGGGCGAGGTGTCACGTCGGGCGAGGTGTCACGTCAGGCGCGCGTCACTCGGCCGCTTCGTCGCGATCCGCGTCGTCTTCGGTGGCGCCGGTCGGCGCGGCGGGGTGCGCCTCGACGACGTCCTCCGCGTCGGGCTCGCCCGGGGTCGTCGCCGCCTCGCTGCCGGCCGCGCCGGGCATGTAGGCGTCGGCGGGGATCTCGCCGCTCAGCGCGCCGAGGAAGGCGACGATGTCGGCCACCTGCGCGTCGGTCAGCTCCTGGCCGAGCTGCACGTAGGCCATGGTCCGGACCGCGCCCGCGAGGTTCGCCTCGTGGCCGTCGTGGAAGTAGGGCGCCGTGAGCGCCACGTTGCGCAGGGTCGGCACCTTGAACATGTGCCGGTCGCCCTCCTCCTGCGTGACGTTGAAGCGGCCGTGATCCGCCTCGGTCATGCGCCCGCCGCGCCGCTCGAAGTAGTCGTGCACCGCGCCGAGCTTCTGGTAGCTCGCGCCGCCCAGGTTGCGCCCGGAGTGGCAGGCCTGGCAGCCCGTGGTCATGAAGGCGCGCAGGCCGCGCTGCTGCTGCTCGGTCAGCGCGTCGTCGTCGCCGCGCAGCCAGCGATCGAAGGGCGACGGCGTCACGAGGTAGCTCTCGTACTGCACGATCGCGTCGATGACGTTCTCCTGCGTGATGCCCTCTTCGCCGTAGGCGGCGGTGAAGGCCGCGGGGTACTCGTCGTCCTCCTGGAGCCGCTCGAGGATCACCGGCCAGTCGCCGCCCATCTCGATGGGGTTGCTCACCGGGCCCGCCGCCTGCTCGGCGAGGTCCGCCGCGCGGCCGTCCCAGAACTGCCGGAAGTTGTAGACCGAGTTGAGCACGGTCGGGGAGTTGATCGGGCCGATCTGACCGCGGATGCCGGTGGAGCTGCGCCGCGGCTCCGCGCCGCCGTGCGAGAGCATGTGGCACGTCGCGCAGGAGATGCTGCCGTCTCCGGAGAGCGCCGGGTCGTGGTACAGCCGGCGGCCGAGCAGCATCTTGTCGCGGTCGATGGACGCGGTGGCGTCCTCGGGGATCGCCTCGAAGGTGGTCCCGACGACCTCACGCAGGGGGCGCTCCTCGGCCGGGGCCGTCTCCTCTCCGGCGGGCGTCTCGGTCTCCGTGGAGGCCTCCGACTCGTCGTCGCACGCACCGAGCGCCAGCAGCGCGCCGAGCGCGATCGTCCATCGCAGCGTCTTCATCGTCCCTCCGTGTCTCTGACCAGCCACAGTTAGACGCAGTCCAAAGTGCGCGCAACCCGCGCCGCGTGGAGGCTCACTCGTCGTCGCGGTCGACCAGCGGCGGAGGCGGCGGGAGCGCGCCGACGCCGACGTTGGGCGCGGCGATCTCGTCGACGATGGGCGGCGGGGGCGGCCGGGAGCTCCGACCGTCGCTCGCGACCATCGGGGGAGGCGGCGTCCGCAGCGCCTCGAAGCTCTCGCGGAGCTCCTCGATCTCGTAGTCGAGCACGAGATCGGAGTACTCGTCGTAGTCCATGTCCAGGCACTTCGCGAGACGGCGGAGGTACTCGTCCTCCTTCATGTCCATCACGCCGTCCGCGTCGACCATCTTGCCCACGAGCTCGAGCAGGCGACGCTTCGCCATGGGGGGATCGGCCTCGAAGTCCTTGGTGGCGCCCTCGAGGTCGAACGTCAGCGGGTCGAAGCCCGCGATGCGATCCTCGACGTTCGTCGGCAGGTCGTCGGGGGTGCAGAGCATCAAGTCGGCGAGCAGCTTGCGCACCGCCCGCTGCTCGTCCTCGGTGAACTCCTCGTCGGCCCACAGCGCGCCGAGGAACAGGTCGGTGATCACCAAGATCCGGTCGCGAACCTTCATCAGCGCGGTTCTACCCCTCTTCCGCGATCAGGTCACGCCCGCAGCCCACGTTCGCAGCATCCGCGCGAGCCGCTCCGTGTGCGACCAGGGCAGCATGTGTCCCGCCCCCGCGATCCGCTCGAGCTGCGCCCGCGGCAGCCGCTCGGCGAGGAACGCGTGGAACTTCGGCGGCGTGAGCGCGTCGTCCTCGCCCGCGATCACCAGCGCCGGGGCGCGCACCTCCGACAATGCGTCCATGCGGTCGAAGGCGTCGCAGGCGCGCCAGTCGGCCAGCGCGGCCGCCGGGGGGGTGCGCGACGCGGCGTCCTCGTAGGCGGCGACGGTCGAGGAGTCGACCCCGGACCCGAACGCGAGGGCGGCGGACATCGGCGCGCCGTCCGACACCGCTGCCTCCGCCGCCGCGATCACGGCGGGGTGGACCCGGAGGCGCGCCCCCGTGGCGACGAGCACAAGCCCCTGCGCCCGCCCCCGGAGCGCCAGCTCGATCGCGACGGCGCCCCCGTAGGAGTGCCCGAGCAGGATGGGCGCCTCCACGCCGAGCGCGTCGAGGTAGCGCTCGAGCCCGTCTGCGGCCTCCGCTGCCGTGGCCGGCGGCGCGCCTTCCGACTCACCTCGGCCCGGGAGAGAAGGCGCCGCGAGATCGAACCCGTGCGTCTTCGCGCACACCGGCCGCCACACCTCGGCGTTCGCCCCCGCGCCGTGCAGGAGCACGAGCGGAGGGCCCTCTCGTTCGAGCCGCAGGTGCTCCACCCGCCGGCCCGCCACCTCGATGTTCTCGCGCCGCATCCCGGCGGACTGTAGCCCCATCCGCACCGTCACGCGCGTTTCGGAGACGGCCGTAATCGCCGTTTCGATTCGGTGACGGAACGGCGGAGACCCCCATTTTCGTGGGCTCTGGGGCCTAGCGCACGCTTCTTGCTTCTTGGGCCGCCGTCGCGGCGCGGTCGAGCGCCCGACCACCCCTGGTTGGAGGAACGATGAGAAACCGAGCGTGGCTTTGGATGACGGCGCTGACCCTGTTGGTCGGCTGCGTGGAAGCGCAGGACGCCGTGAACCGCGTGCAGCCGAACGTGACCCGCAAGGCGGATCTCGACGGCGCCGAGTTCTACTTCTTGCAGACGGTCGTCGACACCCCGTACACGACGGACTTCACGTTCGTCGGTGAGTCGGGCGAGCTCGAGCGGATCGTCTGGGAGGTTCAGGAGGACTTCCTCGTCGCGCGCCGCGCCTACGAGGCGATCGCGGGCTCGGACCCCGAGGGCATCAACGGCACCTCGGAGACGGCCGGCGCCCCGGTCGCGATGTACGCGATCGAGAGCCACTTCGACATCCGCCGCGAGTACAACACGGTCACCGGCGAGGAGTTCAACGTCATCGTCGAGAACTCGACGGACCGGCCCTGGTACGAGCGCGAGTTCATGCGCGTCGACTGGTCGACGAACCTCGTCAGCAACCCGAACTTCCTCATGCTCGCCCGCTACTTCAACGGGCTCGAGATGGAGCCGGTCGCCTGGCACGTGCAGGAGAACGACGACCCCGCCAACGCGCCGCGCTTCGAGCGCATCAGCGAGGACGAGGAGGAGCCGGGCTTCGCGTACATGGAGCTGACGAACAAGATGTTCGTGCGGCCGACGACGACGAACATCCCCGGCCTCGGGCCGCTCCCGAGCTGCTTCCTCTTCCAGATCTTCGACGGCTACCCCGCGGACTGCGCGGCGAGCGAGATCACGGTCCGCAACAGCTTCGTGCGCGTCGACCCGACGCACGACTACGAGCCGACCGTCTACAGCGGCGACCGGATGGACCGCTTCGGCTACTTCATCACCGAGCGCCCCGGCTACGACCGCTCCTACGGTCTGGTCGAGCCCGCGCGCTACCGCTTCGTCAACCGTCACAACCTCTGGACCGAGAGCCACCGGCGCGACGAGGCGGGCGAGCTGATGCGCTGCACGACCGACGCGCAGTGTGACGACGGCCGCGGCTCGCGCTGCGACATCGACCTCGGGCGCGCGGAGCGTCGCCTGACGGACGCGAGAGAGATCGAAGGCGCCTGCACGATCCCGTTCCGCGACCGCGAGACGCAGCCGGTCGTCTACCACCTGTCCGAGAACTTCCCCGCCGAGCTCATGCCGGAGATGGAGATGCTCGAGGCGGAGTGGAACGCGACCTTCGTCGGCACCGTCGCCTCGCTCCGCGAGAACGAGTGCAACCAGACCGGCGGCAGCGACTGCGCGGCCGAGCGCGCTCGCGCCGACCACCAGGAGATGTACGTGGTCTGCCCGAGCCCGGTCCCGGCCGGCGCGCCCGAGGCGTGTGGCCCCGAGGGCACCGTCGCCCGCATCGGCGACCTCCGCTACTCGCTCCTCGGCTGGGTCAACGAGCCGCACCGCGCCAGCCCCCTGGGCTACGGCCCGAGCGCGGCCGACCCGATCACCGGTGAGATCATCGCCGGCACCGCGTTCCTCTACGGCGCGGGCGTCGACTCGCTCAGCGCCCAGGGCCGCGACATCCTGCGCCTGCTCAACGGCGACCTCACGGAGGCCGAGATCTCGAGCGGCGCGCCGGTCGACGCCTGGTTCCAGAACATGACCGCGGGCACGGGCCGCGGCGGAGACGGCGCCGAGAGCATCGTCGACGTCCGCCCCGACGACCTCGAGCGCATCGAGGCGGCGATGGACTTCGATTGGATCCACGGCGGCCACGCGCACGGGAGCGCCCCGCGCGACCCGGGCGAGGCGATGCAGGCGGTGGCCGAGGCGCGCGAGCGCATGCACCGCAACGACACCTTCGGCCGGGGCGAGGACGGCGCGGGCGCGCTCGACCGCCTGGTCGGCACCCCCATCGAGCAGATGCTCACCACGCGCGACGCGCGCATGATGGCGGGCATCGACCCGGACATGCCGGTCGACGACTCCGTGCTCGAGGCGGCCTCGCCGCTGCGCGGCATGAGCCCGAGTCAGCGCGCCGCGCTCGAGCGCGCCCGCGCGCAGCTGCAGCTCGGCGCCGGCATCGACTGGGGCGAGTTCGCGGACGAGGGGCTCCTCGGCCTCGCGCGCACCGTGCAGCGCTCGGCGGCGGCCGGTGAGCCGATCGTGTGGGCGGGCGTCGAGTACGACGTCAGCGCGCCGGGCGGCGGCATCGACTACGACAAGGTGCAAGAGATGCTGCGCCACCCCATCCTCAGCGGCCTCGCGCTGCACGAGGTGGGTCACACGGTGGGCCTGCGCCACAACTTCAGCGGCTCCGCCGACTCGATGAACTACCACCCCGAGTACTGGCAGCTCCGCGACGACGGCAACATGCGGCCCCGCAACTGGGACCCGATGACCAGCGCCGAGGTCGACGGCCGGATCAACGAGTACGCGTACTCGACGGTCATGGACTACGGCCACAACTTCCTCGTCTCCGACGCGCACGGCCTCGGTCACTACGACCACGCGGCCATCAAGATGGGCTACGGCGACCTGGTCGAGGTCTTCACGGCGGTGCCCAACACCGACGAGATGGCGTGGCTCGCGATGATCCAGAACGCGGGCTGGCCGATGCCGATCACGCTCGCCACGGGCTTCGGCAGCGAGCTGTCGGCCTACCCCTACACCGAGTACCTCGCCCTCGCGGGAGGTCACGAAGGCTTGCAGGCGCGCGCTGACGTCGACTACGACACGCTCAGCCCCGGCGGCATCCTCGCGCGCAGCGGCATCGACTTCGACTCGCACGACGCAGAGGGCCGCGTGATGGTCCCCTACCGCTTCTGCTCGGACGAGCAGGCCGACCTCAGCCCGGGCTGCTACCGCTACGACGCGGGCGCGGACCACTACGAGAGCGTCCAGAGCGTCATCGACAGCTACTGGAACTACTACATCTTCAACAACTTCCGGCGCGGCCGCATCGGCTTCAACGTCAGCTCGACCGCCAACCGGATCCACGGGCGCTACTTCAACAAGCTGCAGCGCGCGAACCAGTCCTACGTGCTCTGGCGCGGCATCGTCGACGACGTCTTCGGTGACCTCCCGGGCGCGGAGGAGTTCTGGACGGCCGAGCGTGGCTTCGGCGGCTTCACCGCCGCGGTCGGCGCCTCCTACCAGACGCTGATGCGCGTCATCACGACGCCCGAGCCGGGTGGCTACTCCATGACCACCCGCGCCGACGGCACCCGCGCGATGATGAGCGGCGGCGGCGAGGTGCGCGTGGACGGCTTCGACGGCCGCGCGCTCGAGACCACCTGGGACTTCGACGCCGGCTACTACTGGTTCGATCAGCTCGAGCGAGTCGGCTACTTCTACGACAAGGTCCTGGCGCTCCAGGTGCTCACCGACCCGACGACCTACTTCATCGGTCGCGACACCGACTCGGACATCCGGCGCTACCAGATCAGCTTCGCGAGCTCCTTCGGCCCCTCGATGACGCGCTTCTTCGGCGGCGTGCTCAGCGAGGACTGGCAGACGGTGGCCCCGCGCGTCCAGGGCGGCACGCTGGTCTTCCCCGACGCGCTGCAGGTCGAGCAGGGCGACATGCCCGGCGACCCGATCGACCCGAACGCGTCGTTCTCCATCCAGCTCTACGCCGCGGTCTACGGCATGGCCCTCATCCCGCAGACCTACGACCAGCAGTTCCTCAACCGCTCGCGCATCTGGGTGCGCGGCGGCGCCGAGGAGATCGAGGTCGACCCGTCGCTCCCCCTCGTCGAGTTCACCGACGAGAACAGCGGCCTGACCTACGTCGCGGTGAGCTACCACGACGGTGAGGTCGAGCACGGGGTCGGCGCGCAGCTCCTCGAGCGCGCGGTGGTCCTCCAGGATCGCGCCCGCCTCGGCGACGCGCCCGCGGCCCGCGAGCTCGACGGATACATCGACAGCCTCGACCTGGTTCGCCTGCTGACCTGGCACCTCGGCTTCGGCGCCCAGCCGTGAGCAGCGCGATGAACCACCTCTTCTCCACATGGCGCCTCTCGGCGCTCGGGATCGCAGCCGCCCTGCTGCTCGCGATCCCGGGCCCCACCCTCGCCCAGAGCGAGGAGGCGCCCTCCGAAGCGGAAGCGGACGCAACCGCGGAAGCGGAAGCGGAAGCGGAAGCGGAAGCGGAAGCGGAA
>SHBB01000369.1 GCA_004213565.1 Sandaracinaceae bacterium
AGCGGGCTCTCGCGCTGGCGCTTGCGCCGCCGGAAGGTGTCGCGGACCAGGTTCATCGCGATGGTGAACACCCAGGGCCGGACCTTGGCCCCAGCCCGGAAGTCGTGGCGGGCGCGGTGCACGGCGAGGAAGGTCCGCTGGAGCACGTCCTCGGCGTCCGCGTCGTCCTTCAGGTGTCGCCGGATCGAGGCGGTCAGCTGCGGGGCCAGGCGGTCGAAGAGCGCGCGGTGCGCGGCCTGATCGCCGCACAGATAGGCCGCCATCAGCGCTTCGTCGCTGCACGCGTCGAGGTCCATGGGCATCTCCAACCGGGCCCTATGCCGCCACGGCCCGCTCGTTACGGAGCCGCGGGCGCTTTTTTTCGTTTCACTGGCCGCAGTCACGCCGCTGCCCCAGGCCGACAATCGCGGCGGGTTTCCGGTGCGCGAGGACGGCACCGGTCGTACCCTCGCCGCGCATGCGCGCCGCTCGGATTCATCGCTACGGTCCGCCCGAGGTTCTGCAGGTGGACGACGTCCCGCCTCCCGAGCCCGGCCCACGCGATCTGCTCGTGCAGGTGCGCGCCTCGAGCGTGAACCCGGTCGACGTGAAGATCCGGAGCGGCGGCCAGCGCGCGCTGATCCACTACCGCCTGCCGTGGACGCTCGGGCTCGACTTCAGCGGGGAGGTCGTGGCGGTCGGCAGAGACGTCACGCGCTTCCGCGTCGGGGACGAGGTCTACGGCTCGCCGACCCACCGTCGCCCCGGGTGCTACGCGGAGCAGCTCGCGGTCGACGAGCGGGTCGCGGCTCGCAAGCCGAGGAACCTGAGCCACGAGGAGGCGGCGTCGATCCCGCTCGTGGGGCTGACCGCGTGGGACGCGCTCGTGGTGAAGGGGCGGCTGAAGCGCGGGGACCGGGCGCTGATCCACGCGGGCTCGGGCGGGGTGGGGACGTTCGCGATCCAGCTCGCCAAGGATCTGGGCGCGGAGGTGGCCACGACTTGCAGCGAGGCCAACGCGGAGCTGGTCCTCGGGCTGGGGGCCGACCGGCACGTGGACTACCGCGCGGAGAAGTTCGAGGAGGTCCTCGAGAAGCAAGACTTCGTGCTCGACGCGCTGGGCGGGGAGACCCGCGACCGGTCGCTGAAGGCGCTGAAGCGCGGCGGCCACCTGAGCACGATGATCGGCGGCTTCCCGGCCGCGACGAAGAAGTACGGCGTGGTGCTCGGCGCGCCCATCGCGGTGGGGCAGCTCGCGAGCGTCACGCTGCGGGGCTGGGCGCGCGGCGTCGGCGTGCACCACGTCCTGCGGGAGAGCAGCGGGGAGCTCCTCGCGCAGATCACGCGGCGCATCGAGGCGGGGGCGATCCGCGCGGTGATCGACCGGACCTTCCCGCTCGAAGAGATCGCCGCCGCGCACGCCTACAGCGAGACGGGGCGCGCGCGCGGCAAGATCGTGATCAGTCTTTGACCTCGAAGGTCATGCCGGCCGCGCGGAGGCGCTCGATGAGGTGCGGACCCATCGCGACCGACGGCGTCGTCACCCCGGGCTCGCTGTCGAGCGGGTCCTTGGCGAGGCACACCGCGGCCTCGCCGAGCATCTTGGAGGTCTCGCCGTAGCCGGGGTCGTTCTGGCCGACCACCAGCCCGCGAAGCTCGACCTCGCCCGCGTCCGTGTCGGCGATCGCGACGAAGCGGATCTTGAAGAAGCCCTCCTCGCGCGCCTTCGCGTCGGGCCCTTCGCCGGGAGGGAGCAACCTGGACAGGACCTTGCGCCCCACCTCGACGCTCGCGGCGCCCAGGAACGCCGCCATGCCCCCCGCGACCGCCGCCGCGGCCACGCTGCCCTTGGCCCCGCTCCCGAAGGTCATGCGCTCGGAGTAGCGGAAGCCCTTGCCCCACGGGTAGCCGCGGAGCGCGTGTGAGCGGCGCACCACGCGCGTGTTGATGGCGGCCATGACGAACGGGCCCGTCCACTGATCGACGTAGGGGTCCTTCTCGACGCCCATCGGATCGGAGCCGTCCGGGCCCTCGCGCTCGCCCTCGGGGTTGAGCGCGTAGGGGTGCCCGACGACCTTTCGCAGGCTCGGGTCGCGCCGGATCTCCTCCATCAGGTTCAGCATGCTGGCGAGGGTCCCGCCGCTGAACCCGCCCTTGCTCTCGCCCGCGTAGAAGCGCACCTCCTTGGCGTAGACGCCGTGCCTGCGATGCATCTCTTCTTGCATCATCCAGGTACCGAGATCGCTGGGGATCGAGTCGAAGCCGCAGCAGTGCACGATGCGCGCGCCGGACCTCTTGGCCGCCTCGTGGTGGCGGTCGACCATGCGCCGGATGAACTGCGTCTCGCCGGTGAGATCGCAGTAGTGCGTGCCGTGGCGGACGCAGGCGTCGACGAGGGCTTCGCCGTACTTCGCGTAGGGGCCGACCGTGGTGCAGACCACCGTGGCGCGCTGCGCGATCGAGCTGAGCGCCTCCTCGTCGAAGCTGTCGCCGAGGAGCAGCGGGAGGTCCTTCGCCTTCGGGCCGAGCCCGGCGCGGATCTCCTCGAGCTTCTTCTCGTTGCGGCCGGCGAGCGCGAGCTTCAGGCCGTCGTCGAGGTGGTGCTTCACGAGGTACTCGGCGACGAGGCGGCCCGTGAACCCGGTGGCGCCCCAGAGGACGATGTCGAACGGTCGGTCGGTCATGGCAGGGCTCATGTACTGCGCCGCGGCACCCGGAACAACGGCCGAGCCTTTCTTGCATCGACAGCGGAGGATTGCGCACCCTGGACCCGGAGGTTCGCGATGAGAGTCTTGGCTTGTCTGGTGCTCGTGCTGGCGTGGGGTTGTGATGGCGAGGCCGCGCCCGAGGACTCGGGGCGGGTGGGCATGGACGCGGGCCCCGTCGAGACCGACGCGGGCGGGGATGGAGGCGTGACTGACGACGCCGAGGTCGGTGACGCGGACGTAGGGGACGGCGGCGCGGACGGCGGCGTGGAGACCGACGCCGGCCCCGCGGGACCGTGCCCTGGCGCGCTGCCGAGCGCGGGCGCGTCGTGCGGCATGCCGGGCCTGGTCTGCACCTACGGCGACGACCCGCGGCTCGCGTGCCGTGACCGGGCCGAGTGCACCGACGCGGGCTGGACGGTGGAGATGCCCGACTGCGCCCCGCTGGACATGAGCGCCTGCCCGCCGGAGATGCCCGGCGCGGTCGACACCTGTGACGGCATGGTCGGCGCGTACTGCGAGTACGGCGAGACCGCGTGCGGTTGCACGAACTGCTTCGGCGGCCCCTGCGGCGGCACCGCCATGTGGGACTGCACCATGCCGCCCCCCGACTCGCGCTGCCCGCGCCGGACCCCGAACGCCGGCGATTACTGCGCCGACGAGGGCCTCACCTGCGACTACGGCACGTGCACCCTCGGCACCCAGGCGAGCCTCACCTGCACCGACGGCGCCTGGCGCAGCACCGACATCCCCTGCCCGGTCTGACCCGGCCCAGGACCTCCCCGCTCAGGGATATGGGGACGGTGTTCGGTTGTTAACTTGTGGTGCGCAAAACGTGCATACCACCGATTGCGGGTACGCAAAGATTCCGACGAGAACTTAACAACCGAACACCGTCCCCTTAGCTCAGTTTGGTGATGGTGAGGGTGCGGGTGCGGCCGGCGAGGCGGAGGTCGAGCTCATCGCCTTCGAGCTTGTCGACAAGGGCCCGGCCGACGGGGGACGCGGGGGTGATGAGCTGGACGCGCTGGCCGTCAACCGCGACCTCGAGGCCGCCGCTGACCGGCGAGAGGAAGTAGAGGCGCTCGTCCTCGTCGACCTCGACGGTGATGAGCGCCGCGAGGCCGATGGGGTCGTCCGGGCCGTAGTCACGCAGGGCGAGGAAGCGCAGGCGGCCGTCCGCCTCCTCCAGCTCCTCCGCGCGCATGGCTTGCCCGCGCGCGAGGTAGCTCGCCTCGAGCCCCCGCGTGTCCTTGTCGTTCTCGGGCCGCGCCTCCTCGTGGGTGGCCGCCTGCCGCGTCTCCTCCGCCCGCGCCCGCGTGCGCTCGAGATCCCGCCGAATCTGCGCGCGCGCCGCCGCGACGATGTCCGCCTTCTTCACCCGGGCGAGGGTAGATCGGCTGACGCCACCGCACTATGGTCCGCCGCGCATGGCCGAAGTAAAGCGCCCCCTCATGCGCGGGATGGCCGAGGACTTCCGCGAGCTGCTCGCCGCGCCGCGTGACCTCTGGATCATCTACGCGGTGAAGCTCCTCGAGAGCATCTCGTACTTCGCGGTCCTCGCGATCCTGATCCTCTACCTCCACGACGACCTGCGCTTCTCGGACGAGATGAGCGGGCTCATCTTCGGCACGTGGGGCACGGTCGTCTCGCTCCTGACCTTCCTCGCCGGCTTCGTCGCCGACGCGATGGGCCAGCGGAAGGCGCTCATCATCGCCGCGCTGACCGCGGTGGTCGGCCGCGCGATGCTGCTCGGCTCCGAGGTCGCGGTCCTCCCTCTCACCGGGCTCATCATCAGCGCGTGGGCGGTCGCCTCGATGAAGCCGGTGATGACCGCCGCCATCAAGACGCACGCGCCGGCGAAGATCCGCGCGTTCGCCTACTCGATCTTCTACGTCGTGATGAACCTCGGCGCGTTCATCGCCAACCACGTGGTGAGCTGGCTCCGCATCTCGCTCCTCGGCCGCGTGATCCGCCCAGGCGAGGTGATCGACGGCGTCGGCCCCGCCCCCGAGGCCGCCCGCTCCGCGCTCACCGAGTCGCTCATCGAGCAGTTCCCGCCCGAGAAGGTCGTCGTGCACAGCGACGAGGCGGTGCGCGCGTTCGGCCGCATGGTCACGGGCGGGCGCGACTTCGAGTACTGGACGAGCGGCGACGTGGATCTGATCCGCGCCGCGGCCGAAGCGGAGGCGCTCGGGCGCGAGCTCCCCGCAGCCCCCTTCGGTCTGAGCGGCTACGAGATGATCTTCGCCGTCGCGGCCGGACTGGCCGTGATCTCCCTGCTGCTCCTCCGCACCCTCCGCGAGGAGAAGAAGCCCGCGCTCCCCGGCGGCGGGACGGGCGCCCGCGCGGTGCTCAACCAGGCGGCGAAGATCGGCGTGGGCCTCTTCCAGGAGAAGACCTTCTGGGCCTACCTGCTGTTCATCTGCGTGCTCGTCCTCGTCCGCGCCATCTTCGTGCACGCGCACTCCACCTGGCCGACGTACATGATCCGCGAGTTCGGCCGCGACACGCCGCAGGCCGCCTATTGGTCCCTCAACCCCCTGCTCATCATCTTCATCACGCCCGTGATCGGCTCGATGACGAGCCGACTCAGCGCGTGGTCGGTCATCATGACCGGCTCCTTCATCACCGCCGCGTCGGTGCTGTGTATGGTCGTGCAGCACCCGCTCGAGGGCCTCGCCGAGACGACGCTCTCCCCGCTCTTCGGCGACTGGCTCGACTACCGCGTCGCCGGGCCCATCCTGTTCATCATCGTCCTCAGCTTCGGCGAGGCGCTCTGGTCCCCACGGCTCTACGAGTACGTCGCCGTCATGGCGCCCCCGGGCCGCGAGGCGAGCTACATGGGCCTCACCCAGCTGCCCATGTTCGCGGCCAAGCCGCTCGTCGGCGTCATGAGCGGCTTCTTGATCGCGGCGTACTCCCCCGAGTCCGGCGCCCGCAACACCGAGCTGATGTGGACGATCATCTTCGCCACCACGCTCGCCGGGCCCCTCATCGCGCTGCTCTTCGCGGGGGTGATCCGCGCGGCCGAGAAGGAGCGCCTCGCGCAGTCCTCCTCGGGCTGAAGAAGAGGCGCTGATCTGGCGGGAGGGGCGCTCCGGCCCTAGCTGTGCTCCGTGGGGAGCTTCATCCGAACCGGGCTCGCGCTCGCGCTGCTGACCGCCTGCGGCGCCGACGGCTTCGAGCGGCGCCTCGCCTACGACACCCTGCCGAGCTCCGCCATGAACGGGCGCGCGATGCGCTACGCCGTCTACACGCCCCCCGGCTACGTGCGCGGCGAGCGCCTCCCGCTGGTGGTCTTCCTCCACGGGGGCGGCGACGACGAGGCGAGCTTCGACCGACACGGCCTCAGCGCTCGGCTCGACGCGGCCACACGCGAAGGCCGCATTCCCCGCGTGCTCGTCGTCATGCCCCAGGGCGAGCTCGGCTTCTGGGCCAACTGGTACGACGGCTCCGCCGGCTACGAGGACTGGGTGATGGAGGAGGTCGTGCCGCGCGTGGCCTTCGACTACGAGACCCTCCCCTGCCCCGAGTGGTGCCACGTGATGGGCGTCTCCATGGGCGGCTCCGGCACCATCCGCTTCGCCCTCCACCACGACTGGGCGAGCGCGACCATGATCAGCGCGCCGGTGCTCGACACCGACCAGATGATCAACCTCGCGCGCAACCCGCTGTTCCAGCCGATGATCCCGATGGACCGCATCTTCGGCCCCACCCACGGCCCCGAGGCTCGCGAGCGCGTGCGCGGCGACGATCCGTTCCTCCGCTGGGCCGACGCCGACGACCTCGACGGCATGCGCCTCATGGTCGCGTGGGGCGATCAGGACCGCGGCCCCATCGTCGACACCTCGCGCCGCTTCGTCGCACACCTCGAGGCCAACGACGTCCCGCACGAGCGCCTCGAGTACGACGGCAACCACTCGTGGGTCAGCTGGGGCCCCGTCATCGAGGAGGCCCTCCACCGCATGGTCACCCCCTCCCCCTGGGCCGCCGACGCCCCTCCGCCCTCGGCCCCGAGCCGCATCGCCGGCTCCGCACGCTGACCGTGCTCAGGGCGGCGCCCCCCGGGGCAGGATGGGCGCGGGCAGGATGAGCGCGCTCCCCCACCGCCAGACGCGCTGAGGCCCAGCGCACGTCGCCACCGGACGCTCGCCGCGCAGCAGTGCATGTCCCTCGACGTCCAGAAGGCGCACGTCATCGGCGCTCCCACGGACACATCGCGTTGACATCACTTCGTACGTGTCGAAGGCGATCGCCGTGCGCGGCGAGAGACAGCCTTCCCGAGGTGCCGGCGCCGGGCGCCACGCGCGGGCCTCCCCGTCCCAGATCACCTCGTCCATCCCGGCCAAGAGCAGCGCGCTCGAGCCGGGAGTGACCCAGCGGATGGACGCGCCGTCGACCTCGAGTAGCCCCGACCTGCGAACGAGCGAGCGGTCCTTCGGTCCGAGGGCCTCGAGGAGGCTCGCGCCCGCCCCCAGGAGCGGCCGCACGGCCCACGAGTCGACGCGGTCAGACGGGGTCGCGAAGTACGAGCCGCCCTGATCGCAACGCACCACGACGAGCGGGCGATCCGACGCGCTGAACGAGACACGACAGCTTGGCTCGGGGAAGGAGAGAGCCAGGTCGTGCGAGGGTCGCACCACGCGGACGCTCCCCTCTCGCTCGAGGACCCAGCCCCAGTCGTGCCGGGTGGCCTCCCACCCCGCCGGCAGCGAGAACCGGGCCCCCGCGTCCAGGTGCACGAGCGAGATGGTACGAGAGGGCCCTCCGCACGTGCCGAGACCACCGCACGCGAAGCGGATGCTGGAGAGCTCGACGTAGGGAAGCTCCGAGTCGCCCTCCGACACCAGCTCCGTGACGACCCACTCGCCGAGCGCGGAGACCCGGACGATGCGATCGCGATGCGCTCAGACCAGTCCGAGAGTATCCGTTCCACGCACCCGTCGTGGCGCAAGCCGGCGGAGCCTGGTAGACGCGGCCGGCTCAGTCGCCGAGGGTGAGGGCGCGGTAGGGGTCGGCGGCGAGCTTGGCCTGAACGTCTTCGCGCGCGACAGTGGCGGCCCAGTTGACGGGAGCGAGGTCGAGGACCTGGTGCTTGGGCCAGCGCGGCAGCAGGCACATGAGGTCGCGGAGGTAGGCCCAGGGCTCGACGCCGACCATGCGGCAGCTGGCGAGCAGCGAGGTGAAGGTGGCGTTGACCTGGCCGCCCTCGTCGCTGCCGAGGAACATCCAGTTCTTGCGCCCGACGGCCTGCCGACGGAGCTCGCGCTCGGAGATGTTGTTGTCGAGCGGGAGGCGGCCATCGTGCAGGAAGCGCTGCAGGCCCTTCCTCTGGTTCCGGGCGTAGCGGACGCCGTCGTACATGGGGCTGTCCTCGAGGAGCTCCGGCCACTTGGCGTCGCACCAGGAGAAGAAGCGCTCGACGATCGGTTCGCTGTGCTTGATGCGCAGGCGCTCCTTCTCACGGCGCGGCTTGTCGGCGATGGACCTCTCGACGCGGAACAATGCGTTGATGAGCGCGAGCGCCTCGCGGGCACGCTCGGGGTCCGAGCTCATCGCCTTGAAGAAGTACCTCCGCGCGTGAGCCCAGCAGTTGACCTCGGTGACCGTCTCGTCCGCGTAGAGGTGGTCGTAGACGGCGTGCGCGTCCACGACGAGGTAGCCCTGATAGCCCGCGAGGACGCTGTCCACCGCAGCGCCGTTGTGTTCGCGCGTGTACTCGAAGAGGACATGTCGGCGCGGCACGACGAGGACCCAGAAGTGCCCGCGGCGGCACTTCTCCTTCTTCAGCACGAGCACCCCGGTCGCGTCGACGCATACGTAGGGAGCTTCGAGCGCGTCCAGCCTCATCGCCGCCACCAGCGGCGCGAATAGCGGGACGAGCTGGCTGTGCCACTGGCAGACCGTGGAGCGCGCCAGCTCGATGCCATCCCGCGCGTAGATCCTCTCCAGTCGGTTCAACGGCGCGTGATCGTCCCACCGCTTCACGAGCGTGTCGGCGAGCATGCCGGGACCGGCCATCCCGCGGGGGATCGGCAGCTCCGGCGTCTCGCCCATCAGCACGCCCTTCTTCTCGTCACGGTCCTTGCGAACGAACTTCGGCTTGATGATTCGTGCGACCACCATCGAGGCCGGCCGGCGCTCGAGCACCTCGCTGACGTCCTCGCCGATGCGCTCGAACGCGTCGAGCCCCTCGCGCTGAACCTCCTCGGGCAGCACCTCGATGTCGACGCGGGGGAGGTGGTCGGGGAGCGGCTTGCGTCCCGTAGGTTTCTTGCGCTTGTGCGCCTTGACCTCCCGCTCGTTCGCCTTCGCGAGCTCATCGATCTCGGCGAGGTCCCGCTCGGACAAGAGCGTCTCGAGCACGCCGATCGTCAGCTGCGATTCGTCGCCCGAGAGCCGCTCCGACTTGGGTCCCACCAACCCCTTCTCGAGCTTGCGGCAGCGCTCGAGCATCTCGAGGTAGAGCGCGTGGTAGTGGTCCCGCTCGGCCTGCAGGGCGGCCTGCTTCTTCTCGACCTCTTCGAGGCGTCGGATCAGCGCGGCGAGGTCATCCACGATCTCCATCTGATGTACATCGACGGAACCCGCGTCAACGACGAAGTGCCCGACCGTGCGAAGTTTCGACGCCGCGCATGATGAACGCGAGCGTCTTCGCGTCGACGACGCGCGTCTCGGGGAGCACGAAGCGAGCGTGGTGCAGCCTCTTGTAGAGCAGGCAGTAGCCGTTGCGGTCGAACCAGAGAACCTTCAGGCGATTGCGCCGCTTGTTCGTGAAGATGAAGAGCGCGCCGCTCTGTGGATCCTCGCCGAGCTGCTCTTTCGCCGCGAGAGCCAGCCCATCGAAGCCTCGCCGCATGTCCTGCGGCTCCAGGCAGACGAAGATCCGCGTGGTCGACGGGATCACGCCTCCTCCTCCGTGAGCGCGTCGATCACCTGCCGCAGCGTCGAGGTGTCGAACCCGTCCGGCACGCGCACGACGAGGTCGCCGACCACCACCTCGATCCGCTCGCTCGTCTGCCACCACGACGCGGGCGGTGATACCTCCAGGAAGGTCGTCGTCTCCGACTCCGTCAGCGACTCCCGCTCCCGCCGCTCACGGGCGTCGCGTCGCAGCTTCCACTTCCAGTGCGTGAGCGTGCCGGGGTGAATGCCCTCCTGCTCCGCGTACTCCGCCGCCGTCAGGCCGCTACGGTCCCAACCGCGAACCCACTTCGCCCACTCTGCGCGACTCGCCATCTCGCCCTCCTTGCTGAGGGCGATCCATCACACGGCGCTCGCCGGGCCGCCGGACGGGGCCGTAGAACGCGTAC